>NZ_JBUYEN020000302.1:0-207 GCF_055229415.2 Bradyrhizobium sp. Leo114 | reverse complement strand
GCAACGACCCGAACTTTACGGCCAAAGCCGCCGATGTTGTCGGCCTTTACGTCGCCCCGCCGGCGAAGGCCATTGTGCTATGCGTGGACGAGAAGCCCTCGATCCAGGCCTTGGAGCGAGCGCAGGGTTATCTGAAGTTGCCCAATGGCCGCGCCTTGACTGGTCAGAGCCACGATTACAAGCGGCATGGCACCACAACGCTGTTTG
>NZ_JBUYEN020000301.1:0-207 GCF_055229415.2 Bradyrhizobium sp. Leo114 | reverse complement strand
GGCCTCGAAGCCTTCCGTCGCATCAAATACGGCACCACTTTGAGGCTCAAAAATGTGTGAATCGGATAGCCGGTCACCGGGGAGAGCACGAAGGAAACCGTAACACCATCGCGCAGGGAAAGCCGGAATGCTTCGGTTGAACCTGTGGTCCTACCCCCGTGCTTTTTGTTGCACGGGACCCATGGGTGCAACCAGCACCCGGCTTTC
>NZ_JBUYEN020000300.1:0-212 GCF_055229415.2 Bradyrhizobium sp. Leo114 | reverse complement strand
TCGAAGCCTGGGCGTCACAGAAGAGCTTTCGTCCCAAGGACGGTAGCGGTGACGATGATGGCGGCGCAAACTTCCATGGCCAGAAGCGCAAGAACGACACCCATGCGAGTACCAGCGATCCAAACAGCAGGCTTTACCGCAAGGCGGCCGGGCGGGAGGCGAAGCTCTGCTATATGGGCCATGCCACAATGGAGAACCGGCATGGGCTGGCG
>NZ_JBUYEN020000299.1:0-217 GCF_055229415.2 Bradyrhizobium sp. Leo114 | reverse complement strand
TGCGTTGCGATGATCTTTCCGGTGGCGACTTCGAGCGCCGCAAACAGCGTTGTGGTGCCATGCCGCTTGTAATCGTGGCTCTGACCAGTCAAGGCGCGGCCATTGGGCAACTTCAGATAACCCTGCGTTCGCTCCAAGGCCTGGATCGAGGGCTTCTCGTCCACGCACAGCACAATGGGCTTCGCCGGCGGGGCGACATAGAGGCCGACAACATCGG
>NZ_JBUYEN020000298.1:0-218 GCF_055229415.2 Bradyrhizobium sp. Leo114 | reverse complement strand
GATCGAGCATTCCTCGACGGTCCGGCGTGCTCATCTTCCGGACCTCCGCGCTAAAAAATCGCGCTCGACTGTCAGTTGTCCAATCTTGGCATGCAGCTTCTCGATCTCGCGTTCGCGCGCGTCCTCGCTCTCCCGCCCGACACCCGCGTCAAAGGCCCGGGCCGCCTGGTCCAGCAGTTGCTTCTTCCAGGCATAGATCTGGTTCGGGTGAACCTCAT
>NZ_JBUYEN020000297.1:0-219 GCF_055229415.2 Bradyrhizobium sp. Leo114 | reverse complement strand
CTGGTCCAAAGGTGATGCGCCTGGGCCTCGAAGCCTTCCGTCGCATCAAATACGGCACCACTTTGAGGCTCAAAAATGTGTGAATCGGATAGCCGGTCACCGGGGAGAGCACGAAGGAAGCCGTAAACCATCGCGCAGGGAAAGCCGGAATGCTTCGGTTGAACCTGTGGTCCTACCCCCGTGCTTTTTGTTGCACGGGACCCATGGGTGCAACCGGCA
>NZ_JBUYEN020000296.1:0-224 GCF_055229415.2 Bradyrhizobium sp. Leo114 | reverse complement strand
GATCGAGGCTCGCGAGGTTGACCTCGCTCAGATAGCCGCTGTCGGCGGAAGCTTGTTCCGGTTTGCGGCCGAGATTGGCTTGGATGCCATCGACCAGCGGCACCAACTGGCCATGGTCGCTCGTGCTCGGCGTCAGGGCGTGTGCAACGATGATCTGCGCTTTGCCGTCGACGGCCGCCTGCGCGTTATAGCCTTGGATGAAGCCATCCTTGGTTTTGAGAATG
>NZ_JBUYEN020000295.1:0-224 GCF_055229415.2 Bradyrhizobium sp. Leo114 | reverse complement strand
TGACGAACTCGGCTGCAAGACCCTCGACGAGGGGCTGGGCTTGTGGGGCATCGCCGGCTTGGCCTGCCGTCAGGAAGAAACGGACCGGACAGCCCAAGCCGCGGACGGCCATATGGATCTTAGTCGTCAGGCCGCCGCGCGATCGACCGATGGCCTGATTTTGAGCCCCCCTTTTGCGCCGCTGGCGTGCGGGTGGGCGCGGACGATGGTGGAATCGACGATCA
>NZ_JBUYEN020000294.1:0-227 GCF_055229415.2 Bradyrhizobium sp. Leo114 | reverse complement strand
CCGGTGCGAACGATTGCGACGGGCATCGGTCCGGTCGAGGTCGCGCGGGCGAAGATTCGCGACCGTGGGGCGGCCGGCGATAGTGAGCGGATCCGGTTCGGCTCGGCGATCCTGCCGCTGTGGGCACGGCGGACCAGAAGCCTGGATGCGCTGTTGCCGATTCTGTACCTGCGCGGCATCTCGACCGGCGATTTCCAGGAGGCGCTGACGGCCTTGCTGGGCAAGGA
>NZ_JBUYEN020000293.1:0-229 GCF_055229415.2 Bradyrhizobium sp. Leo114 | reverse complement strand
GGAACAGCACGATCGGCGGACTTGGGCCGCTATGGCCGCGGTCGTCGGAGACGCTCGCCCAGAAGTAGCCCTTCTTCGTTTGACCACGCCCGGGATCGAGCACCGGCGCCGTAGTTTCGTCCATGAACAGACGATCCGCCGCTGCCAGATGGCGGCGCATGTGGTCGGCAACGGGTCGGAGATGGAAGCAGGCGCGGCCGGACCAATTGCCCAGTGTCGCCCGATCAAG
>NZ_JBUYEN020000292.1:0-232 GCF_055229415.2 Bradyrhizobium sp. Leo114 | reverse complement strand
TTCGGCCTTGGTCCCAGCGCCGCAATGCCCATCTTGCGCATCAACCGCTTGCGATTGACCTGAAGCCCCTCAACCTTCAGCATCGCGGTCATTCGCCGCGAGCCCAGGAACGGCCAGGCGGTGAACAGCTCGTCGATCCGCTGCATCAGGGCAAGGTCGTTGTCGTTGGCCGGCCGTGGCGGCCGGTAGACCCCGGAGCGCGCGATGCCAAGCAACATGCATTGCCGGCGGA
>NZ_JBUYEN020000291.1:0-233 GCF_055229415.2 Bradyrhizobium sp. Leo114 | reverse complement strand
CCCTGCGCCATGGCTTGAGGTCGTTCTCGGCCAGCCGGCGACGCACGGTCTCGCCCGACAGGCTGTCGTGATCGGTGAGCTTGACCATCGTGTCGGCCAGCAGCGTCAGCGTCCAGCGTTTGCGGCCAGCGGGCGGCTTGGCGCATGCCGTCGCCACCAGCAGGGCCTCCTCCTTTCCGGTCAGCTTGCGCTCTGCGCCCGGACGCGGCTCCTCGCTCAAGGCCCGCTCCAGA
>NZ_JBUYEN020000290.1:0-234 GCF_055229415.2 Bradyrhizobium sp. Leo114 | reverse complement strand
TTCGAAACGTCCACTCCACAAATCGTCTTCTTCACGGTAACCTGCCTTGTCCATGCGATCGGAACTCAAGCGACTGTTCGGTCGTGCGTGACATGGCGAAGATCCCAAAGCTCATCCACGGTTGTGGCCGGAGGGGTAACGGGCGACTTCGCCACGCGCCTTGGCCGGTGGCCACCGGCCAAGGCGCTAGGTCGCTTCCATCGCACAGATCATGGCCGTGCAGATACAAGGGGT
>NZ_JBUYEN020000289.1:0-247 GCF_055229415.2 Bradyrhizobium sp. Leo114 | reverse complement strand
GTGCTGGAGGGCCGACATCAGCGCCGGGTCGCCGCAGGGCATCGGAAAGTGCCGCGGATCACCGATCCCCATCGCGACACACCGATCTTGATCCTGCGCACCGCTGATGTGGTCGCCACGCCCCCCCTCGACTTCTACCAGGCCGTCGGCCGGCGGCTGGCCTGCCAGGGAGACCAGCCATGAACGCGGCCATCGAGATCGTACCGTCCGTGCTCGACCGAATCCGCAAAACCCTGGTCGGCTTGAA
>NZ_JBUYEN020000288.1:0-248 GCF_055229415.2 Bradyrhizobium sp. Leo114 | reverse complement strand
GAGATACGGTCCCATTGCGTGTCGTTTAGAACGAGCCGATCCAGAACCCCCAAGGCTTCCTCCTAAAAGAAAGCCTTGAATCACGTTCCGTCTGATTTGAGAATCCCAAGAGTCCACACAGCCTAGCATTACAGTTGTTTTTTTAGTGGGTTTCTGAATCCATGGGCAACCATGATTCGAAGATCGTGGACGCAGGCAGCGTCGATTGAGGAGACGCTTGCGTTGTGGGCGGCGTCGCTTCGGGAGAT
>NZ_JBUYEN020000287.1:0-252 GCF_055229415.2 Bradyrhizobium sp. Leo114 | reverse complement strand
CACTCCGCGGTCAGCCGGGAAATCACCGCGGGCGACAGGTTCGGTGCGTCCTTGCCCAGCAAGGCCGTCAGCGCCTCCTGGAAATCGCCGGTCGAGATGCCGCGCAGGTACAGAATCGGCAACAGCGTGAGCGTCATCCGGCGACCACGCACTGAGGGCTGATCTGGTCGGCTAGGAAGATCTCGTGGATTGTTTCGTCACGAGGTCACCATGTCAAAAGATAGTTGTAAGGATGGCGATAAGGATAGGCAT
>NZ_JBUYEN020000286.1:0-253 GCF_055229415.2 Bradyrhizobium sp. Leo114 | reverse complement strand
ACATCGCCGAAACACTCGAGGCGATCATCGACGGCCATCCCCATAACAGAATCGAAGACCTCATGCCGTGGCGGTTCCGCAAAACGTCAAGCCAGTGTCAATAGGGTTGCGGCTAAGCGCTTACGGAAATCCGCCGCATCGCCATGAAGCTCGCCCAGCGGCGCATCCCGCACGCCCGCGTCCTCGCATGGTCGTTCTGGCGCAGGGCTCATCAGGCAACTGCGCGCAAAGCCCATCTCAAGAAAAAATTACA
>NZ_JBUYEN020000285.1:0-253 GCF_055229415.2 Bradyrhizobium sp. Leo114 | reverse complement strand
CCGCCGTGAGCTCGCGCCGAGCACCCATGCTGATCCGTCCTGCCATCGGTGACACCGATCCGATTCGGTGTCGCCGCCCCAATCCTGACGGTCAGTTCTCCGGTAACATTCTTGATGAGGCAATGCGATCAGCGTCGTGCGTAATCTCGGATTTCCAGCTTTCGAAACGCCCTGTTCTCGATCAACGGATCCACTCTGCCAGGGCGTCGGCGCCAGCCCCGCGTAAGCAGCAACCTGGCGGCGATTATTAAAA
>NZ_JBUYEN020000284.1:0-253 GCF_055229415.2 Bradyrhizobium sp. Leo114 | reverse complement strand
AGGCGACGATCGCCAAATCGCCCCAGCCCCACCTCCATCGACATACGACCGCTCTCCACAAGACCGCCTCCCGCCAGGGAATCAGTCTTCGCCGATCTTCGCAACAAAGATGTGTGCATTAGATAGCTGGTGACCGGGCTTTCTTGCCACCATCGCTGTGTTCAACGAACAAAACTTAGCGCCAGCGTCGGGGCGCCAGGACCACACGACTTCGCCGTCCGCTGATGTTGCGTTCGTCTTTCGCAACACCCGC
>NZ_JBUYEN020000283.1:0-253 GCF_055229415.2 Bradyrhizobium sp. Leo114 | reverse complement strand
TTTTGAGCCAGCGCTCATTCTTCTTGTGCGTGTTGAGGTTGTCCAGGATGACGTGAAGTTCGCGGTCCGGAAAGCTGGCAACCAGCCGGTTCATGAAGCCGAGGAACTCCATGCGGCGGCGGCGCTTTGAATGCTCCGCGATGACCGTTCCGGTGGCAACCTGGAGCGCGGCGAACAGCGTCGTCGTGCCATGCCGCTTGTAATCATGGCTTTGGCCAGTCAAAGCCCGTCCGTTGGGCAGCTTCAGATAGCT
>NZ_JBUYEN020000282.1:0-255 GCF_055229415.2 Bradyrhizobium sp. Leo114 | reverse complement strand
GCCGTTCTCCCAAAATACCACCTCCCCGAAGGTTCGGTGGACATCAATGCCAATTACCCGTCGCATTCGCACCTCCTCTGCCGGACAACGATGGGAGCTGCGGGCGACACGACAACTACGGATTCGCCCTCGCGGCGCAACCGGGCGAGTCGCAGAGGCGGCCAGCTACTAACTCGAGCTCTCGGCTCATCGTGTGCATCGGCCTGCCCGCACTTCGTGCTCCCGGTGCCTCTGTCCCGATGGTCGCACCATACG
>NZ_JBUYEN020000281.1:0-255 GCF_055229415.2 Bradyrhizobium sp. Leo114 | reverse complement strand
AAGCGCTGCATCTGATTGTGGACGGGCTACCCGCGCACAAGAAGGCGGTGGTCAAGGACTACGTGGCGAGCACGCAGGGAAAGCTGACGCTGCACTTTCTTCCGGGATATGCCCCGGATTTGAATCCGGACGAGCTCGTATGGAGCCATGCCAAGCGCACTGGCAATGCACGCCGGCCGCTGCGCGCAGGCGAGAAATTGGAAGACCGAGTCCGCACCCAGCTCGCCGACATCGGCAACAGACCAGCTTTGGTGC
>NZ_JBUYEN020000280.1:0-255 GCF_055229415.2 Bradyrhizobium sp. Leo114 | reverse complement strand
AGCTTCTGCACATGCCAGGGTCTGCGACCACGCCGAAACGACTGGGCGCTCGCGATATCGCACCCCTTCGTGTTGCCTTCCGCTCAGTTGACAGCGTCGGCTCTCGGGAAAACACTCTTTCGCGGCTCAATGGCTGGCCTGTGCGCTCCCCTGCCGACGCTTCGCCGACATCCTCGCGGATGCCTGCGCACGGCTCGGGGCCGATGTGGGTCGCTACTCCTTCATCGTCGTGGACTTCCACCACCTACTCCTTGC
>NZ_JBUYEN020000279.1:0-255 GCF_055229415.2 Bradyrhizobium sp. Leo114 | reverse complement strand
TGTCGATGCGCCGGATCAAAGAGGTTCTCCGCTTAAAACATGTTCAAGGCTTGCCGGAGCGAGCCATCGCGCGCACCCTGGGCATCAGCAACGGTGCCGTGCACAGCTATCTGCGCCGAGCCGGAGCCGCCGGGCTGAACTGGCCGTTGCCGGCCGGAATGACCGACGAGGACCTGGAGCTGCTGCTTTTCCCTGCGCCGAAGCCGGCGTCGCAGAGCCTCCAGCGGCCCGCTCCCGACTGGGGCTATGTCGACA
>NZ_JBUYEN020000278.1:0-255 GCF_055229415.2 Bradyrhizobium sp. Leo114 | reverse complement strand
GCTGCCGCCGGCGTCGCCGATGACGGCAGTCTTCATGCGGTCGTAAAGGATCTCATGGGGGATGCCACCGATCGCCTCGAATGCCGCCATATGGCAGCGCAGAACCGTCTGCATGTCCTGGTGCAGGACAAAACGCGCCCAAATCAGCCGGCTGAAGCCGAGCACAAAGGAGAACAGCCAAACGATGCGGGTGACCGCCGGCTCATCGGTGAACTGCACCTGGAATTGAGCGAAGTCGACCTGCGCCTGGTCGCC
>NZ_JBUYEN020000277.1:0-255 GCF_055229415.2 Bradyrhizobium sp. Leo114 | reverse complement strand
ACGACTAAGATCCATATGGCCGTCCGCGGCTTGGGCTGTCCGGTCCGTTTCTTCCTGACGGCAGGCCAAGCCGGCGATGCCCCACAAGCCCAGCCCCTCGTCGAGGGTCTTGCAGCCGAGTTCGTCAGGGCGGATGCGGCCTACGATTCCGACGCGTTCAGAACCGCCATCGCCGCAAAGGGCGCACAGGCCGTCATTCCAAATAATCCTTCGCGGACCAAGAAATATCCGCTCAACAAGCCCCTTTACGCCGAG
>NZ_JBUYEN020000276.1:0-255 GCF_055229415.2 Bradyrhizobium sp. Leo114 | reverse complement strand
CGAGGCCGGCGCCGGGCCACAAGATCTATCCCTATCTGTTGCGCAACTTGACGATCGACCGGCCAAACCAGGTATGGGCGGCCGACATCACGTATCTGCCCATCGGCCGCGGCTTTCTTTATCTCGTTGCCATCATCGACTGGGCGAGCCGTGCGGTCCTGGCGTGGCGGTTGTCGAACACGATGGACGTCTGGTTCTGCGTGGCGGCGCTGGAAGAGGCGCTGGCGAAGTACGGCACGCCGGAGATTTTCAACA
>NZ_JBUYEN020000275.1:0-255 GCF_055229415.2 Bradyrhizobium sp. Leo114 | reverse complement strand
TGGATCAAGGCTTTGCGGAATCTCGCCAGATCCTGCTTGGAAGCGCTCCTCGTCGGGCTCCAATCTGCGCCGGAAGATGAGTCCGCCGCAGACAAGCGCGAAGCCAATGACGATCAGCGCGACACCTGGAGCACGCATTTTGCGACCGCCAAAAGGCGCATTCTATCCCGCGTCGCTGCGGCACCCAATGCGCTATTTCCGCTCGGGAGGCTGCCAGAACGGCCGCGCGAGAACCCATCAGCGGGTTTCGCCACC
>NZ_JBUYEN020000274.1:0-255 GCF_055229415.2 Bradyrhizobium sp. Leo114 | reverse complement strand
GCTGAGTGCACGCAGACGCGCAAGACGAGCGATGCTCTCCTTCCCTTGAACCCGTGTGCCTCGTTTCTGAGAGAGAAACAAAGCTGGCGCGCGAGCCAGCGCGCAAACTTTGGCAAATCGGTTGATGGAGAGCAACATGTCTTCACTGAGACAAATCGCGTTCTACGGCAAGGGTGGCATCGGCAAGTCGACCACCTCGCAGAACACGCTGGCGGCGCTGGCCGAAATGGGCCACAAGATCCTGATCGTGGGCTG
>NZ_JBUYEN020000273.1:0-255 GCF_055229415.2 Bradyrhizobium sp. Leo114 | reverse complement strand
GGGGACGGCTTCGTATGTGCGCGTACTTTGATGTGAGGATGACCGACGTCGACAAGATAGCGGTTGTAGAACAGCTTGTCCTCGACGCGCACTGATGTCTCGACATTCATATTTCAGCTTCCTTAGCTTTGATTCTGATGGGTTATCGCCAAGCGCGCGCGAGGCGGAATGCATCGCCAAATAAACCGGTCCATGACCGCGCATTGACAAAGGATTTCAACGTCAGCTTCTCCTTCTCGGCCT
This sequence comes from Bradyrhizobium sp. Leo114, assembly GCF_055229415.2. NCBI lineage: Bacteria > Pseudomonadati > Pseudomonadota > Alphaproteobacteria > Hyphomicrobiales > Nitrobacteraceae > Bradyrhizobium > Bradyrhizobium sp. Leo114. The sequence goes on along the minus strand of NZ_JBUYEN020000273.1, from coordinate 12 downwards.
TCGGCGTGCCGT
>NZ_JBUYEN020000272.1:0-255 GCF_055229415.2 Bradyrhizobium sp. Leo114 | reverse complement strand
GTGGCGTGCGGCTCGGCGGCCTGATCTGCAACGAGCGACAGACAGATAAGGAGCTGGAACTGGCGGAGGCGCTCGCCAAGAAGCTCGGCACCCAGCTGATCTATTTCGTGCCGCGCGACAACGTCGTCCAGCACGCGGAGCTGCGCCGCATGACCGTGCTGGAGTATGCGCCGGAGTCCCAGCAAGCCGATCACTATCGCAATCTTGCGACCAGGATCCACCACAATGGCGGCAAAGGCATCATCCCTACCCCGA
>NZ_JBUYEN020000271.1:0-255 GCF_055229415.2 Bradyrhizobium sp. Leo114 | reverse complement strand
GTGGCGTGCGGCTCGGCGGCCTGATCTGCAACGAGCGACAGACAGATAAGGAGCTGGAACTGGCGGAGGCGCTCGCCAAGAAGCTCGGCACCCAGCTGATCTATTTCGTGCCGCGCGACAACGTCGTGCAGCACGCGGAGCTGCGCCGCATGACCGTGCTGGAGTATGCGCCGGAGTCCCAGCAAGCCGATCACTATCGCAATCTTGCGACCAGGATCCACCACAATGGCGGCAAAGGCATCATCCCTACCCCGA
>NZ_JBUYEN020000270.1:0-255 GCF_055229415.2 Bradyrhizobium sp. Leo114 | reverse complement strand
TTTTCCTGGAATCCAACCCCGGTTGCTCAAGCGCTTGCGGCACTTTTCATTGCCTGCGCCCTGATCCACGCCACCTTCGCCTATGGTGCGCGGAGCGCCTTGGTTCTGTTCGTTACTTGTAACGCAATTGCGTTTGCGATGGAAAACCTGAGCGCTGCCACAGCGTTTCCATTTGGGACCTTTCATTTCGTGGTCGGCGCGGACTTGCCGCAGATCGGCCTCATCCCGATCATCGTGGGACCGGTATGGTTCGTT
>NZ_JBUYEN020000269.1:0-255 GCF_055229415.2 Bradyrhizobium sp. Leo114 | reverse complement strand
CATTCTCAAAACCAAGGATGGCTTCATCCAAGGCTATAACGCGCAGGCGGCCGTCGACGGCAAAGCGCAGATCATCGTTGCACACGCCCTGACGCCGAGCACGAGCGACCATGGCCAGTTGGTGCCGTTGGTCGATGGCATCCAAGCCAATCTCGGCCGCAAACCGGAACAAGCTTCCGCCGACAGCGGCTATCTGAGCGAGGTCAACCTCGCGAGCCTCGATCTGCGTGGGATCGATGGCTACATCGCCACCGG
>NZ_JBUYEN020000268.1:0-255 GCF_055229415.2 Bradyrhizobium sp. Leo114 | reverse complement strand
GCGCGAGGCGGAATGCATCGCCAAATAAACCGGTCCATGACCGCGCATTGACAAAGGATTTCAACGTCAGCTTCTCCTTCTCGGCCTTCGGCGTGCCGTCGACCCGTACATAGTTCTGCATCGCCCTGGCGACGAGCTGCGGATAGGTGAGAAAGAAGTTTTGCGAGTTGGTATGCATCAGCATCGGCATATCCTTGTGCTTCTTGAGATCCTTGATCACGAAGGATTCGTCCAGCATCTTCTTGTAGAGCGACA
>NZ_JBUYEN020000267.1:0-255 GCF_055229415.2 Bradyrhizobium sp. Leo114 | reverse complement strand
TCTGCGCTTTGCCGTCGACGGCCGCCTGCGCGTTATAGCCTTGGATGAAGCCATCCTTGGTTTTGAGAATGCGGCTTTCAGGATCGGTGAAGTTGCGCTGTGCCTTTGGGGCAGGCGCGTCGGATGGTGGTGCCGCGGGCTTGCCGGTCTTCTTGCGGCCCTCGGCCTCGCGGTTCTTCTGCTTCTCGGCCTCGATGCGACGCTCCTCGTCGGCCGCGGCCTTCGCCTCAGCCTCCAGCTCAGCTTTGGCCTCGG
>NZ_JBUYEN020000266.1:0-255 GCF_055229415.2 Bradyrhizobium sp. Leo114 | reverse complement strand
CGAGGCCGGCGCCGGGCCACAAGATCTATCCCTATCTGTTGCGCAACTTGACGATCGACCGGCCAAACCAGGTATGGGCGGCCGACATCACGTATCTGCCCATCGGCCGCGGCTTTCTTTATCTCGTCGCCATCATCGACTGGGCGAGCCGTGCGGTCCTGGCGTGGCGGTTGTCGAACACGATGGACGTCTGGTTCTGCGTGGCGGCGCTGGAAGAGGCGCTGGCGAAGTACGGCACGCCGGAGATTTTCAACA
>NZ_JBUYEN020000265.1:0-255 GCF_055229415.2 Bradyrhizobium sp. Leo114 | reverse complement strand
GCTCGGTGTGGGAGTTCGTCCATGCCGAGAAACTCAGCTTCAAAAAAAAGCGTGGTGGCTGGCGAACGCGATCGTCCCGACGTGGCAAGGCGGCGGGCCCAGTGGATCAAATATCAAGATCGCGTCGGGCCTGAGCGCCTGGTCTTCATCGACGAGACCTGGACCAGAACCGATATGGCGGCTTTGCGGGGATGGGCGCCGCGTGGCCAGAGGCTTCCCACCAAGGTTCCACACGGCCGCTGGAAGACCATGACC
>NZ_JBUYEN020000264.1:0-255 GCF_055229415.2 Bradyrhizobium sp. Leo114 | reverse complement strand
AGCAGAGTTGCGGCGATAGCGACGACAGCGAAGTAATTTCGTGCGGTTTTTTCGTAGCGCGTAGCAACGCGCCTGAAACGCTTCAGTTTCGAGAAGCAGCATTCGATTAGATGACGCTCGGCATAGAGGGGTTTGTTGAGCGGATATTTGATTGCCCGTGAGGGGTTGTTCGGAATGACGGCTTGAGCGCCTTTTGCGGCGATCGCGGATCGCAAGGCATCGGAATCGTAGGCGGCATCGCCCATCACGACCTCC
>NZ_JBUYEN020000263.1:0-256 GCF_055229415.2 Bradyrhizobium sp. Leo114 | reverse complement strand
ATCTCGAGGTGAAGTGCCTGGGCTGCAGTACCCGTCAGACGGTCGCCCTCGACATCATCCGCCGGCGCAAGTCGACACCCATTCACGAGCTCGAGCGCTACATGCGCTGCAAGCTGTGCTCAGACGAACGCGGCTATCCCTACAAGCGCAGCCACCTGGTCGCGTTGCGGCCGAACAAGATCAGCGCGCAGGATCCGCCATCGACATGGTGGCCGGGCGAACGCTAAGGACATCTGATGTGCAATCTCTATTCGAT
>NZ_JBUYEN020000262.1:0-257 GCF_055229415.2 Bradyrhizobium sp. Leo114 | reverse complement strand
GACGCTTCGCCGACATCCTCGCGGATGCCTGCGCACGGCTCGGGGCCGATGTGGGTCGCTACTCCTTCATCGTCGTGGACTTCCACCACCTACTCCTTGCCGGTCTCCCGGCGCACCAACTGTAATGCTGGTGGTTCATCACAGTGATTTTGACGTTTTGATACCGAGCCATTCGAGGATCGGCAAGTTTTCGGGTGGCAGGAGAATCTCGATGCTTCGGGGAACGCCGGGCTGACGGCGAATGAAGCCGTTTCGTT
>NZ_JBUYEN020000261.1:0-258 GCF_055229415.2 Bradyrhizobium sp. Leo114 | reverse complement strand
GCGCGCAGAGCTGGCGTGAGCTCCTGATCGACGTCAAGCGGCGCGGGTTGCAGATCGCCCCGGAAATTGCCGTCGGCGACGGCGCGCTCGGCTTCTGGAAGGCGCTCGACGAGGTCTGTCCCGGCACGCGCCACTAGCGATGCTGGGTGCACAAGACCGTGAACGTCCTGGACAAGGTCCCGCTCTCGGTGCAGGCCACCATGAAGAAGGATCTGCGCGAGGTCTACTGGGCGCCGAACCGGGCGTCCGCCGAAGCGG
>NZ_JBUYEN020000260.1:0-259 GCF_055229415.2 Bradyrhizobium sp. Leo114 | reverse complement strand
CATCCGAGGTTGAGCAAGGTAGTCAAACGGCGTCTTCGAGAGCTTCATCGCACGCTCGATCCCGTGGCCCTGCTGGCCGAGATGAGAGACGCCCAGGCGGAGCTCGGCACGCGTGTCGACGCCCGATCGGGTAGGCTCGCGGCAGCAAGCCCACCGGCGCCGACAAAGATCGCAGCAGCGTTCGCGAAGGAGCTCGGCAATGACCTGCATCTAGGGGAGCAGCGCATCATCCATCGGCGCATGCGCAAGCCATACAAAA
>NZ_JBUYEN020000259.1:0-259 GCF_055229415.2 Bradyrhizobium sp. Leo114 | reverse complement strand
ACGAGATAAAGAAAGCCGCGGCCGATGGGCAGATACGTGATGTCGGCCGCCCATACCTGGTTTGGCCGGTCGATCGTCAAGTTGCGCAACAGATAGGGATAGATCTTGTGGCCCGGCGCCGGCCTCGTAGTGTTCGGCCTTGGTCCCAGCGCCGCAATGCCCATCTTGCGCATCAACCGCTTGCGATTGACCTGAAGCCCCTCAACCTTCAGCATCGCGGTCATTCGCCGCGAGCCCAGGAACGGCCAGGCGGTGAACA
>NZ_JBUYEN020000258.1:0-260 GCF_055229415.2 Bradyrhizobium sp. Leo114 | reverse complement strand
GGCCAACGATCGCGGACGGCGTGATGCGCATGTCGCCGGCGATGTTCGCGGCCTTGTTCGAGGGCCTGGATTGGAGGTTGGTCCGCCCGGAGGAAGCGCGGCGCCCGCAGGCGGCGGGATAACTGCGACAGAATGACTCGAAAGCTATTTTGAACGTGGCGCGCGCGGCGGCGATGTGCTCGAAATAGCGCATGAGCATCGCGGCGCTGCGCGACGAAAACGAACGCTTGAAGGCGCTTTTGGCGCAAACGCAGACGGCC
>NZ_JBUYEN020000257.1:0-265 GCF_055229415.2 Bradyrhizobium sp. Leo114 | reverse complement strand
ACCAGCCAATCACGATGCTTTCCCGAAATCTTCTTCGGCTTGTAGCCGCCGATCTGATCCGGCTCGACGCTGCCGGTCCGGCGAAAGCGCTGCACCCAGAGAATGGCCGTGCTGATGCCTACACCAATTGCGCCGCCACCTGATGGCACGACAGGCCGCCCTCGCAGACGGCGTCAACCACGCGCTCACGCAGATCAGTCGAATACGCTCGCCCCATCCATGCCGGCCTCCTTCCCAGCCAGCATGTTGAATCAGAACCGATCTG
>NZ_JBUYEN020000256.1:0-272 GCF_055229415.2 Bradyrhizobium sp. Leo114 | reverse complement strand
TGAAATGGACCCCGATTGTGGGACCACGTGCTTAGTTGGAAGGGGCTGCTCCGTTTGATAGACGGAGCGCATGATGACGACAAAGACGAGACGCAAGATCGACGCGGCACTGAAGGCAAAGATCGCGCTGGAAGCGGTGCGGGAACAGGCGACGGTGGCCGATCTGGCCCAGCGCTATGAGGTTCACCCGAACCAGATCTATGCCTGGAAGAAGCAACTGCTGGACCAGGCGGCCCGGGCCTTTGACGCGGGTGTCGGGCGGGAGAGCGAGG
>NZ_JBUYEN020000255.1:0-275 GCF_055229415.2 Bradyrhizobium sp. Leo114 | reverse complement strand
TGTGGAGCTCGACCGGCACCAAGCTTGCCAGCGCCACCTTCACCAACACCACCGCAAGCGGCTGGCAGACCGTGCCCTTGGCGACGCCGGTCTCGATCGCCGCCAACACCACCTATGTCGCGTCCTACCACACAAACGGCGCGTATGCAGCGACCAGCAATTTCTTCACCAACGCCGTCTCGAGCGGCGCGCTGACGGCGCCCTCCTCCGCCTCGTCCGGCGGCAACGGGGTCTATGCCTATGGCGGCACCAGCACCGCTGGGATCTTCCCGACC
>NZ_JBUYEN020000254.1:0-281 GCF_055229415.2 Bradyrhizobium sp. Leo114 | reverse complement strand
CCACCTCCATCGACATACGACCGCTCTCCACAAGACCGCCTCCCGCCAGGGAATCAGTCTTCGCCGATCTTCGCAACAAAGATGTGTGCATTAGATAGCCGGTGACCGGGCTTTCTTGCCACCGTCGTCCGCGGCAGCTCTTGCTGCTCGCGTACTTAGCGCCAGCGTCGGGGCGCCAGGACCACACGACTTCGCCGTCCGCTGATGTCGCGTTCGTCGATCGCAACACCTGCGTCCACCGCATCTCACCGCAACGTTCGTGACGATCGCGAGCCGCCCCT
>NZ_JBUYEN020000253.1:0-288 GCF_055229415.2 Bradyrhizobium sp. Leo114 | reverse complement strand
GCGCAAGAACGACACCCATGCGAGTACCAGCGATCCAAACAGCAGGCTTTACCGCAAGGCGGCCGGGCGGGAGGCGAAGCTCTGCTATATGGGCCATGCCACAATGGAGAACCGGCATGGGCTGGCGGTGGCCGGCATGGTTACACGTGCCGATGGCACCGCCGAACGCCGCGCCTCGGAGATCATGCTGAAGGCCCAAGGCAAAGCCGCCGGCCACCGCATCACGGCCGGCGAGGACAAGGCGTACGATACCGCCGATCACGTGGCCAATCTTCGTGCCATCAACGT
>NZ_JBUYEN020000252.1:0-290 GCF_055229415.2 Bradyrhizobium sp. Leo114 | reverse complement strand
CAACAAACCCTTCTATGCCGAGCGTCATCTAATCGAATGCTGCTTCTCGAAACTGAAGCGTTTCAGGCGCGTTGCTACGCGCTACGAAAAAACCGCACGAAATTACTTCGCTGTCGTCGCTATCGCCACAACTCTGCTCTGGCTAAGATAACTGTCCACGCGACCTAGCATTACAGTTGTCTTTTTGTTTTGAAGTGCGCGCGCTGGGCGGCGGCCTGGTGAGCTCTACGCCAAAGTGACCATGCGATGATGTGTGCGGGTTGGATTCGCTTTCGAGCGAGTCTGATGGC
>NZ_JBUYEN020000251.1:0-294 GCF_055229415.2 Bradyrhizobium sp. Leo114 | reverse complement strand
AAGGCGCGGCCATTGGGCAACTTCAGATAACCCTGCGTTCGCTCCAAGGCCTGGATCGAGGGCTTCTCGTCCACGCACAGCACAATGGGCTTCGCCGGCGGGGCGACATAGAGGCCGACAACATCGGCGGCTTTGGCCGTAAAGTTCGGGTCGTTGCTCTCACACCAGGACTTGCGAGCCGCGAGGTCGATCTTGTGGCTGCGCAGGAACCGCCAGACATATTGGACGTCAACATCGCCCAGCGCCTCGGCCAGCAGGGGCCCGGTCCAGCGTGCGAACCCTTCCGGCGACGGC
>NZ_JBUYEN020000250.1:0-297 GCF_055229415.2 Bradyrhizobium sp. Leo114 | reverse complement strand
ATCGCAGCGAAGGCGTTGCGGATGGGCTGCACCATCAAAGGCAGCGCTGACAAAACCGATCCGACCACGAGCCCCGTAAAGGTGAAGGCGAGCGTGGCCCCGCCCCAGAGAGAGGCGAGAAGGCCACCCGGGCCGTTCGGGCCGAGCAGGGCCAGCAGATAGAAACCGATTACTGTTGGCGGCAGCACCAGCGGCAGCGCGATGATCGTGGCGACCGCCTCAGCCCAAAGGCTCTTCGAGCGCGCTATCCACCACGCGAGCGGCGTGCCAAGGACCAGCAGGATCACGGTCGTCAGG
>NZ_JBUYEN020000249.1:0-301 GCF_055229415.2 Bradyrhizobium sp. Leo114 | reverse complement strand
AAGAGCGCCCAAGCAATTCGCGCTGTCTTGTTGGCCAGCGCGACCGCTGCCACCTTGTACGGACGTCTGGCGAGCAGCGCCCTCAACCACGGCCGCGCCCGATCGGCCTTCCGGGCAATTCGCAGGACGGATGTCGCCCCAAGAACGAGGAGGCTCCGAAGTTCGGGGTTTCCTATCTTCGAGATGCGTCCCATCCGCTCCTTGCCCCCACTCGAATGCTGTCGTGGCGTCAGTCCCAGCCAGGCAGCAAAGTGACGAGCGGATTTGAAGCCGCCGGGATCTGGCACCAGCGCCTTGATGG
>NZ_JBUYEN020000248.1:0-304 GCF_055229415.2 Bradyrhizobium sp. Leo114 | reverse complement strand
CCCTGCGCCATGGCTTGAGGTCGTTCTCGGCCAGCCGGCGACGCACGGTCTCGCCCGACAGGCTGTCGTGATCGGTGAGCTTGACCATCGTGTCGGCCAGCAGCGTCAGCGTCCAGCGTTTGCGGCCGGCGGGCGGCTTGGCGCATGCCGTCGCCACCAGCAGGGCCTCCTCCTTTTCGGTCAGCTTGCGCTCTGCGCCCGGACGCGGCTCCTCGCTCAAGGCCCGCTCCAGATTGCCTTCTACGAAGCGGCGCTTGGTCCGGCTGACGGTGGAACGGCTGACACTCACGGTCCGAGCAATCTC
>NZ_JBUYEN020000247.1:0-313 GCF_055229415.2 Bradyrhizobium sp. Leo114 | reverse complement strand
TCGAGTTTGACAGCCGGAACGTGACGCTCCTCTAACGGCTCCTCCACGACCAGCGGCGCGAACGGCGGCTGCGAAGCCTCGCACGACGGCAATACGCCTCGCCGGCGAAAGCGTCGTCGCCAATCGTAAATCTGCCAACGCGTCGCCCCGTGCCTGCGCGCCACCTCAGACACCTGAGCACCGGGCAGCGCATTGCCTCATCAAGAATGTTACCGGAGAACTGACCGTCAGGGTTGGGGCGGCGATACCGAATCGGATCGGTGTCGCCGATGGCAGGACGGATCAGCATGGGTGCGCGGCGCGAGCTCACGGC
>NZ_JBUYEN020000246.1:0-317 GCF_055229415.2 Bradyrhizobium sp. Leo114 | reverse complement strand
TAGGCATCAGCACGGCCATTCTCTGGGTGCAGCGCTTTCGCCGGACCGGCAGCGTCGAGCCGGATCAGATCGGCGGCTACAAGCCGAAGAAGATTTCGGGAAAGCATCGTGATTGGCTGGTGCAACGCTGCCGGACGGCGGATTTCACCTTGCGCGGGCTGGTGGCCGAGCTTGCCGAGCGTGGCCTGAGGGTCGATTACCGGACGCTGTGGAACTTCGTCCACGCCGAGAAGCTCAGTCACAAAAAAAGACGCTGATTGCTGCCGAGCAGGACCGTCCCGATGTTGCCCGTCGGCGGACGCAATGGAGCAAATATC
>NZ_JBUYEN020000245.1:0-324 GCF_055229415.2 Bradyrhizobium sp. Leo114 | reverse complement strand
TCTACAGACCTTATGGATACGGCGGGCGGCCCTGGGGCTATTGGTAAGCGGGCCGGCCTTGCAATTTTTCTGGGCGCGCCGGCCTTCCAACGCTTACCGCGGACTGATCGCGCCGAGCGGATGGGGCCCGTCGCTTGGGCGTTGTTCTTCGCGCATGTGGCGCATCTTCCGCGGTGGAGAAGCGCAATGTCCATCTGTATCCTCAAGCAACTCGGCGCGGCGGCGGTGCTGACTGCGATAAGCTGCGCGCCGGCTCCGGCCCAGCCAGTGATATCCGAGCCCGGCTATTGCGCACAGTTCTATCCAAATGCCAATTGTCAGAAC
>NZ_JBUYEN020000244.1:0-328 GCF_055229415.2 Bradyrhizobium sp. Leo114 | reverse complement strand
GATTGATGTGGTGGAACGGCCCGCTCCGACAGCATCATCGTGCTAAAACGTGGTCGTTATTCGAACGCCACAAGGAGGAACCGTTCCATGAAACAGATTAGCACCATCGGGTTGGATTTGGCGAAGCACATTTTTCAAGTTCACGGCGCGGGTGGCGATGGCTCGCCGGTGTTGAACCGGAGACTACGGCGCAGCGAAGTTCTGCGTTTCTTTGAGAAGCTGCCACCATGCCTGGTGGGGATGGAAGCCTGCGGCAGCGCCCATTATTGGGCGCGCGAGATTGCAACTTTCGGTCATCAAGTGCGGCTGATTCCGCCGGCTTATGTCA
>NZ_JBUYEN020000243.1:0-331 GCF_055229415.2 Bradyrhizobium sp. Leo114 | reverse complement strand
GGCCGCGGCGCCCAAAAGATAAGGCAAAGGTCGAAGTTGCGGTGCAAGTCGCCCAGCGATGGATTCTGGCGCGGCTGCGCAACCAACGCTTCTTTTCGTTGGCGGAGCTGAACGCAGCCATCAAAATCCTCGTCGTCGAACTCAATGCCCGACAGATGCGCGACTTTGGCGCCAGCCGCGCCGAACTGTTCGCCGAACTCGACCAGCCCAAGCTCACAAAGCTGCCGGACCAGGCTTACGCTTTCGCGCACTGGAAGCGCTGTCGGGTCGGCCCCGACTATCATATCGAGATCGACGGACACTGGTATTCCACGCCGTATCGGCTCATCCG
>NZ_JBUYEN020000242.1:0-338 GCF_055229415.2 Bradyrhizobium sp. Leo114 | reverse complement strand
CAAGTCGAGGCTGATCCCCGGGGCCGCATTTGGGCCTACGGCTTCTTGACCACGGCACCGAGTCCGAGATCGAGCCTAACCATCATGTGTCGCCATGGCTTGCAGGGTTGTTTGTTGTCCCCGAGTATCGGCGAAAAGGAGCAGGTGCCGTATGGTTCGAGCGATCGAGGATCAAGCGCGACAGCGAGGGCTTTCACGGCTCTACCTGAACACCACGGATGCAGGGGGTCTATGCGAGGCACGGTTGGGCGGACCTTGATCGCACTAACTGGAAGGGCTTCGACACAACTCTGATGGCTCGCGATCTCTAAAGGCGCTGCGAAGGCCGTGGCGGAATG
>NZ_JBUYEN020000241.1:0-345 GCF_055229415.2 Bradyrhizobium sp. Leo114 | reverse complement strand
CGTCGCCCCCTTCAGAGGGGAGCACCCAATCATCGCCCAGCGGCAGCGTCAATCACCCCGATCGGGCAATCCAAAGCATTCCGCGCAAGTCAAGGCCGGGCACGGCGATCCTCTCGTGACGCTCACGCAACAGCGCATCCAGGCTTCTGGTCCGCCGTGCCCACAGCGGCAGGATCGCCGAGCTGAACCGGATCCGCTCACTATCGCCGGCCGCCCCACGGTCGCGAATCTTCGCCCGCGCGACCTCGACCGGACCGATGCCCGTCGCAATCGTTCGCGCCGGGCCGTAGCCATGCCGCACGACACGGGCGCGTCCGTCGGCAAGCTTCAAGTCCTTCACCGTGG
>NZ_JBUYEN020000240.1:0-346 GCF_055229415.2 Bradyrhizobium sp. Leo114 | reverse complement strand
GCCAGTACACTGGCTCGGCGGGCAAGATCACCAATTGCCAGATCGGAGTGTTCGCCGCCTATGTGTCACGGCATGGCCATGCCTTCATCGACCGGGCGCTCTACCTGCCAAAAGAATGGACGGACGACTCCGCTCGCCTGAAGGCAGCGCATGTACCGAGCGATGTGAGCTTTGCGACGAAACCCAAGATCGCGCGTCAGATGATCACTCGCGCGACCACGGCCAACGTGCCGTTCTCGTTCGTGGCGGCGGACAGCGTGTATGGCACTGGAGAGATCGAAACCCTGCTGCGCAAGGCGGGCAAAGGCTATGTCCTGGGTGTTGCGTCCAATCATGTGTTCCGCTC
>NZ_JBUYEN020000239.1:0-349 GCF_055229415.2 Bradyrhizobium sp. Leo114 | reverse complement strand
GACGATCGTTGTAGAAGGCGATCCAGCTTGCGACCCCTGCCTTGGCCTCGCGGCCGTCGGCATAGCCTCTGAGATAGATGTCCTCATGCTTGAGCGACCGCCACAGCCGCTCGATGAAGACGTTGTCGATCCAACGACCGCGGCCATCCATGGAGATCCTGATCGCTGCGCCCGCCAACGCGCCGGTGAAGGCCGCACTGGTGAACTGGCTGCCCTGGTCGGTGTTGAAAATCTCCGGCGTGCCGTACTTCGCCAGCGCCTCTTCCAGCGCCGCCACGCAGAACCAGACGTCCATCGTGTTCGACAACCGCCACGCCAGGACCGCACGGCTCGCCCAGTCGATGATGGC
>NZ_JBUYEN020000238.1:0-356 GCF_055229415.2 Bradyrhizobium sp. Leo114 | reverse complement strand
AGGAGCTTGGACCCGCCATGACCGTGACGAAGATTAGGACGGACGTCTCTGCAGTCAAAGAGTTGTTGAGGTCGGACAAGGAGTTCCTGAAGCCGCTGATCCAGGGTGCGGTGCAGGAAATTCTCGAAGCCGAGATGACGGAGACGCTGGGTGCGGAGAAAGGAGAGCGCGGCGAGGGACGGCTTGGCTATCGCTCCGGCTACTATCCCCGCTCGCTGATCACCCGGGTCGGCAAGATCGAGCTGAAGGTGCCGCAGGACCGTCAGGGGCGGTTCTCGACCGAGCTGTTCGAGCGCTACCAGCGCTCGGAGAAGGCGCTGGTAGCGGCCTTGGCCGAGATGTACGTGCAAGGCGTC
>NZ_JBUYEN020000237.1:0-361 GCF_055229415.2 Bradyrhizobium sp. Leo114 | reverse complement strand
GGGCGCCGAACCGGGCGTCCGCCGAAGCGGCGATCGACGTTTTCGCCGAGAAATACCGCGCCAAATACGGCCGGGCGGTCGAATGTCTGGTCAAGGATCGCGACGCCCTGCTGGCCTTCTACGACTTTCCTGCCGAGCATTGGGATCACTTGCGGACGACCAACCCCATCGAAAGCGTGTTCGCCACCGTGCGGCACCGGACGGTGCACACCAAGGGCTCGTTGTCGCCAACCACCGCCAGGCTGATGGTGTTCAAACTGGTGATCGCCGCATCAAAGACCTGGCGGCGGCTCAAAGGCACAAATCAGTTGCCGAAGGTCATCGCAGGTGTCAGATTCAACGACGGCATCGAGGTCATCCA
>NZ_JBUYEN020000236.1:0-362 GCF_055229415.2 Bradyrhizobium sp. Leo114 | reverse complement strand
GCCTCTCTCTGGGGCGGGGCCACGCTCGCCTTCACCTTTACGGGGCTCGTGGTCGGATCGGTTTTGTCAGCGCTGCCTTTGATGGTGCAGCCCATCCGCAACGCCTTCGCTGCGATGGGTGACCGCCCGCTGGAAGTCGCTGCCACTCTGCGCGCCTCACCGTTATATGCCTTCTTCACGGTCGCCTTGCCTGTGGCGCGAACGGGTGTTCTGACAGGCGCCATGCTTGGCTTTGCGCATGCGATAGGCACGTTCGGCATCGTGCTTATGATCGGCGGCAACATTCCTGGGCGCACCAAGGTGCTGTCGGCCTATCTCTTCGACTATGTCCAAGCCTCGCGCTGGCGCGAAGCAAGCTGGCT
>NZ_JBUYEN020000235.1:0-367 GCF_055229415.2 Bradyrhizobium sp. Leo114 | reverse complement strand
TACGGTCCCATTGCGTGTCGTTCAGAACGAGCCGATCCAGAACCCCCAAGGCTTCCTCCTAAAAGAAAGCCTTGAATCACGTTCCGTCTGATTTGAGAATCCCAAGAGTCCACACAGCCTAGAGCGTTTTCGAGCGAAGCATGCCCTCGGACTTGATCCGAGGGTGGACACCGGTTCGCGTGAAAACGCGTCAAAACAAGAATCTAGAGCTTCGGTTCCGATTCAATCAGAACCGAAAATGCGCTAGGTCGCGTGGACAGTTATCTTAGCCAGAGCAGAGTTGCGGCGATAGCGACGACAGCGAAGTAATTTCGTGCGGTTTTTTCGTAGCGCGTAGCAACGCGCCTGAAACGCTTCAGTTTCGAGA
>NZ_JBUYEN020000234.1:0-370 GCF_055229415.2 Bradyrhizobium sp. Leo114 | reverse complement strand
ACGGCCGCAGGATTGCCAGCCACGCTCGCGCGCCCAACCGGCGGGGCCACACCACCATCGCCGACCACATGCCCAGCGCCCATCGGCGCTACGGCCAATGGACGCCCGCCAGAGTGATCGCCGCCGGTGAGCGGATCGGTCCGTCGACCGCCGCCTTCTTCCAGGCCGTGATCGCGGCCCGGCCGCATCCCGAGCAAGGCTTTCGCACCTGCCTCGGCATTCTGTCGCTGGCCAAAAGCTACAGCGCCGAGCGCGTCGACGCGGCCTGCCGGCGCGGCATTCTGATCAAGGCGCGATCCGTCGCCTCGATCCGCTCCATCCTCCAGAACGGCCTGGATCGCACCTTTCTCGACGAGCCCTCCGAACCCCA
>NZ_JBUYEN020000233.1:0-380 GCF_055229415.2 Bradyrhizobium sp. Leo114 | reverse complement strand
CGTCTCGGTGCGCTCACGTTCATCGCCGACGACTCCGCTTGGCTTCAGTAGGCTCCGCTCGACGTCGACGCACTCCCTGTCTACGGGGCAACACACTTTCACGCGTGCGTCCGCGGCGTCCTCTTGCGGCAACCGTCAACCCATTATCGGTCGGCCCCTGTGTTGTCCTCCCTCCCTGTTTCCCGCCGGTGCAAGCGCTCTGGTCGGTCGAGACTTCAGCGGTGGGTGAGACACGCGGTGACATGCCAGTCGGCCACCCCTCCAGCCGCGGCGATCGAGCCCGACGAATCCCTCTACGGCCTGTTCGATTGGCTCCGCAGAGACCGCATCCGAGTGCGACATCAATGATCTGGTGGCGGAGGTTCTGGTGGTCGATGGAC
>NZ_JBUYEN020000232.1:0-380 GCF_055229415.2 Bradyrhizobium sp. Leo114 | reverse complement strand
TTCGGCCTTGGTCCCAGCGCCGCAATGCCCATCTTGCGCATCAACCGCTTGCGATTGACCTGAAGCCCCTCAACCTTCAGCATCGCGGTCATTCGCCGCGAGCCCAGGAACGGCCAGGCGGTGAACAACTCGTCGATCCGCCGCATCAGGGCAAGGTCGTTGTCGTTGGCCGGCCGTGGCGGCCGGTAGACCCCAGAGCGCGCGATGCCAAGTAACATGCATTGCCGGCGGATCGACAGCGCCATGTCGGCGTGATCGAGCATTCCTCGACGGTCCGGCGTGCTCATCTTCCGGACCTCCGCGCTAAAAAATCGCGCTCGACTGTCAGTTGTCCAATCTTGGCATGCAGCTTCTCGATCTCGCGTTCGCGCGCGTCCTCG
>NZ_JBUYEN020000231.1:0-382 GCF_055229415.2 Bradyrhizobium sp. Leo114 | reverse complement strand
GCATCGACCATCGTAACCAGCCAACTTCCCGTGGACTCATGGCACGAAGTTATCGGAGATCCCACGCTCGCCGACGCCATTCTGGATCGCCTCGTCCATAACGCTCACCGCCTCCAGCTGGCCGGCGAAAGCATGCGAAAACGCAACGCCAAAACCATCACCCTTGACGAGCAGCCAGAACGCTGACTCTATCAACGCCTTGGCCGGAGCGGGCCGCTCACGATCGTCTGAATTCGGCGCTCATGATCGCGCGAGATCGCTGCTCACTATCAGTGAAATATGCACCTCTCCCCGCGCCGCTGCTCGTACTTGCGCTGCCTACCCGGTGCAACTACGTTAAGTAAGCCTTGCTGCCGGTTGCTCAACTGAAGGATTGCATGCA
>NZ_JBUYEN020000230.1:0-383 GCF_055229415.2 Bradyrhizobium sp. Leo114 | reverse complement strand
GCCGATGGCGTCTTCCTGCAGGCCCGCATGGAAGACCACGGCGAGTGCATGCTGGTGCTGATCGGCGCGACGCCGGAAGGCAAGAAGGAACTGATCGGCTTCCAGGTCGGCGTGCGGGAGAGCGCGCGGAGCTGGCGTGAGCTCCTGATCGACGTCAAGCGGCGCGGGTTGCAGATCGCCCCGGAAATTGCCGTCGGCGACGGCGCGCTCGGCTTCTGAAAGGCGCTCGACGAGGTCTGTCCCGGCACACGGCACCAGCGATGCTGGGTGCACAAGACCGTGAACGTCCTGGACAAGGTCCCGCTCTCGGTGCAGGCCACCATGAAGAAGGATCTGCGCGAGGTCTACTGGGCGCCGAACCGGGCGTCCGCCGAAGCGGCGAT
>NZ_JBUYEN020000229.1:0-386 GCF_055229415.2 Bradyrhizobium sp. Leo114 | reverse complement strand
GTTGCGGCGGTTGTGAGTGGAGGGCTGTCGTGCCATGAGGCGGCCGAGCAGTTCGGGATCGCCGTCAGCACTGCCATTGGATGGGTGCGCCGGCAGCGCGAGACCGGCAGCATCGCGCCCGGCAAGATGGGTGGGCACCGGCCGAAAGCGATTTCTGGCGAACACCGTGTCTGGGTGTTGGAGCGGATCAAGGCGGGCGATTTCACCTTGCGCGGGCTGGTTGCCGAGCTCGCCGAACGCGGGCTGAAGGTCGACTACCGCTCGGTGTGGGAGTTCGTCCATGCCGAGAAACTCAGCTTCAAAAAAAAGCGTGGTGGCTGGCGAACGCGATCGTCCCGACGTGGCAAGGCGGCGGGCCCAGTGGATCAAATATCAAGATCGCGTCG
>NZ_JBUYEN020000228.1:0-390 GCF_055229415.2 Bradyrhizobium sp. Leo114 | reverse complement strand
ATGTCGCCCCCCCCCCCCCAAACCAAATTAATTTGTGGGTACACAAAACCACACAAACAACAAAAGAGCAAACCCCCTGGTAAAATAAAAATACCCAAATAAACACCCAAAAAACCCACAAACACCAAAAAAAAACCCCAAAAAACACAAAAAACAATTATCCCCAACAACAAACCCACCACAAAAAAAAACACAACCAAAAAAAAAAACCCCCCCCCCCCCAAAAAAAAAAAAAAAAAAAAAAAAACAACCCCCAAAACAACAAAAAAAAAAAAATAAATACAAAAAAACACACACACCCCAGGCAGTGGTTTAAAAAAACACCCCATATTAAAAAGAGGGAGAGAGAAGAAAAAAAAAAAAAAACAAGCACACAAAAAGAAAAAAAAA
>NZ_JBUYEN020000227.1:0-393 GCF_055229415.2 Bradyrhizobium sp. Leo114 | reverse complement strand
CCCCCCCCCCGCCCCCCCCCCCCCGCCCCCCCCCCCCCCCCCCCCCCCCCCCCCCCCCACCCCCACGGGTGTACTCCTCCCGCGCCCCCCCTCACCTACCCGCTAGATCACCCGCTTCCCCTACACTCCGCCCGTCCGCTCGGTGGGACCCGGCATGTAGCGTTTCGATGATGGATGGCGCGAAACGGCGGCGCTGCCGTGGGCGAGCGAGCGAAGTCGGCTGGCCGTCGCCGCCTTCGGGCTCGCGGCCGCGGTGGGGAGGGCTCACGTCGGATCTGACGACACCTTCCTCTTTAGAGTCTGGCGGGTGCGGGTTGTGTTCTGCGCGTGCCCGCACCTGTCCGGCGGGGGGGGGGGGGGGGGGGGGGGGGGGGGGTGGGGGGGCGGGGGGGG
>NZ_JBUYEN020000226.1:0-393 GCF_055229415.2 Bradyrhizobium sp. Leo114 | reverse complement strand
AAGTAATCCGACAAACACAACCCACCCCCCAGCACCACACACTCGCACAGCCCGGGGCGGGGGCGCGCGCCAGCACATATGAAAACCCGCGCCGAGATGGCGGGTTGCTGTCAATATTCCAGCGAAGATTTATTTGGGGGTGAGGGGGAGCTTCTGCGAATCCGTCTGTCACCGTCTTCGCGGATAGAGCCCCTCACCCCGACCCTCTCCCCGTAAGAACGGGGAGAGGGAGTAATAAGCCGTGCCTAGGCGGACGCGCGCGCGGCCTACAACGCCCCGAAGTCAGCGGCCGAGTGGTTGTTAGAGAACCGGGGGGTGAGCCTGCTGGTCGGCGGGCATGACGCATCCGAGGGCGGGGGGGGGGGGGGGGGGGGGGAGACATTGAGGGGTGTG
>NZ_JBUYEN020000225.1:0-394 GCF_055229415.2 Bradyrhizobium sp. Leo114 | reverse complement strand
CCCCCCCCCCCCCCCCCCCCCCCCCCCCCCCCCCCCCCCCCCCCCCCCCCCCCCCCCCCCCCCCCCCCCCCCCCCCCCCCCCCCCCCCCCCCCCACCCCCCCCCCCCCCCCCCCCCCCCCCCCCCCCCCCCCCCCCCCCCACCCCCCCCCCCCCCCCCCCCCCCCCCCCCCCCCCCCCCGCCCCCCCCCCCCCCCCCCCCCCCCACCCCCCCCCCCCCCCCCACCCCCCCCCCCCCCCCCCCCCCCCCGAACGGAAGCAGATGCAGCCCCCCACCGTCATCGACGACGCGGGCCATATCCGCCGCCAGGCGAATTGGTGCTCCCTCCACCAAGCCGCCAGCGAGCCCGACGGACCAAGCGTTCATGCGGTCCTTTCCGGTCCCCGGCGGCAAGG
>NZ_JBUYEN020000224.1:0-396 GCF_055229415.2 Bradyrhizobium sp. Leo114 | reverse complement strand
AACTCGAAGAGCTTTGCGCGGTGACCGGCTGGCATCGCAAGCACGCTGTTCGGGCCCGTCCCAGCCATGTCGCAATGTCTCCGGAGGCCAGGCGGCAGCGAAGGCCGACCTCTGGCGCCCCTATCAGGGATGCGCTGGTGGCCTTGTGGGAGGCCTCGGATCGGATCTGCGGCAAGCGGCTGAAGGTAATGAGTCCGACGTTGCTGCCTTCGCTGGAGCGGCATGGCCGGCTCAAGCTCGACCAGGCGGATCGGGCGTTGGTGCTCGGCGTCAGCGCAGCCACGATGGATCGCCTGCTGGGCGAGACCAAGGCGGCCGCGGCCGGCGGTAAGCGCCGGCGGGTCGGGTTTTATTCGGCGGTCCGCCGTGAAGTGCCGATCCGGACGTTCAACGACT
>NZ_JBUYEN020000223.1:0-408 GCF_055229415.2 Bradyrhizobium sp. Leo114 | reverse complement strand
TTGAATGCTCCGCGATGACCGTTCCGGTGGCAACCTGGAGCGCGGCGAACAGCGTCGTCGTGCCATGCCGCTTGTAATCATGGCTTTGGCCAGTCAAAGCCCGTCCGTTGGGCAGCTTCAGATAGCTTTGGGCGCGCTCCAGGGCCTGGATCGATGGCTTCTCATCGACGCACAAGACAATGGCCTTTGCAGGCGGATCGACATAAAGACCAACAACATCGGCGGCTTTGGCCGCAAATTCGGGGTCGTTGCTCTCGCACCAGGATTTGCGAACCGAAAGATCAATCTTGTGCTCGCGCAGGAAGCGCCAGACATATTGAACGTCGACGTCGCCCAGCGCCTCCGCCAGCAGGGGGCCGTTCCAGCGCGCAAACCCGGCAGGAGGCGGCTTGTCCAGCAGCGCCAGAA
>NZ_JBUYEN020000222.1:0-411 GCF_055229415.2 Bradyrhizobium sp. Leo114 | reverse complement strand
GGGCTCGCGCGGCCCGGCCCCCGCGCGCCCCCACCACCGCCACCGCCCCCGCGCCCCGCCGCACCCCCCCCCGCCCCCCGGCCCCGCCCCCCCCCCCCACCCCCCCCCCCCCCACCCCCGCCCCCCCCCCCCCCCCCGCCCCCCCCCCCCCCCCCCCCCCCACCCCCCCCCCGCCCCCCCCCCCCCCCGCCCCCCCCCCCCCCCGCGCCCCCCCCCCCCCCCCCCCCCCCCACCCACCCCCCGCTCCCCCCACCCACGCGGCCCCCCAATGCCCCCGCCGCCCCCCCCGCCCGCACCTCCCCCGACAACCCCACCGACACCCACCCGCTCGCCGGGATCACCCGCACCGAGGCTTCGGGCAACAACACCGTGCACGAGAGCCTCGCCTCTCTCGACCACGCGGACGTCGCG
>NZ_JBUYEN020000221.1:0-416 GCF_055229415.2 Bradyrhizobium sp. Leo114 | reverse complement strand
AGGTCGATCTTGTGGCTGCGCAGGAACCGCCAGACATATTGGACGTCAACATCGCCCAGCGCCTCGGCCAGCAGGGGCCCGGTCCAGCGTGCGAACCCTTCCGGCGACGGCTTGTCCAGCAGCTTCAAAATCCGCTTGTCGGTGGCCTTCGTATAGATTGGCTGCTTGCCCGGTCGCGCCTTGTCTTGCAGCCCTTCAAGGCCTTGGTCGGCATAACGATGCCGCCAAAGGCTGACAATCCGCGGCTGGACCCCAACTTCCTTGGCGATCGATCGGGTGCTGCGCCCATCCGCCGCCAACAGAACGATCCGCGCCCGCTTCAAATCGCGCTGCAATGTCGTCGGCGAGCGACAACACGCCTCAAGCACCTTGCGATCTTTCCGCGAAAGGTGGACTTCTCTTGCTTCGGGTATCAT
>NZ_JBUYEN020000220.1:0-420 GCF_055229415.2 Bradyrhizobium sp. Leo114 | reverse complement strand
GTGTGGGTTTGTGTGTTGGTTGGGGGTGGGGGGTGGGGTGGGGGTGTGTGGTGTGGGCTTGTGTGTTGTGTTGTGTTGTGTGTGCTCGGTGGGAGTGGGTGTGTGTGTTTTGGTTTGTGGGGGGTGGTGGTTTGGTTTGTGTGTTTGTTTGTGTTCGTGTGTTGGGTGTGGGGGGGGGGGGGGGGGGCCCCCCCCCCCCCCCCCCCGCCCCCCCCCCCCCGCCCCCCGCCCCCCCCCCCCCCCCCCCCCCCCCCCCCGCCCCCCCCCCCCCCCCCCCCCCCCCCCCCCCCGCCCGCCCCCCCCCCGCCCACCACGGCGCACTACACGCGTACGTCCACTCATCCCCTACACGCCGCTCTGCCGATATCGGTCGACGGCAGGCCGGCGCGCCGGTTTATGTTGTAGCGCTCGCCGTGCTCT
>NZ_JBUYEN020000219.1:0-429 GCF_055229415.2 Bradyrhizobium sp. Leo114 | reverse complement strand
AAGCCATGAGCTGGCGGCGTTGCTGGAGCAGTACTTCCCGTCGGTTCGGATGAACGCCGAGGAGTTGCTCTTGCGTTTCAAGCGCAATGAGAGCGATGAGGGCGCAATGTTGCGTGATCTCCTGCTCGCGCAACGCTCGACCGAAGGGGATATCGGCAACTGGCTGGCTGCGATGATCGCGCGTCGCGCGATCGAGCCTTCCTGATCGAGGGCTCGGAGGTCAAGGAATATTCTGCGCACCTCATCCCTGAAGGTGGCTACAAGGCAATCCCGCAGCTGTATGGCGAAGGTTGGGTCGTGGCCGGCGATGCGGCGCAGCTCAACAACGCCATTCATCGCGAGGGCTCTAACCTCGCGATGACCTCGGGCCGCATTGCGGCGGAAGCTATCGTCCAGGTGAGATCACGGCGTTATCCCATGACTGCGGCA
>NZ_JBUYEN020000218.1:0-439 GCF_055229415.2 Bradyrhizobium sp. Leo114 | reverse complement strand
CTAGGTCGTGTGGACTCTTGGGATTCTCAAATCAGATTGAACGTGATTCAAGGCTTTCTTTTAGGAGGAAGCCTTGGGTGTCATGGATCGGCTGGTTCTGAGCGATGTGCAATGGGATCGAATATCCGGCTTGATCATCGGCCGGCCGGACCAGCGCGGTTCGACGGGGCGCGATAACCGGATGTTCGTTGAGGGCGTTTTGTGGATTGTGCGCACCGGCTCGCCGTGGCGCGATCTGCCTGAAACGTTCGGCGACTGGAATAGCGTGTTCCGGCGCTTCAGCCGATGGAGCGCCAAAGGGGTCTGGCTGCGCATGATCGAGGCGCTGGCGGATGATCCGGACTTTGAATACCTGATCGTCGATTCCACCATCGTCCGCGCCCACCCGCACGCCAGCGGCGCAAAAGGGGGGCTCAAAATCAGGCCATCGGTCGATCGC
>NZ_JBUYEN020000217.1:0-440 GCF_055229415.2 Bradyrhizobium sp. Leo114 | reverse complement strand
CGCAAAGGGCGCACAGGCCGTCATTCCAAATAATCCTTCGCGGACCAAGAAATATCCGCTCAACAAGCCCCTTTACGCCGAGCGTCACCTCGTCGAATGCTGTTTCTCAAAATTGAAGCAGTTCAGGTGTGTCGCCACGCGCTACGAAAAGACCGCGCGAAACTACTTCGCCGTTGTCACCATTGCCGCTACTCTGCTCTGGATAAGGTAACTGTCCACACGACCTAGAGCGCGGTGCGCGAGCCGCGCTGATGGAGCTTCGTAGCCCGGGTGGAGCGGAACGCGCAACCCGGGACACCTGTGCCAGCGTCTACTGAAGTGCACCCTTATCGTGAGACACGATAATCAGGGACAGGTGCCCGCCGCTTGAGGCGGCAGGGCGGGTTGATGGGTTACGGCCAGGTTGCGGGGCTGCTGCGCAGCAGCCCCCGCAACCTGGT
>NZ_JBUYEN020000216.1:0-442 GCF_055229415.2 Bradyrhizobium sp. Leo114 | reverse complement strand
CCCAGAACGAGGGAGCGGGTGCGGTGATCAAGCTTGGGGAAGTCATCATGATACTTGATCTTCATCGGCAGGGGCTGACGGTTTCGGCGATCGCCCGCGAACTCGGGATCGATCGAAAGACCGTTCGTAAATGCATCGCTCGTGGCTTAGAGCCGCCGGTCTATGGTCCACGCAAGCCACGCCAGCGCCGGATCGACCCATTCGTGTCCTATTTGGGCGGGCGGGTGACGGCGTATCCCGGTCTGACCGGCCGCCGGCTTTTGCGGGAGCTTCGCGAACGCGGTTATGAGGGCGGCTACACCGCCGTTACCGACCTGCTGCGCGAGATTCGTCCGGTCCCATTGCCAACGTTTGAAGTTCGCTTCGAGAGGCCACCGGGCGACCAGGCGCAGGTCGACTTCGCTCAATTCCAGGTGCAGTTCACCGATGAGCCGGCGGTCAC
>NZ_JBUYEN020000215.1:0-462 GCF_055229415.2 Bradyrhizobium sp. Leo114 | reverse complement strand
GCAACGACCCGAACTTTACGGCCAAAGCCGCCGATGTTGTCGGCCTTTACGTCGCCCCGCCGGCGAAGGCCATTGTGCTATGCGTGGACGAGAAGCCCTCGATCCAGGCCTTGGAGCGAGCGCAGGGCTATCTGAAGTTGCCCAAATGGCCGGGGGATGTCCCGGGTTCTGTTGAATTACTGAAGAGGTCGGCGTTGCCCACCTTGAGCCGGTAGGCTCGGGGTGCTGATTCCACAAAGGAGAGCAACGCCATGACGAGAGATATCACACCGGCTGGTTCGCCGGCGACCGGGGCTGTGGACGAAGCGTTTGCGGAAGTGCGGGCGAGCTTCGATCGGTTCTGCCTTGCGGCAGGGGTCGAGGCGCTGGGCACGATGATGGAGGCGGATGTGGCGGCGGCCTGTGGGCCGCGCCACGGTCGCGATGTAGCACGGCGGGCGCACCGTTGGGGCCGAACGCGGG
>NZ_JBUYEN020000214.1:0-462 GCF_055229415.2 Bradyrhizobium sp. Leo114 | reverse complement strand
CTCGGCGCGATCAGTCCGCGGTAAGCGTTGGAAGGCCGGCGCGCCCAGAAAAATTGCAAGGCCGGCCCGCTTACCAATAGCCCCAGGGCCGCCCGCCGTATCCATAAGGTCTGTAGAAGCGGGCGGCCCCAGGCTCCTGGATTGCTTGCCAGCCATAGTCGACGTACGCCGGATAGTAGCTGTAGGCGGGATAGTAACCGCGGTAGTACGGGCCGGGGTAGTAGCCGCCGTGGTACGGGCCGCCATAATAGCCATAGGCGCTGCTCGCGATCGCGCCACCGATTAGGGCACCAACTAAGGCGCCTGCTCCCCAACCCCAACCTCGAGGACCCCAGCCTCGGACAGCTCCGTATCCCCATCCGCCACCGCGCCAGCCGCCCCACCGGACCTGGATCGAACTGTCAGCGATCATGGATTTCATGCTTGCCACGTTGGTCGGCAAAGGAGCCGCATGGAGCGTCG
>NZ_JBUYEN020000213.1:0-472 GCF_055229415.2 Bradyrhizobium sp. Leo114 | reverse complement strand
AATCACCGCGGGCGACAGGTTCGGTGCGTCCTTGCCCAGCAAGGCCGTCAGCGCCTCCTGGAAATCGCCGGTCGAGATGCCGCGCAGGTACAGAATCGGCAACAGCGCATCCAGGCTTCTGGTCCGCCGTGCCCACAGCGGCAGGATCGCCGAGCCGAACCGGATCCGCTCACTATCGCCGGCCGCCCCACGGTCGCGAATCTTCGCCCGCGCGACCTCGACCGGACCGATGCCCGTCGCAATCGTTCGCACCGGGCCGTAACCATGCCGCACGACACGGGCGCGTCCGTCGGCAAGCTTCAAATCCTTCATCGTGGCAAGAAAGGTCTCGACTTCGACCTCGACGGCCTGCGCCAGAAGCTGCCGCGCACCAGCACGCAGGATATTGGTCAGTGGATCGTCGATCTCGTCGGGCTGACGGAGCGGGACAATGTTGCTAGTCTCGTTCATGGCGTATCGCTCTCCTTGAGAG
>NZ_JBUYEN020000212.1:0-482 GCF_055229415.2 Bradyrhizobium sp. Leo114 | reverse complement strand
CTCACGCAGATCAGTCGAATACGCTCGCCCCATCCATGCCGGCCTCCTTCCCAGCCAGCATGTTGAATCAGAACCGATCTGATTTGGGAATCCTCAATCGATTCAATCTAATCCCATCCCGCTCTAGCGAACGACATCGTGACCTGCCTTCAGGAGACGCAAGCAAGCCTTGCGCAAGGCGAAATGGTTTTGCGACGCTATTCCTCGTCTGCTTCCGACGTTCTTCGTAGGCTTCCGGACATGTCCCGCCGTGCTCGCAAGGCACAATCATAACGACGTGAGCGTCATCCGCCGCGTGCATCTTGGAATCGTGCCACTCACTTCCCTAAGCGGTGGGCATAGGCCTGACACCAGACTAGTACCCACTTTTCATAGAACGTGAGTCGTGATTCAAGATCGGGATGATTCCCGAAGCAAGAGAAGTCCGCGTTTTGCGGAAGGAGCGTCTGGAGCTAGAAGCCCGGTGCCGCTTGCCGCGAACG
>NZ_JBUYEN020000211.1:0-489 GCF_055229415.2 Bradyrhizobium sp. Leo114 | reverse complement strand
CCTACATCGCCGAAACACTCGAGGCGATCATCGACGGCCATCCCCATAACAGAATCGAAGACCTCATGCCGTGGCGGTTCCGCAAAACGTCAAGCCAGTGTCAATAGGGTTGCGGCTAAGCGCTTACCTACCAGCTGTGGATCAGCCCGCGCAGGATGGCTTCCGCGCGCATGGAGGCGGCCCGAGTAGTGGCGAAGCGTTAAACAGCGCCACCGCTCCCTACGCAAGCCGGTAGGTGAAGGATTTGTATTGCCGTGTCAGGATGCGGAACGCAGCGCGCTCGATCGTGCTGGTTTGCCCCGCCTCGGAGTGCACGCTCCGTTCAGTGCTGGAGCTGTGTAGTGCGCGGCGACCTACCGTACCTAGGAGCCCGTCCAGTTAGCGTTCTGGCCGGTCGGACTATCATTACGATAGGCCGCTCATGTGGGCCTGGCGAGGTTGCCGAGCTTGACGAGGTTGTGGGCGGTGCAGACGATCGCCCATTCGGCC
>NZ_JBUYEN020000210.1:0-494 GCF_055229415.2 Bradyrhizobium sp. Leo114 | reverse complement strand
CTGCTGATGCATTGCGATTGATGGCCTTGACACGAACCATCCCATGTGAGGTTCTGGCAGGCTTCGACACCCGCCTCGATACGCCGCCTATCTCAGTCCGTCATCACCCAGTTTCCCGCATAGCTCCTGTCGGAAAGGCGCTTCACCAGGCTGGTCAGCTCCATCAGGTCGACAGTACGCAAGAGTGCCCGTCCACGGCCGATAACGATCTCTGGATCCGGGCCTACAAGATCAGTCCATTGCGGAGGAACCGACGATACCGTGGCGCCGTCATGCTGTAGCAAGAGGCGTTCGCCATACCGGTTATATCGTTTGCCGACACAGGGAAGGGGATGTCCCGATCGCTGTTGAACTACGTCGGGCCGACGTTGCCAGAATGAATGTTACGCGGCCCTTGTGACATGGGCAACGGGCTTGATCGTCATGGGATTGTGGTGAGCTTGAAGGGCCGCACGCAGAATCGCCAATTGCTGATGTGCCTTCAATCGTCGGAA
>NZ_JBUYEN020000209.1:0-496 GCF_055229415.2 Bradyrhizobium sp. Leo114 | reverse complement strand
GTAAGCGCTTAGCCGCAACCCTATTGACACTGGCTTGACGTTTTGCGGAACCGCCACGGCATGAGGTCTTCGATTCTGTTATGGGGATGGCCGTCGATGATCGCCTCGAGTGTTTCGGCGATGTAGGCGGCCGGGTTGACGTCGCTGAGCTTGCAGGTGGCGACGATCGACGCAAGCAAGGCCCAATTTTCAGCCCCGACCTCATGACCGGCGAAGAGCGCATTTTTTCTGGTCAGGCAGACTGGCCGGATGGCGTTCTCGACGGGGTTCGTGTCGAGCTCGAGACGCCCGTCTTCGAGGAAGCGGGTCAGCCCTTGCCAATGATTGAGCGCGTAACGGATGTCCTCGGCGAGCGTCGAGCCGCTGGAGATCATCGACAGCTGCTTCTCGAACCACGGCTTCAACGCCTCGACGATGGGCAGCGAGTGTTCCTTGCGCGCGGCCAGCCTGGTGTCCGGCGATGAACCACGTACCATGGCTTCGATGGCGTAAAGCT
>NZ_JBUYEN020000208.1:0-502 GCF_055229415.2 Bradyrhizobium sp. Leo114 | reverse complement strand
CCCTGCGCTCGCTCCAAGGCCTGGATCGAGGGCTTCTCGTCCACGCATAGCACAATGGCCTTCGCCGGCGGGGCGACGTAAAGGCCGACAACATCGGCGGCTTTGGCCGTAAAGTTCGGGTCGTTGCTCTCACACCAGGACTTGCGAGCCGCGAGGTCAATCGTGTGACTGCGCAGGAACCGCCAAACATATTGGACGTCAACATCGCCTAGCGCCTCGGCCAGCAGAGGGCCGGTCCAGCGCGCGAACCCTTGCGGGGGCGGCTTATCCAGCAGCTTCAGAATCCGCTTGTCGGTCGTCTTCGTATAGATCGGCTGCTTGCCGGGTCGCGGCTTGTCTTGCAGCCCTTCAAGGCCTTGGTCGGCATAGCGATGTCGCCAAAGGCTGACAATCCGCGGCTGGACCCCAACTTCCTTGGCGATCGACCGGGTGCTGCGCCCGGCCGCCGCCAACAGAACGATCCGCGCCCGCTTCAAATCGCGCTGCAATGTCGTCGGCGAGC
>NZ_JBUYEN020000207.1:0-507 GCF_055229415.2 Bradyrhizobium sp. Leo114 | reverse complement strand
CCGCGCCTGTCATCCGCATCCCAATCCGCGGTACACGTCATGACCCAAGGTAGGAGCCGTATGCGGTAGCTCCGCACGTACGGATCTGAGCGGGGGGCGCTGGGAAACCAGCGTCCCTACCGCGACCCAGCAATCTGTGTGCCGCACGCGAAAAGTGCTCTGGGCGAGGCTTGATGAGAGAAAGACTACTGTTGCGGCGGTGCGCGTGGAATGATTTCGCTGCCGTAGTCGGATTCCTGCCATCAATGTCCTCAACCGGACACGAGTGGTAACAATAAGAGAGGGCAAGGGACGCCGATCGCCTCTCGTGCCGCCACGGCGGCAACAATGCGTTCGCAGTTGGGCGCATCCAGGTGGCTATGTTCAGCGCCGTCCTTTAGCCGTGAGCGTCACGAGAGGATCGCCGTGCCCGGCCTTGACTTGCGCGGAATGCTTTGGATTGCCCGATCGGGGTGATTGACGCTGCCGCTGGGCGATGATTGGGTGCTCCCCTCTGAAGGGGGCGAC
>NZ_JBUYEN020000206.1:0-513 GCF_055229415.2 Bradyrhizobium sp. Leo114 | reverse complement strand
CCGCTCCATCCTCCAGAACGGCCTGGATCGCACCTTTCTCGACGAGCCCTCCGAACCCCAACCCCTGCGCCACGGCAACATCCGCGGCCGGGATTATTTCCACTGAAGCCAAGGAGACCTGTATGCTCAACCATCCCACCCACGAACGCCTGATCGAGCTCGGCTTGAGCGGCATGGCCAAGGCCTTCGAGGAGCAGCGCCGATCACCTGATCTCGAAGCCTTGCCGTTCGAAGATCGCATCGGCCTGCTGGTCGACCGGGAAGCCGCGGAACGCGACACCAGGCGGCTCACCACGCGCCTCAAGCTGGCCGCGCTTGACCTGCCACTGAACTTTCATCCAGCAGCGGTTAGAGTCTCAGGGTTTTGTACGCCAAGTGGCGCGGGTGGAGCAACGGACGATCGGCGGAGCTGGTCGGGGTTGCGCAGCCGATCGTCCGTTGCGGTGAGGTGGGCGGCATAGGCCGCGGGGGTCAGGTATTTCAGCGACGAGTGAGGCCGCCGGATATTGTAGT
>NZ_JBUYEN020000205.1:0-576 GCF_055229415.2 Bradyrhizobium sp. Leo114 | reverse complement strand
GGTGTGCGTTCGGAGGCCGAGCGGGCTCGGATCGTCGCGGAAAGTCTGCTGCCCGGTGCTCAGGTGTCTGAGGTGGCGCGCAGGCACGGGGCGACGCGTTGGCAGATTTACGATTGGCGACGACGCTTTCGCCGGCGAGGCGTATTGCCGTCGTGCGAGGCTTCGCAGCCGACATTCGCGCCGCTGGTCGTGGAAGGTGCGTTGGAGGAGCATCACGTTCCGGCGATCAAGCTTGAGATAGCGATCGGCGATGTCGTGGTGCGGACGGACACGGCTATAGATGGCGAGCAGCTATCTCGGGTGATCCGCGCGGTACGAGCGTCACGATGATCGCGGCCGGTGCTGATCTGAAGATTTACATGGCAACGCGGCCGATTGACTTCCGCTGTGGCCATGATGGGCTTGCTGCGAAGGTGCAGGAGATGCTTCGTCTCGATCCGTTCAGCGGGGCAGCCTTCGTGTTCCGATCGAAACGAGCGGACCGGATCAAGATTTTGGTCTGGGATCGAACGGGCCTGGTATTGGTGCACAAGCGCCTCGAAGGCTGCAAGTTCGTTTGGCCAACGATCGCGGACG
>NZ_JBUYEN020000204.1:0-592 GCF_055229415.2 Bradyrhizobium sp. Leo114 | reverse complement strand
GCGACGCCGGAAGGCAAGAAGGAACTGATCGGCTTCCAGGTCGGCGTGCGGGAGAGCGCGCAGAGCTGGCGTGAGCTCCTGATCGACGTCAAGCGGCGCGGGTTGCAGATCGCCCCGGAAATTGCCGTCGGCGACGGCGCGCTCGGCTTCTGGAAGGCGCTCGAGGAGGTCTGTCCCGGCACGCGCCACCAGCGATGCTGGGTGCACAAGACCGTGAATGTCCTGGACAAGGTCCCGCTCTCGGTGCAGGCCGCCATGAAGAAGGATCTCCGCGAGGTCTATTGGGCGCCGAACCGGACGTCCGCCGAAGCGGCGATCGACGTCTTTGCCGAAAAATACCGCGCCAAATACGGCCGGGCGGTCGAATGCCTGGTCAAGGATCGCGACGCGCTGCTGGCCTTCTACGACTTCCCGGCCGAGCATTGGGATCACTTGCGCACGAGCAATCCCATCGAAAGCGTGTTTGCGACCGTGCGGCACCGGACGGTGCGCACCAAGGGCTCGTTGTCGCCAACTCCCGCCAGGCTGATGGTGTTCAAACTGGTGATCGCCGCATCAAAGACCTGGCGGCGGCTCAAAGGCACAAATCAGT
>NZ_JBUYEN020000203.1:0-593 GCF_055229415.2 Bradyrhizobium sp. Leo114 | reverse complement strand
GGGTTTGTTGAGCGGATATTTGATTGCCCGTGAGGGGTTGTTCGGAATGACGGCTTGAGCGCCTTTTGCGGCGATCGCGGATCGCAAGGCATCGGAATCGTAGGCGGCATCGCCCATCACGACCTCCGCCGGGAGCCCCTCGATGAGCGGCTGGGCCTGAGGCGCATCGCCGGCTTGACCTGCCGTTAGGAAGAAGCGGACCGGGCAACCTAAGCCCCGGACAGCCATATGGATTTTTGTCGTCAGGCCGCCGCGCGAACGCCCGATGGCCTGATTTTGAGCCCCCCTTTTGCGCCGCTGGCGTGCTGGTGGGCGCGGACGATGGTGGAGTCAACGATCAGGTATTCGAAGTCCGGATCATCCGCGAGCGCTTCGAACATACGTAGCCAGACCCCCTTGGCGCTCCACCGGCTGAAGCGCCGGAAGACGCTGTTCCATTCGCCAAACGCTTCGGGCAGATCACGCCACGGCGAACCGGTTCGCACGATCCATAACACGCCCTCGACAAACATCCGGTTGTCGCGGCCTGTCGAACCACGCTGGTCCGGCCGACCGATGATCAAGCCGGAGATACGGTCCCATTGCGTGTCGTT
>NZ_JBUYEN020000202.1:0-596 GCF_055229415.2 Bradyrhizobium sp. Leo114 | reverse complement strand
CGGTCAGCTTGCGCTCTGCGCCCGGACGCGGCTCCTCGCTCAAGGCCCGCTCCAGATTGCCTTCTACGAAGCGGCGCTTGGTCCGGCTGACGGTGGAACGGCTGACACTCACGGTCCGAGCAATCTCCTCGTCGCTGCGGCCCCTATCGGCCGCCAGCAAAATCTGCGCCCGCTTGAGCTTGCGGGCGGCGTGCTTGCCGCCGCCGAGCATCGCCGTCAGTTCGTCGCGCTCGGCTTGGCTCAATTCGACCCGATAACGTACATTCATGCTTTGCCTCCTTGTCGGAGGCCGGGACGAATCGATCCATGAGTCAAAAATCAGGCGCGCGCTTAACCGAGAAGCAGGGGCACTACCTCGCTTTCATCCATACCTATTCGTACATGTTCGGACAGCCGCCAGCCGAAGCCGACATTCAGCGCCATTTCCGCGTCAGCCCGCCGTCAGTCCACCAAATGATCGTCACCCTCGAACGAAACGGCTTCATTCGCCGTCAGCCCGGCGTTCCCCGAAGCATCGAGATTCTCCTGCCACCCGAAAACTTGCCGATCCTCGAATGGCTCGGTATCAAAACGTCAAAATCACTGTGATGAACCAC
>NZ_JBUYEN020000201.1:0-606 GCF_055229415.2 Bradyrhizobium sp. Leo114 | reverse complement strand
GCTCGGTGTGGGAGTTCGTCCATGCCGAGAAACTCAGCTTCAAAAAAAAGCGTGGTGGCTGGCGAACGCGATCGTCCCGACGTGGCAAGGCGGCGGGCCCAGTGGATCAAATATCAAGATCGCGTCGAGCCTGAGCGCCTGGTCTTCATCGACGAGACCTGGACCAGAACCGATATGGCGGCTTTGCGGGGATGGGCGCCGCGTGGCCAGAGGCTTCCCACCAAGGTTCCACACGGCCGCTGGAAGACCATGACCTTCCTGGCCGCCTTGCGCCATGACCGGATCGAGGCGCCATGGTTTATCGAGGGCCCGATCGACGGCGACAGCTTTCGCCTCTACGTGGAAAAGGTCCTCCTCCCGACACTTCGTCCCGGCGACGTCGTCGTGATGGACAATCTCGGCAGCCACCGAGGCAAAATCGTGCGTCAGCTCATCCGCTCCGCGGGAGCCAAGCTCTTCTTCCTGCCGAAATACTCACCCGACCTGAATCCCATCGAACAGGTCTTTGCCAAGCTCAAGCACTTTCTCCGAAAAGCGGCCGCCCGAACCGTCGACGCTGTCTGCCTCGCCATCGGCCAGGTTCTGCAGCTCTTCACGCCCAAAGAA
>NZ_JBUYEN020000200.1:0-639 GCF_055229415.2 Bradyrhizobium sp. Leo114 | reverse complement strand
GATAATCGTCTCGGCTGCTTTGCGTCTGAGCGATCGCAACAAGCGCTGCACGATGGTGTGCTGCGGCGGACCGAACTGTTCGGGGCGTTGTTCGGCGAGGCGACCGAGAATTGCCAGCGCGGTCAGACGGGGCTCGGCCGCCAGCCAGCGCTCGATGTCGGCGAGGTGCGGATCGAGCATTGATGGCATTCTCATGCGCTTTTTGTATGGCTTGCGCATGCGCCGATGGATGATGCGCTGCTCCCCCAGATGCACGTCACTGCCGAGCCCCTTCGCGAACGCTGCTGCGTTCTTTGTCGGCGCCAGTGGGCTGGTTGCTGCCGCGAGCCTACCCGATCGGGCGTCGACGCGCGTGCCGAGCTCCGCCTGGGCGTCTCTCATCTCGGCCAGCAGCGCCACGGGATCGAGCGTGCGATAAAGCTCTCGAAGACGCCGTTTGACGACCTTGCTCAACCTCGGATGCGTCAGTGCGCGGTCATAGGGCGTGGCTGGAACGTGATAGCGCTTGATCACCTTCGCGCCCTCGCGTCGCTTGTCCTTCAGCTTGAAGGACGGCTGAAAGAAGTTGGTGTGCAGCCGAGATGCAGCATACAAACGTTCAAGCACGCGCGTCGTCTCGACACCATCGAAGCGACCGTA
>NZ_JBUYEN020000199.1:0-640 GCF_055229415.2 Bradyrhizobium sp. Leo114 | reverse complement strand
GCGCCCATTATTGGGCGCGCGAGATTGCAACTTTCGGTCATCAAGTGCGGCTGATTCCGCCGGCTTATGTCAAACCCTTCGTGAAGCGCGGCAAGACGGATGCGGCGGATGCCGAGGCCATCAGCGAGGCCGTGACTCGCAAGACCATGCGCTTCGTTCCGATCAAAACGGCTGAGCAACAAGCCGCAATGATGGTCCTGAAGAGTCGCGCACTTCTGGTGAAACAGCAAACGCAGACTATCAACGCCCTACGCTCGCATCTCGCCGAGTTGGGCATCATTGCCGCCGCTGGCCGGACAAAGGTCGAGGCGTTGGTTGCAATCGTACGGGACGTAGCAGATGTCCGCTTGCCTGCGGCAGCGCGCGTCGCCCTGACGGCAGTTGCCGATCAGATCGAGGCCCAGGCGGACCAGATTGACAAGCTCGAGCGAGCCATTGTTGCTGCGGCAAAGACCGACAAGGACATGCGCCGACTGACTACGATCCCCGGCATTGGAGCCATTACAGCGGCGACCATCAAGGCGCTGGTGCCAGATCCCGGCGGCTTCAAATCCGCTCGTCACTTTGCTGCCTGGCTGGGACTGACGCCACGACAGCATTCGAGTGGGGGCAAGGAGCGGATGGGACGCATCTCGAAGAT
>NZ_JBUYEN020000198.1:0-652 GCF_055229415.2 Bradyrhizobium sp. Leo114 | reverse complement strand
CCCGCGTTCGGCCCCAACGGTGCGCCCGCCGTGCTACATCGCGACCGTGGCGCGGCCCACAGGCCGCCGCCACATCCGCCTCCATCATCGTGCCCAGCGCCTCGACCCCTGCCGCAAGGCAGAACCGGTCGAAGCTCGCCCGCACTTCCGCAAACGCTTCGTCCACAGCCCCAGTCGCCGGCCAACCAGCCGGTGTGATAGCTCTCGTCATGGCGTTGCTCTCCTTTGTGGAATCAGCACCCCGAGCCTACCGGCTCAAGGTGGGCAACGCCGACCTCTTCAGTAATTCAACAGAACCCGGGACATCCCCTCCATCAGAACCAGCATCATGATCGAGCACAAAGACAGGCCACCCGGGAGAACATTTCCTACGCGGTTAGCCGATACATAGGGCTGGTTTCCAGAAACTGCATTGTTCATCTTACGCCATTCTCAAAGCTCAGACGTTTGTCGTCGAACGTGCATTGCACTCAAGCCATATAGACGATCTTGCTTCTCGCCTCGGTATCGGCACGACGAATTTCAGCAAGCTTGCCCAGAAAGTCCTGAATCACCGTCTCATAGCTTGCCATGAATTCACTCTCGTCCTCCATCTGCGCCCGCGCCTTGGTGCCGTCCGCCTCCAGCTTCGCCTTCTCCTCCTGGTAGTGCG
>NZ_JBUYEN020000197.1:0-654 GCF_055229415.2 Bradyrhizobium sp. Leo114 | reverse complement strand
CTAGCAGTCTGCTGAAAAAGCCCTCGTCAGGGGCTGCGATTGATGATTCTATATCGATCATGGATCGTCGGGGGTTCGCATGCGGGGCGCTTTTTCGGATCAGGGCGGATTATTTTCGTACATTTCGCCGGAGGCACGAGTTCCTGCGGACCATCCGCTCAGGAAGATCCGGCAGTTCGTCCGCGATGTGCTGACGGAGATGAATCGCGACTTGGGGAAGCTCTACGCGAGCGAAGGACGTCCCTCGACGCCTCCGGAGCAATTGCTGAGCGCGTTACTGCTGCAGGTGTTCTACGGTATTCGCTCGGAACGCCAGTTGATGGAGCAACTGGACTACAATCTTTTGTACCGCTGGTTTGTGGGGCTTTCGCCCGACGACCCGGTCTGGGACCCGACCACCTTCACCAAGAACCGAGACCGGCTGCAGAACGGCGGGGTGTTTAAGAAATTCATGACCCGGCTTCTGAACCATCCGCAGGTCAAGCCGCTGCTGTCGGACGAGCATTTCTCGGTGGATGGAACGCTGATCGAAGCCTGGGCGTCACAGAAGAGCTTTCGTCCCAAGGACGGTAGCGGTGACGATGATGGCGGCGCAAACTTCCATGGCCAGAAGCGCAAGAACGACACCCATGCGAGTACCAGCGATCCAAACAG
>NZ_JBUYEN020000196.1:0-661 GCF_055229415.2 Bradyrhizobium sp. Leo114 | reverse complement strand
AGAGCAACATGTCTTCACTGAGACAAATCGCGTTCTACGGCAAGGGTGGCATCGGCAAGTCGACCACCTCGCAGAACACGCTGGCGGCGCTGGCCGAAATGGGCCACAAGATCCTGATCGTGGGCTGCGATCCCAAGGCGGACTCGACCCGCCTGATCCTGCACGCGAAAGCACAGGACACGATTTTGAGCCTGGCGGCGAGTGCCGGCAGCGTCGAGGACCTTGAACTCGAGGACGTCATGAAGATCGGGTATCAGGACATCCGCTGCGTCGAGTCGGGTGGTCCGGAGCCGGGCGTCGGCTGCGCTGGCCGCGGAGTCATCACCTCGATCAACTTCCTGGAAGAGAACGGCGCCTATGAGAACATCGACTACGTCTCCTATGATGTGCTCGGCGACGTCGTCTGCGGCGGTTTTGCGATGCCGATCCGCGAGAATAAGGCGCAGGAAATCTACATCGTCATGTCCGGCGAGATGATGGCAATGTATGCCGCCAATAACATTTCCAAGGGCATTTTGAAGTATGCCAACTCTGGTGGCGTGCGGCTCGGCGGCCTGATCTGCAACGAGCGACAGACAGATAAGGAGCTGGAACTGGCGGAGGCGCTCGCCAAGAAGCTCGGCACCCAGCTGATCTATTTCGTGCCGCGCGACAACGTCGT
>NZ_JBUYEN020000195.1:0-663 GCF_055229415.2 Bradyrhizobium sp. Leo114 | reverse complement strand
AGTGTGCTGCAGAAGCACACAGAAAGGATGATCGTGATGATCTGATAATCTGTGAGCACAAGCTGTGACAGCGATGAGGGAGGGCCCCTCGGGATCGGCTTTCAGGAGCAGGTCCCAAATCACTTCAAGCGGCTTCGCTTAAGAGGCGCGGTCGTGAGCGTTGAAGCTAACGATCGGGAAATACCCGAGCGGATAAGCATCCGAGAGACGAATGAAAATGAACCCGCCGATGAAGCGTCGTAACGTGGAAATCGTCGTCAAAACCAGAGGTGTGTCGTCCCTCTGGGATCAGTCCGCTGGAAGCCTGATGATTGGGCGGGCGGCGACCGGCGTTGAGGGGGCGTGAATCGGATGCAGGCGTTGTCACGGAACTGCAGGAACCAGTCGCTCCGATGCAAAGGGAGAAGCACAAGCGGAGAAAACCGCGAGGCAAGAGTACCGATGCGGAGCACTGGGGCGGACCGATCCGTACAAGTGACGAAGGCTCGTAATGGGGCTGGAGCGAAGGGATCGGATCAGGTGGGCTGGCCATCGTTGCAACTGGCAACAGGAGGACGGCGGTGAACCAGCCAAGCAAACCGTTCAACATCGACAAAAGAAAGGTGTACGAAGCGTATCTGCAGGTGCGATCTAATGGTGGCGCAGCCGGTGTCGACGGAGTGA
>NZ_JBUYEN020000194.1:0-705 GCF_055229415.2 Bradyrhizobium sp. Leo114 | reverse complement strand
GAGCAGGAGATCACGCAACATTGCGCCCTCATCGCTCTCATTGCGCTTGAAACGCAAGAGCAACTCCTCGGCGTTCATCCGAACCGACGGGAAGTACTGCTCCAGCAACGCCGCCAGCTCATGGCTTGACAGACCGACCTTCTCGGAAAGAAGACCACCATCCATCGTGGCGAGCGCCAGAATGGACGCCAGCGCGTGGCGATCGAAATTGCTGTCACTGGTTGTGTCGGCATCTGCGGGGTGCGCCCCAGTGAGCAGGCGATAGGTCGCAATTCCCCTATGCCGCCCACCGTTCACATCACTCGCTCTGGCAGCCATAAGCGGAAAGAATTGCGCTTCGAACATTGATGGCCGACCTTTCCACCGCGATCAAGTATGCTCTGCTGCATCGTGATGCTGGTCACGAGATCTTTCGCCGGAACGCCGGCCTCCCTCATTAAGCATTGGGAAAGCCGGCCTCCATCGGTATGCTCTTTACTCGGCGGCGAGCTCGGCGGCGGTCTTGCCGACGATGGACTCGTCAACTGGCTTCATGATGCCGTGCTCCATCAGCATGTCCTCCAGCTCATCCATGGAGATCGGGGTAGGGATGATGCCTTTGCCGCCATTGTGGTGGATCCTGGTCGCAAGATTGCGATAGTGATCGGCTTGCTGGGACTCCGGCGCATACTCCAGCACGGTCATGCGGCGCAGCTCCGCGTGCTG
>NZ_JBUYEN020000193.1:0-716 GCF_055229415.2 Bradyrhizobium sp. Leo114 | reverse complement strand
CATGCCTATCCTTATCGCCATCCTTACAACTATCTTTTGACATGGTGACCTCGTGACGAAACAATCCACGAGATCTTCCTAGCCGACCAGATCAGCCCTCAGTGCGTGGTCGCCGGATGACGCTCACTATCATTTGCCGCTCGAAGACGTGGAGATCGCGCAAGGCGTCCTGGACTCTGCGCAGGAGAAGGCGGCCGCGATCATCCAGGGCCGGTCGCGCGGCGGATCGGGTCAAGACCGTCATCGCAATCGGGGCTGCTTGCCTGCCCATTTGCCGCAGGTGGAGCGCGTCATCGAGCTTGCGAGCACGTTCTGTCCGTGCGGTTGCGGCGCCATGACGAAGATCGGCGAGGACGTCAGCAAACGCCTTGACGTGATCCCGGCGCAATGGCGCGTGCTGGTCACGCGCCGCCCGAAATACATCTGCCGCCGCTGCACGGGCCCTGTCGTGCAGGCGCACGCACCGGAGCATGTCGTGCCTGGTGGACTACCGACCGAAGCGGCGATTGCGCACGTGATTGTCTCCAAGTTTGGCGACCATACGCGGTTTTACCGTCAGGCCGAGATCTATGCGCGCCAGGGGATCCGACTTGATCGGGCGACACTGGGCAATTGGTCCGGCCGCGCCTGCTTCCATCTCCGACCCGTTGCCGACCACATGCGCCGCCATCTGGCAGCGGCGGATCGTCTGTTCATGGACGAAACTACGGCGCCGG
>NZ_JBUYEN020000192.1:0-716 GCF_055229415.2 Bradyrhizobium sp. Leo114 | reverse complement strand
CCTGCACCAGGACATGCAGACGGTTCTGCGCTGCCATATGGCGGCATTCGAGGCGATCGGTGGCATCCCCCATGAGATCCTTTACGACCGCATGAAGACTGCCGTCATCGGCGACGCCGGCGGCAGCATCGTCTACAACCGGGCGCTGGTCGACTTCGCGCGACACTATGGCTTCCAACCCAAGGCCTGCCGTCCGTATCGGGCTAAAACAAAGGGAAAGGTCGAGCGACCCTATCGCTATATCCGCGAGGACTTCTTCCTCGCCCGCTCGTTCCGCAATCTCGATGACCTGAACGCGCAATTGCGCCATTGGCTGGATACGGTGGCCAATCCGCGTCTACACGCCACGACCCAGCGTGTCGTCAACGACGCCTTCGCCGAGGAGAAGGTGCATCTCAAAATGCTGCCGCTGGCACCCTTCCGCTCGGTCCTCAAGCTGGAACGGCGGGTCTCGCATGAAGGCATGGTGAGCGTCGGCGGCAATCTTTACAGCGTTCCCGACGCGACCCGGAAGCGGGTCGTCGAAGTGCATACGCTTGCCGATGAAGTTCGGATATTCGAAGACGGTGCCCTGGTCGCCGTGCACCCTGTGCTGGAGGGCCGACATCAGCGCCGGGTCGCCGCAGGGCATCGGAAAGTGCCGCGGATCACCGATCCCCATCGCGACACACCGATCTTGATCCTGCGCACCGCTGATGTGGTCGCCACGCCCCCCC
>NZ_JBUYEN020000191.1:0-733 GCF_055229415.2 Bradyrhizobium sp. Leo114 | reverse complement strand
GCATCGACCATCGTAACCAGCCAACTTCCCGTGGACTCATGGCACGAAGTTATCGGAGATCCCACGCTCGCCGACGCCATTCTGGATCGCCTCGTCCATAACGCTCACCGCCTCCAGCTGGCCGGCGAAAGCATGCGAAAACGCAACGCCAAAACCATCACCCTTGACGAGCAGCCAGAACGCTGACTCTATCAACGCCTTGGCCGGAGCGGGCCGCTCACGATCGTCTGAATTCGGCGCTCATGATCGCGCGAGATCGCTGCTCACTATCAGTGAAATATGCACCTCTCCCCGCGCCGCTGCTCGTACTTGCGCTGCCTACCCGGTGCAACTACGTTAAGTAAGCCTTGCTGCCGGTTGCTCAACTGAAGGATTGCATGCAATGACCCCAGACAATGCCGGCCGAGGCCGACTCCGCGTGCCGCAGGAGGCCGCGCTTTGGTTGGCCATCGCCGGCATTCTTGCGGCCGCAATTTGGTTTTCCTGGAATCCAACCCCGGTTGCTCAAGCGCTTGCGGCACTTTTCATTGCCTGCGCCCTGATCCACGCCACCTTCGCCTATGGTGCGCGGAGCGCCTTGGTTCTGTTCGTTACTTGTAACGCAATTGCGTTTGCGATGGAAAACCTGAGCGCTGCCACAGCGTTTCCATTTGGGACCTTTCATTTCGTGGTCGGCGCGGACTTGCCGCAGATCGGCCTCATCCCGATCATCGTGGGACCGGTATGGTTCGTT
>NZ_JBUYEN020000190.1:0-747 GCF_055229415.2 Bradyrhizobium sp. Leo114 | reverse complement strand
AAACTGACAGAACAAAACACTCAACGCAACAATACGCGCCAGGTCGATCTGTGGAGACCTTGATCAACGCGATGTCACGCGCCCCCATGCCACCACCGGAATCTGATTAACGGCCGCGAAGGCCTGGCGGCCCCCGTTCGCTTCGACAGCATCGTACCAGTTACGCGGGACAGCTACGAACCAAGTATACGGACCTACCGGACCGTGAACTGGAATTGGTGGCCCCCCCGTCCAGCGGAGGCCAGCAAGGGTTTGGTTCTCAACACAGAGATGAGCATCCGCCGCCGTCATCATATAGAAGCACCGGATTTCAGTCCCGCCTCCGTGTTGGGCTGCGAATCGAAACGTGCGGGCACCTAGTTCAGCCAGCTGCAAGTTAGCATCGGGGAAGAGGAGTGGGGCGGCAGGAAGCGCCATCGAGAGAGAGGAGAGAACCGCTTAATTGTGCTTCGTGATGGAAGAAAGGAGTGTGAGGAGACTTGATTGTACTTGGCGAATGCGAGGACGCAATGAGGCCTTATATAGAGCCAGGCCCGAGAATGATGGCCTTTGCGTGTGACTTCACGCCATTGACCTTTCTAACTTGGCTGTTCGCCCCCGGAGAGGGGCTCTTCCTTATTGGACCGCAATCACGAACAGTGACAGGCTCCAATGAATAAGCGGATGTCAACGTCAGCTAAAACGCGTGTTCTTTCTGCCGGCCGCCCGCTTGTCGTTTTGTCGCGTGTTTGGAAGCATGTTATGGGC
>NZ_JBUYEN020000189.1:0-754 GCF_055229415.2 Bradyrhizobium sp. Leo114 | reverse complement strand
TGAATCACCGTCTCATAGCTTGCCATGAATTCACTCTCGTCCTCCATCTGCGCCCGCGCCTTGGTGCCGTCCGCCTCCAGCTTCGCCTTCTCCTCCTGGTAGTGCGTCGCGCCCATGTTCAGGCCGGCTCCCGGAAGCTTAAAGGCTTCTGTTGCGATTGTGCCCATGCCATTCCATCTCATCGCCGCCTGCTGGGCTGCTGTCTGTGCCTGGACAACGCGCGTAAACTCAAGAGGGTCCGTCGTGCTATCGGGCGCGTCCAGCCTAAGCGGGTCGCCAGGTGTATTGCCTCTGCTCGATGATGTGCTCCCATCCAGACGTGTCATCTCGATGTTATCTTCCGAGGGCCGCGCCTCGCGCTCCGGCGCTTGGGTCAATTGCGCTTTGCCGTGAGGCTTGTCGTAGAGCTCCGGCCCGCCTTGTTTGTCAAAGCGCTGCGCTTGACGTGAAGGGCTGTTCGGGGCTGGCGTCTCCACGCTAGACTTCGAGAGCGGCGTCTGGATCTTGGCCTTGTACACCTCGTCGAAGCGCGATTGAATCTGGCGAGCGCCCTTCAGGTTCACGCCGGCACCTAACATAGCGCCCCCAGAGGTGGCTATTGCGCCAAACAACTGGCATAGCCCTGAATTGCGAAGCGCCTTGGCAGCAGCTTCCTGCGCAGCGATCTCGACGTTAAGCGCGGCCGACCGGTCCGACCTCGCCGCCTTCCGGAACTCCGCATTGAGCCGAACGATGAGCGCGGCGACTGCTGATA
>NZ_JBUYEN020000188.1:0-781 GCF_055229415.2 Bradyrhizobium sp. Leo114 | reverse complement strand
TTGCCAGCCATGTCGCAATTTCGCCGGAGGCCAGGCGGCAGCGAAGGCCGACCTACGGCGCCAAGATCAGGGATGCGCTGGTGGCCTTGTGGGAGGTCTCGGATCGAATCTGCGGCAAGCGGCTGAAGGTAATGATTCCGACGTTGCTGCCTTCGCTGGAGCGGCATGGCCGGCTCAAGCTCGACCAGGCCGATCGAGCGCTGGTGCTCGGCGTGAGTGCAGCCACGATTGATCGCCTGCTGGTCGAGACCAAAATTGCCGCGGCCGGCGGTAAGCGCCGGCGGGTCGGGTTTTATTCGGCGGTCCGCCGTGAAGTGCCGATCCGGACGTTCAATGACTGGCACGATCCGCCGCCGGGGTTCTGCGAGGTCGACATGGTGGCGCATGGCGGCACATCTGTAGCTGGCTCGTTCATTCAGACGTTGACGATGGTCGACGTCGCGACTGGTTGGACCGAGTGCATGCCGTTGGTGACGCGCGAGGGCGGCCTCGTCGTGCGGGCGATGGAGCGCGCGCAGAGCCTCTTTCCCTGGGTCATTCGCGGCGCCGATTTTGACAATGACAGCGCATTCATGAACGACGTCGTCGTGCCCTGGTGTCGCGCGCAAAAGATCGAGGTGACACGCTCGCGCGCCTACAAGAAGAATGATCAGGCCTTCGTCGAGCAGAAGAACGGCGCGGTCGTCCGGCGACTCGTGGGGTACGGTCGCTTCGATGGTGTCGAGACGACGCGCGTGCTTGAACGTTTGTATGCTGCATCTCGGCTGCACACCAACTTCTT
>NZ_JBUYEN020000187.1:0-786 GCF_055229415.2 Bradyrhizobium sp. Leo114 | reverse complement strand
GGATTCAAATCCGGGGCATATCCCGGAAGAAAGTGCAGCGTCAGCTTTCCCTGCGTGCTCGCCACGTAGTCCTTGACCACCGCCTTCTTGTGCGCGGGTAGCCCGTCCACAATCAGATGCAGCGCTTTCTTGCGGCGATACATCAGCTTCTTGAGCAGGTCCACGAACAGCTCGCCAGACAGTGCGCCCTTGTACGTCGCGAACCAGAACGCGCCCTTGGCGCTCACCGCCGACGCCGCGCCGATGCTTTGCCGTTGCCCCGGCGTTTGCACCACCGGCGTTTCTCCCTTCACGCCCCACGTCGTGCCTTGCACCGCATCCGCCCGGAAGCCGGATTCATCCCAGAAACAGACATCCGCTTTCTCCCGCTTGGCACGCCGCGCAATGGCCGGATAGGTTTCCCGCTGCCAACGCTCGATCGCCTCCGGGTCACGCTGATAGGCGCGTTGCAATGGCTTCTGCGCGCTCAATCCCAAGCGCGCCAACATCCCCCCGATCGACGCCAGACTCAGCCTCACGCCGAATTCCCGCTCCACCAGTTCGCGCACGATTTGCCGCGTCCACAAGCCAAAATCGAAACCGTATTGCAGCGGGTTCTTGCCGTTGATCCAGCGAAACACTTGCCGCTCTTGCGCCGGCGTCAACTTCTTCGGACGTCCCGTTCCTTTGCGCGACGCCAGCGCCCGCAGGCCCTTCCCACGACCTTTCACCGTTCTCATCCAGCGGTAAATCACGCTGCGGTGAAATCCATAGCTCTCGACGACGGCGCTCGGCTTTTCACCTTCG
>NZ_JBUYEN020000186.1:0-805 GCF_055229415.2 Bradyrhizobium sp. Leo114 | reverse complement strand
CCGGCGCCGTAGTTTCGTCCATGAACAGACGATCCGCCGCTGCCAGATGGCGGCGCATGTGGTCGGCAACGGGTCGGAGATGGAAGCAGGCGCGGCCGGACCAATTGCCCAGTGTCGCCCGATCAAGCCGGATCCCCTGGCGCGCATAGATCTCGGCCTGACGGTAAAACGGCGTATGGTCGCCAAACTTGGAGACAATCACGTGCGCAATCGCCGCTTCGGTCGGCAGCCCGCTGGGTACGACGTGCTCCGGTGCGTGCGCCTGCACGACAGGGCCCGAGCAGCGGCGACAGATGTATTTCGGGCGGCGCGTGACCAGCACGCGCCATTGCGCCGGGATCACGTCGAGCCGTTTGCTGACGTCCTCGCCGATCTTCGTCATCGCCCCGCAACCGCACGGACAAAGCGTGCTCGCAGGCTCGAGGATCCGCTCCACCCGCGGCAATTGAGAAGGCAAGCAGCCCCGATTGCGATGACGAGCTTGATCCGATCCGCCGCGCGACCGGCCCTGGATGATCGCGGCCGCCTTCTCCTGCGCAGCGTCCAGGACGCCTTGCGCGATCTCCACGTCTTCGAGCGGCAAATGATACTGATCTGGTCGCAGCTTCTCGGACTTCGCACCGAACTTGTCGCGGCGCAATTCGCCGAGAATGACCTCCAGCCGACGCCGTGCTTCCTCCGACGCCGCCAGTGCCCCCTGATGCTCACTCAAGGCCGTCTGCGTTTGCGCCAAAAGCGCCTTCAAGCGTTCGTTTTCGTCGCGCAGCGCCGCGATGCTCATGCGCTATTTCGAGCACATCGCCGC
>NZ_JBUYEN020000185.1:0-807 GCF_055229415.2 Bradyrhizobium sp. Leo114 | reverse complement strand
AGCGACCAGCAATTTCTTCACCAACGCCGTCTCGAGCGGCGCGCTGACGGCGCCCTCCTCCGCCTCGTCCGGCGGCAACGGGGTCTATGCCTATGGCGGCACCAGCACCGCTGGGATCTTCCCGACCAGCAGCTTCAGCGCGTCCAACTACTACGCCGACGTGGTGTTCTCGCCTGGCTCGACGACCGACACGCCGCCGGTGCTGGTGACCCAGACCGCCAACCAGAGTGCGGTCGTCGGCTCGGCCTTCTCGCTGACGCTGCCCGCCGGCACCTTCAACGATCCCGACGGCGGCGCTCTCACCTATTCGGCAACCGGCTTGAACGGCGCGGCGCTTCCCTCATGGCTGACGTTCAACGCGGCAACGCGAGCATTCAGCGGCACGCCCGCATCGGCCAATGTCGGCACCCTCGGCGTCCAGGTTTCGGCCACCGATCCCGCCGGCCTCTCCGCCAGCGAGACTTTCAATATCGCCGTGGCGACCGACACGCCGCCGGTGCTGGTGACCCAGACCGCCAACCAGAACGCGGTCGTCGGCTCGGCCTTCTCGCTGAGCCTGCCCGCCGGCACCTTCAACGATCCCGACGGCGGCGCCCTCACCTATTCGGCAACCGGCCTGAACGGCGCGGCGCTCCCCTCATGGCTGACGTTCAACGCGACGACACGAACTTTCAGCGGCACGCCCGCATCGGCCAATGTCGGCACCGCCGGCATCCAGGTTTCGGCCACCGATCCGGCCGGCCTCTCTGCCAGTGAGACCTTCAATATCGCCGTGACCACGACGTCCACGACGGTGAGCCTGTTCAC
>NZ_JBUYEN020000184.1:0-822 GCF_055229415.2 Bradyrhizobium sp. Leo114 | reverse complement strand
GGTGCCGCGGGCTTGCCGGTCTTCTTGCGGCCCTCGGCCTCGCGGTTCTTCTGCTTCTCGGCCTCGATGCGACGCTCCTCGTCGGCCGCGGCCTTCGCCTCAGCCTCCAGCTCAGCTTTGGCCTCGGCGATCCTTTCGATCCGCTTCTGCTTGTCGGCGACCCAGTCGGGCAACTCGTCGCCACGCTTGTTGCCGTGCAGCTTGTCGTCTTCAGCATCCGCGGCCTCGGCGGCGGCCAGCCAGCGATCGACCTCGGCCTGCAACTCGGATTGGCGCTTCTTCATCCGCTCGTAGCTCATCGCCTTGTGTTTGGAGGCATTCGCCTTGATCTTGGTGCCATCGAGCGCGACATGCCCGAGCCGCACCAACCCGGCCTTCTCGGCGAGCCTCAACACCTGCACGAACAGCCCGGCCAAGTGTTTGAGGTGCCGCTTGCGGAACTCGGAGATGGTGCGGAAATCCGCGCATCGAGCGCCGCGATCATCATGAAGTCGGCGCGTTCGACGCAGGCCCTGGCGATCCGCCGCGAGGAATAGATGCCGACCGCGTACCCGTTGAGCAGCAGCGCCACCATCAGGCGCGGATCAAACGGCGGCTGGCCGAGCGCACTCCGGTAGTTGCCAGATATCTCGCTGAGGTCCAGGCTCTCCCGCACCAGTTCCACGATGAAACGTGACAGGTGCTCCCGCGGCACGAAATCCTGCACACTCGGCGGCAGCAACTGCGGCTGATCAATCTTCCACGGCCGAAAATACTTGCTCATGGACCAAATCGATCACACTCCCGCCCAATTGAACAGGGAATACTCGGACAGGCTCCTAG
>NZ_JBUYEN020000183.1:0-829 GCF_055229415.2 Bradyrhizobium sp. Leo114 | reverse complement strand
GGATCAATTTTTCAGCCTTGTCGGCGTCATCGAGCTCCCAGGCCTGGCGCAGCACCCGACGGGTGGCCGCATGATGCTGTTTCGGCAAGCGTTCCATAATGTTGCGGGCCTTGTGGATCTGGCAGCGCTGGATCGCAGCGGCCGAACCGAAGGTGCGGCGGATCGCCTTCGACAACGCCTTCGCGCCGTCGGCGATGAACAGTTTTGGCACCGTCGGGTCGAGCCCGCGCGAGACCAGGTTGTCCAGCAGGGCCTGAACCGTTGCGGCATTCTCGGTCGCCCCTTCCACCAGCGCCAGCGGATGCTTGTTGCCTTGGCCGTCAACCCCGATCGCGGCGACCAGCACGAGATCGTCGCCGAGATGCAGCCCGTCGATTTGGACCACCAGAAGGTCGAGCGCGGACAGATCGGCAGCCATGAAGTCGGCCAGCCGCGCCGCCGACAGCGCCACGAACCTCCGCGAGGCCGCCGACTTCGAAACCCCCGATCCGGGCGGTGCCGGCACGTCACCCTCAGGCAGCCGGACAGCGCGGCCGAACCGGCGCGTCGACACATTGATCAGCATCAGGTTCATCGCCCAGCGACCGAGCCAGTTCTCCTGCGCCGCCGTGTCCCAGCTCGGGATCGTGACCTCGCGGCCGTCCACGTCCCGGACCCGCGGGCGCTCGACCTCGATCTTGCCGCCGTGGAAACCAATCCGTCCCCGCGTTCGGCCCCAACGGTGCGCCCGCCGTGCTACATCGCGACCGTGGCGCGGCCCACAGGCCGCCGCCACATCCGCCTCCATCATCGTGCCCAGCGCCTCGACCCCTGCCGCAAGGCAGAACCG
>NZ_JBUYEN020000182.1:0-862 GCF_055229415.2 Bradyrhizobium sp. Leo114 | reverse complement strand
GGTTCGTCGAGAAAGGTGCGATCCAGGCCGTTCTGGAGGATGGAGCGGATCGAGGCGACGGATCGTGCCTTGATCAGAATGCCGCGCCGGCAGGCCGCGTCGACGCGCTCGGCGCTGTAACTTTTGGTCAGCGACAGAATGCCGAGGCAGGTGCGAAAGCCTTGCTCGGGATGCGGCCGGGCCGCGATCACGGCTTGGAAGAAGGCGGCGGTCGACGGACCGATCCGCTCGCCGGCGGCGATCACTCCGGCGGGCGTCCATTGGCCGTAGCGCCGATGGGCGCTGGGCATATGGTCGGCGATGGTGGTGTGGCCCCGCCGGTTAGGGGCGCGGGCGTGGCTGGCGATCCTGCGGCCGTTGTGGAAGATCTCGACCGTCCTGTCGTCGATGCGCGCATCGACGAGCTTACGGATGAGCCGATACGGCGCGGAATACCAGTGTCCATCGATCTCGATATGATAGTCGGGGCCGACCCGGCATCGCTTCCAGCGTGCGAAAGCGTAAGCCTGGTCCGGCAGCTTTGTGAGCTTGGGCTGGTCGAGCTCGGCGAACAGTTCGGCGCGGCTGGCGCCAAAGTCGCGCATCTGCCGGGCATTGAGTTCGACGGCGAGTATTTTGATGGCTGCGTTCAGCTCCGCTAACGAAAAAAAGCGTTGGTTGCGCAGCCGCGCCAGAATCCATCGCTGGGCGACTTGCACCGCAACTTCGACCTTTGCCTTGTCTTTTTGGGCGCCGCGGCCGGGCTGCGAGAATGGCCGTGCCGTAATGGCTCGCCATCTCGGCATAGGTTCGGTTGAGGCCGGGATCGTGGCGGTCGGGATTGGTGACGGCGGCCTTGAGATTGTCGCAGACCACGAATGTC
>NZ_JBUYEN020000181.1:0-870 GCF_055229415.2 Bradyrhizobium sp. Leo114 | reverse complement strand
GAACGATCCGCGCCCGCTTCAAATCGCGCTGCAATGTCGTCGGCGAGCGACAACACGCCTCAAGCACCTTGCGATCTTTCCGCGAAAGGTGGACTTCTCTTGCTTCGGGTATCATCCATATCTTGAAGCACGACTCACGATCCAAGAAAAGTGGGTACTAGTCCGTGTTGCGACGACATGCCCCGCTTTCAATCGCCAGATATTGATGCGATTGGCTCGCCTTTGCAATTCGCCTGGCGCAAGAGGCGCAGCCCTGCGAGCAATGCGGTGAAGACCATCGTCAGCAGCAGGATCGCGACCGTGGATTCACGGATATCGTGGACCTGCCAGCCATAGCCTCTGTCGTCGACGGCTTCGCCTCTCTCTCCCATGATCCAGGGCACGATGTGCGTAACGCCGGCGCCGACATAGAAAAGGATGCCGATCACCGCCAGCCTGTGACTAATCCTCAAGTGCTGCCGTCGGCCGTCGCAGCGCAGGTGGAGGGCGAAGGCCTGGCAGATCAGCCAGGAGGTGAGAAGCCAGCCGAGATAGTTGGAGAGTGGAACACCGAACATTCCACCGCCGCCGTGCCATATCCAAGCCTTGGCTATCGTCGCGTTAGGGGCATCCGTCACAAGATTCCACTGGGTCATCACGAAAGCGGCTACGATGGGCAGGGCGACCAAATTGAAAGGTCGATCGAGCTGACGATCGGCGTGATCCAAAAGAACCGACGCGACCACCCATGAAAAATAGCCCACAACGAACCATACCGGTCCCACGATGATCGGGATGAGGCCGATCTGCGGCAAGTCCGCGCCGACCACGAAATGAAAGGTCCCAAATGGAAACGCTGTGGCAGCGCTCAGGTTTTCCATCGCAAACGCA
>NZ_JBUYEN020000180.1:0-902 GCF_055229415.2 Bradyrhizobium sp. Leo114 | reverse complement strand
TCACGCTGTAACGTTCGCGGCGAGCGGCACCGGGCTTCTAGCTCCAGACGCTCCTTCCGCGAAACGCGGACTTCTCTTGCTTCGGGAATCATCCCGATCTTGAATCACGACTCACGTTCTATGAAAACTGGGTACTAGTAGTCTATCACAGTGATTTTGACTCTTTGGGGGTGGCTGGATAGGCGCGGCCGAGTTTGGCGCGAGCTTTGTCGGTTGTGAACATCCATTTGATTCGGGCTCGGGTTTTATTTCGCCGCCGTTGCCATGCCGCGATCTCGTTTCGGAGCCTTTTGGAGTCGTCGATGCGGCGGCCGAGACACTGGCGCTGAAGCACGCTGATCTCGCACTCAACCATGTTGAGCCAACTGGCGTGCTTCGGGGTGTAGTGGGAATTCGAGGCGGCACAGGATGCGGCGGGCCTCGGCAGGCGCGAAGGCCTCATACAGCGCCCCAGGCTTATGGATCGACAAATTGTCCTGCACGACACGGATGCAGGCGGCGTCGGGATAATGAACGTCGACGAGCTCACGCATGCAGTGGGCGTAGTCCACGGCGGCGCGGCGGTCGGTGAGCTTGACGTTGCGCCAGCCCCGATACGGATCGAAGGTGACGAAGAGATTGACGGTGCCGTTGCGGCGATACTCGTAATCGTAGCGCTCGCGCTGTCCCGGTTGGGCCAGGACCGGCTGGCGCACCTCGCCGATCAGCTGGACGGGGGTCTCGTCGAAGCAGACCAGTGGGCGGGCGGGATCCGGCGTCTCGGCGTAGAGATCGAGCACGTCCTCCATGCGGGCGACGTATTCGCCGTCGACATGGGGAATGCACCACATGTCCCTGCGCCATGGCTTGAGGTCGTTCTCGGCCAGCCGGCGACGCACGGTCTCGCCCGACAGGCTGTCGTG
>NZ_JBUYEN020000179.1:0-904 GCF_055229415.2 Bradyrhizobium sp. Leo114 | reverse complement strand
GATCAAGGCCCATTCCGCATCCGTACAATCGCTTGCATAGCGGAGCGCTCGTCTGTCATGCTGACAGCGGGTGATTTCGGTCCAGGTCATCTGCTTCTCCGATGGCTTCGAACACCTTCGAAGAATCACAACCAGTTGAAATCACCCAACTTTAATTTCCGGTCGGGCTCTTAGGGCTCGCGGAAGAGGATCGCAACCATGGCCGAGGTGTCGATGATCATTTCGGCAGGCCGTTCTCGTCATAGAGGAGTTCGGCATGATCGATGCAAGGCCGCTTCACATGCACGGCTGTGCGATCGGCGATCGCCAGCAGTTCTTGCACGTGTTCGACGAGCTTCGCCGGCGCGTAGGCGAGATAGAATTTGCTTCCGACCCAAGTGTGGGAAACATTCGGATCGGATGTCCCGAGTCCAATAGCTCCGGAGCATTGGCGCTCAGGCGCAGGTGCCTTCGATCAGGTGGATCTGCGTGCCCGTCGGTAGCACGCGCGTCAGCGCGTATCCGGCGGCCGCGAACAAGCTGACAAATTCGTCGTGACTGCGTTCTCGGCCGCCCGCAGCAACGAGCATATTGAGGTCACTGAACTTTTCGGCGGGCGCAATGTTTGGAGCACCGATGATCCGCTCCAGCACCAACACCGTGCCCGCAGTTGCCTACGTAATTGGACGCAGCCATGCAGTCCCGATTATGCCGATACAGCCCGCCGGCGCTGCGCACCTGACCCCAGGAACGCTGGCTGGCGGGGCATAATTCGGAAGGCGGCATAATAGATTTCTCGTGAGCGT
Source organism: Bradyrhizobium sp. Leo114 (assembly GCF_055229415.2). Lineage (NCBI taxonomy): Bacteria > Pseudomonadati > Pseudomonadota > Alphaproteobacteria > Hyphomicrobiales > Nitrobacteraceae > Bradyrhizobium > Bradyrhizobium sp. Leo114. The sequence continues at coordinate 119 of NZ_JBUYEN020000179.1, read as the reverse complement.
CATCCGGCGACCACGCACTGAGGGCTGATCTGGTCGGCTAGGAAGATCTCGTGGATTGTTTCGTCACGAGGTCACCATGTCAAAAGATAGTTGTAAGGATGGCGATAAGGATAGGCATG
>NZ_JBUYEN020000178.1:0-904 GCF_055229415.2 Bradyrhizobium sp. Leo114 | reverse complement strand
CCAAAAGTTACAGCGCCGAGCGCGTCGACGCGGCCTGCCGGCGCGGCATTCTGATCAAGGCACGATCCGTCGCCTCGATCCGCTCCATCCTCCAGAACGGCCTGGATCGCACCTTTCTCGACGAACCCTCCGAACACCAACCCCTGCGCCACGGCAACATCCGCGGCTGGGATTATTTCCACTGAAGCCAAGGAGACCTGTATGCTCAACCATCCCACCCACGAACGCCTGATCGAGCTCGGCTTGGGCGGCTTGGCCAAGGCCTTTGAGGAGCAGCGACGATCACCTGATCTCGAAGCCTTGCCGTTCGAAGATCGCATCGGCCTGCTGGTCGACCGGGAAGCCGCAGAACGTGACACCAGGCGGCTCACCACGTGCCTCAAGCTGGCCGCGCTTCGCCAGAATGCCTGCGTGGAGGACGTCGATTTGCGCACGCCGCGGGGTATCGACCGGGCCGTCTTCGCCAAGCTCGTCAGCGGCGACTGGATCGATCGCCACGAGAATTTTCTTCTAACCGGGGCGACCGGATTGGGCAAAAGCTGGTTAGCCTGTGCTCTCGGTCACAAGGCCTGCCGCGACAATCGCTCGGTTCTCTACCATCGCGTCCCAAGATTGTTCGAAGCGTTGGCGCTCGCGCGGGGAGATGGACGTTATGCCCGCTTGCTCAAAACCCTTGGCCGCGTCCAGCTTCTGATTTTGGACGATTGGGGATTGTCGGTGCTCACCGTCGCCGAGCGGCGCGATCTACTGGAAATCCTCGAGGACCGCCATGGCCGCGCATCGACCATCGTAACCAGCCAACTTCCCGTGGACTCATGGCACGAAGTTATCGGAGATCCCACGCTCGCCGACGCCATTCTGGATCGCCTCGTCCATAACGCTCACCGCCTCCAGCTGGCCGGCG
>NZ_JBUYEN020000177.1:0-905 GCF_055229415.2 Bradyrhizobium sp. Leo114 | reverse complement strand
GGAGCAACGGACGATCGGCGGAGCTGGTCGGGGTTGCGCAGCCGATCGTCCGTTGCGGTGAGGTGGGCGGCATAGGCCGCGGGGGTCAGGTATTTCAGCGACGAGTGAGGCCGCCGGATATTGTAGTCGGCGACCCAAGCCGCGACCTTGACGCGGGTGTCATCCAGATCGAAGAACAGGGTCTCGTTGAGCAGTTCATCGCGCATCCGGCCGTTGAAACTCTCGACGAAGCCATTCTGCATCGGCTTTCCCGGTGCGATGAAGTGCCAATCGATATCTGCGTCCTTGCACCAAGCCAGCATGGCGTTGCAGGTGAACTCGGTGCCATGGTCGGACACGATCATTCCTGGCTTGCCGCGCCGCTCGACGATGGCCGTCAGTTCGCGGGCCACGCGCCGCCCCGAGATCGACGTGTCCGGAATGGCGCCCAGGCATTCCTTGGTGACGTCGTCGACGATGTTGAGGATGCGGAAGCGTCGGCCATTGGCGAACTGGTCGTGGACGAAGTCCAGCGACCAGCGGGCATTTGGCTTGGCCTCGACCAGGATCGGGGCCCGGGTCCCCACGGCCTTGCGGCGAGCCCGCCGCTTGCGGACGGTGAGCCCTTCCTCGCGATAAAGCCGGTAGATCCGGTTGATCCCCGATGGCTCGCCCTCCCGCCGCAGCAGGACGAACAGCCGGCGGTAGCCGAAACGCCGCCGCTCGTTGGCGAGATCGCGCAACCGGCCGCGCAGAGCCGCGTCCGCAGGGCGGCTGGAGCGATAACGGATCATCTTCCGATCCGCGCCCACGATCGAGCAGGCCCGCCGTTCCGACAGGCTCATGACGGCCTGCAGATGCGCGACCGCAGCGCGCTTGGCGGCGGGCCCTACCATTTTTTTGAAAGCAGCTCGCGAAGCGCCGCC
>NZ_JBUYEN020000176.1:0-1019 GCF_055229415.2 Bradyrhizobium sp. Leo114 | reverse complement strand
GACGCTGAGCATGTTGTTCCGGAAAGGCATAACCTCATCAGCTGGCTCCATATCGAAATTGTATTGGCTCCTGGTCGACCGTGAGTACATGGAGAAGTGGATACTACTCCCTTGAGCGGCTGCCTGCTTTTCTCCTAGCTAGTCTTGATTGATCCCGTCACGGTTCGATAACCCGCACCGGCGGTTTGCATACCTCGTTTCAAGATCAGTTCGACCTCGTCCCGAGGGAGCAATTATCATGCCGACTCCGTTCTCGAACTAGGAGCCCGTCCAGTTAGCGTTCTGGCCGGTCGGACTATCATTACGATAGGCCGCTCATGTGGGCCTGGCGAGGTTGCCGAGCTTGACGAGGTTGTGGGCGGTGCAGACGATCGCCCATTCGGCCCCCACGTTAGCCAGGCCTCGGAACAGGAACTGGTGGAAGCCGCGGGCCTGCTTGATCTGTCCGAACACCGCCTCGACGATCTGCTTTCGCAGTCGGTAGGGGGTCTCGAAGCCGCCGTCGGCGATCTTTTTTCTCATCGCCTGTGTCAACGGTCCGCCGATCTTGCCGTTGTCGGCGGTCGGGCGCTTGGCGCGGCCGGTGGCGATGTAGCCATCGATCCCACGCAGATCGAGGCTCGCGAGGTTGACCTCGCTCAGATAGCCGCTGTCGGCGGAAGCTTGTTCCGGTTTGCGGCCGAGATTGGCTTGGATGCCATCGACCAACGGCACCAACTGGCCATGGTCGCTCGTGCTCGGCGTCAGGGCGTGTGCAACGATGATCTGCGCTTTGCCGTCGACGGCCGCCTGCGCGTTATAGCCTTGGATGAAGCCATCCTTGGTTTTGAGAATGCGGCTTTCAGGATCGGTGAAGTTGCGCTGTGCCTTTGGGGCAGGCGCGTCGGATGGTGGTGCCGCGGGCTTGCCGGTCTTCTTGCGGCCCTCGGCCTCGCGGTTCTTCTGCTTCTCGGCCTCGATGCGACGCTCCTCGTCGGCCGCGGCCTTCGCCTCAGCCTCCAGCTCAGCTTTGGCCTCGG
>NZ_JBUYEN020000175.1:0-1053 GCF_055229415.2 Bradyrhizobium sp. Leo114 | reverse complement strand
TGAGCGACTATCTGGGTTGTCAAGTTGCATTGGCGTAAGCGGCGCGCGCATCGCGTGCTTTGGCGTTGAGACGGACCAGGAGCTTACGGGCGAGTGCAATGCGAATGACCATTTTTTCCTTTCCGGCAGCGACCAGCCTGGCGCGGAAGTCGGCGAGGCTTTTGTCGTAACGGGCGACGGTGGCCGCGACGAGGAAGAGGATCGAGCGGACACCGGCGCGGCCGCCGCGTGTGGGCCGTTTGCCCTTTCGCTTACCGCTGTCATTGGCGATTGGGGCGAGGCCGGCCAGCTTGGCAATGGCTTTGTTGGATAGGGTGCCGATCTCCGGCAGCTCGGCATGCAGGCGGGCAACGGTTCGTCCGGCGACCCCCTTCACCTCGCGCCACGTCTCGGCGAGCTTTGCCCACAGCGGATCGTCGTCAATCATGGAGGCGATCTCGCCTTCGAGGGTGCGGGACTGGCGCTTCAGCAGGCCGATCACCTCGTCAATGCTGGCCTGCATCTCGGCATTGTCGAGCATGCTGGCGCGGCGCTGCTTCTGGACCGTCAGGTCGTCGGTGACCTGCCTGAGCCTTGCGACCAGGGCCTTCAGGCGCTGCTGGGCCTGGCTCGGCAGCGGGGTCGGAGCCAGGTCCTTGGCGTCGGCGAAGCGGGCGATCACCGAGCAATCGATCCGGTCGGTCTTCTCCAGAATGCCCATCGCCTCGGCGTAGCGGCGGACGCTGCGAGGATTGGTCAGTCCACAGCTGATACCGTGTGCCCACAGCCCGAGGAACGCCCGGCGCTCGTAACCGCCGCTGGCCTCCATCACCACCAGCTCTACCGCGTGTTCACGGCAGAATGCCGCCAGTTCGGTAATGCCTGCGGTGTCGTTATTGAAGCGCGCAAACCGATGCCCGGGCTCGATGCAGACATCGAGCGTGGCCTTCGAAACGTCCACTCCACAAATCGTCTTCTTCACGGTAACCTGCCTTGTCCATGCGATCGGAACTCAAGCGACTGTTCGGTCGTGCGTGACATGGCGAAGATCCCAAAGCTCATCCACGGTTGTGG
>NZ_JBUYEN020000174.1:0-1074 GCF_055229415.2 Bradyrhizobium sp. Leo114 | reverse complement strand
GCGCCTCCTCATACTTGCCGCAAGAATAGTAGCGGTGGCCAAATACATATAAGGCCTCAAGCTCATCGTCCGTGATCCCAATGACGCTAGCCAGGTCCGCGCGCCCTGCCACGAAGTCGATGGCGAGTTGTGCCAGCCGCTCGGTGTCCGGCGCATCGCCACCATTCAATAGCTCACCATCCGCCATCCTCATCATGTCACGCTCTCCGTGGAGACGGCTTGGTGCGTGGGACATGCGACATCGATTCAGGCGTTGGCAGGATGTGATTGAGGGCCGCCAGCTCGCCCGCATACGCTCTTTGAAACGCTTCGTCCTGATCGGCGACAAATGCAGAAATTGAAGCGGCACTCATAGTGCCGTCGCCCAAAGGGCAGGCACAACGGCCAAGTTGTTCGCGAGCCCGCGTCAAGAGACTATCCATCTGCGCGATGGTCTCTCGCGCAGCTTCCATCGTGTCATCGAGGTTCATTGCCCCTCCCAGACGGTCTCCTTGCCAACGCACCGTAGCGCCAGCAGGATTCGAAACCGCTTGCGCCACCAGCTCCGCTCAAGGGGCAACGACCTGCTCTCGGGGCCGGCCGCCAAAGGCCACCGACAGGCATCGTCTGCCGATGATAACGTGTGTCAGAATTCCCGACGAGAACGTTCCCGCAGATGGCGTAATGGCATTCCTCCGTGTCCCCGTTGGATCAACAGCTCCGCACGTCACTACCAGAGGTGGCGCATGGCGCAAAATACTTGATCGCTATGAAGGCATAGGCGCCCGTGATGGATCGGTGCGTCTCAGCGCGAGCGCTTGAGACGGCGGAGCTAACCTGGAAGTACGTGTCGTTGCGTTAAACGAGTCGTTCGGCCATCGCCGAAGCGAGCCCGCCGCTTGCGGACGGTGAGCCCTTCCTCGCGATAAAGCCGGTAGATCCGGTTGATCCCTGATGGCTCGCCCTTGGAGAGCACCGAACTGTCCCCGAATTTCCGCCGCTTCGCTGAAGATTACGCCGATGCGGTCACCACACTGCGTTTCTGGGATGCGCTTGATATCATCGACAAGTACTTCGAGCTAGCTGGCTTTGCAC
>NZ_JBUYEN020000173.1:0-1098 GCF_055229415.2 Bradyrhizobium sp. Leo114 | reverse complement strand
CAACCCGATCCTACCGGCGAATCGCCGGTGACCACCGCAAAGCCGCCCGCCCGCTACGCGCTATGTGAGGGCGCGCGTACGGGCGGCTTTGCTCTACCGAGCTACACCATCACCGGGGACACGACCCCGGACCCACGATAGTTTCGCGTCTAAGGTCCAGTCAACCACGCGAGCTGCAGTAGGCCGATTGGGCCGTGGATCTACTCGCATACCAGGCACCCACCTGTTCTTCTGCTGCTCGATAGGTGACGAAGCCGCGGCCTGGCCCAATCGTCCTAGCAACCCGCGGACGCGACTGACATATCGACCCGAGGGCGGTAGTGCTTCTCTCCGCCTCCCCAGAACTGGCGAGCTCTCAATCGGAAATCCGTGATGCTGTAGACCTGGACCCATGGGCAAAGAAGCGTGAGCGTAGCACGGTTCGGCCCTGCGCTTATGTCACAGGTGCTTCACTGGTGGACTTGCGAAGTTAGCCGCGCAGCGGTTCCCCAGCCCTGCATGTCGGCCGCCCAGGTGTCGCGGACACACATTTCAGTGTGTGGACGGAATACAAGACACTTAGATGCAACTTCGGCAGTTGAGGTGCATCGCTCAACGACGCCTATGCACGTCCGCCTGAATGAGACCGGAAGGAGCGTGCCGACGAACATGCCCCGAGCGCGCGACTGTATTGACACCCGTGGGCGTCCTTCTCAACGGTGAATGCGACGGAGCTTCAGGGGCGTTCCCTTATGAAGGGATCCGCGGCGGTACTTTAACGCGATTGGGGCACGCCGTGCACTTTGACTGGCTGAGCTGCCAAGGCAAGCCGCTATCTCGAGGCCGTACTTTATCCATTGAGGTCATCAGGGGTGATGCGGGCGTATCACAACCGCCATTCACCTTCCATCTAGGTGAGGATGAGGGAAGTATTTGCAGCGCCAGCGACGATGGAATTCTTCAGCCAATCTGAGGGCCAGCCGCTGGCTAAAGGTGAGCGTCATCCGGCGACCACGCACTGAGGGCTGATCTGGTCGGCTAGGAAGATCTCGTGGATTGTTTCGTCACGAGGTCACCATGTCAAAAGATAGTTGTAAGGATGGCGATAAGGATAGGCAT
>NZ_JBUYEN020000172.1:0-1105 GCF_055229415.2 Bradyrhizobium sp. Leo114 | reverse complement strand
CGCGATGTACGAAAACAGGCCGCCTTGATCCGTAAACCTGCCGCGCATGAGCGTCTCCGCTGATTCGAGATGACAAGTGAATCATCAAGCCCCCTCGGTGGCGAGGGGGTTCTTCAGCAGACTGCTAGAGCATTTTCGGCTCTGATTGACTCAGAACCGAAGCTCTAGATTCTTATTTTGACGCGTTTTCTTCACGCGAACCGGTATCCACTTCGCTCGAAAACGCTCTAGCGACCCACATTAAGCGCGGAGGCCGCTGGAGCCATGCCGGCGGCCTTTTCAATTTCGATAGATTGCGCTCGGAGTTGCGCTACTCTGCGCTCGGCAATGCGGCTGGCGACGCCGCCGATCACCGAGGGCGCCCCCTCCCCGCGCAGACGGAACAATCATGAGCAGATGCTCGTTAGTTTGCCTTTACGGCAAGGAGGCCGAGGAATGAGGATAAAAACCGTAGCTCTCGGAACGGCACTGGTGCTGTGTAACCTGGGGACGTTCAGCGTTGCAGCCTATGCGCAGGAGGCCAGAGTCGTTCGTGAACCACGGGCAAGGGCGATCGTCAGGGTGCCCATAATCAGGGAAACTCCTTACTGGGATTATTATATTGTTCCACGATATCGTTATCGTCCAGAGGACGACCGGGTCGATCCATACGGCCCGCCCGTAGCGCCGGTGATACGCTACGGAAATCAAGAGGTATATATTCCGCGGTGGTGGTGGTACTGACCGTCCAGATGCAAGCGCGGATCGGCAGGGCTATGCAGGCCATCAGGACAAAGGGCGCGATCACCGCGCCCTTTTGGTTTTCAATCTCCGGGTCGAGACTATCGGCAAGTGTCCCAGAAGCCGAAGGCAAACCGACATCTGCGCGGGTCCTGATTGAATCAGAATCGAAGCTCTAGATTCTTGTTTTGACGCGTTCTCTTCACGCGAACCGGTATCCACCCTCGGACCAAGTCCGAGGGCATGCTCCGCCCAAAGACGCTCTAGGCTGTGTGGACTCTTGGGATTCTCAAATCAGACGGAACGTGATTCAAGGCTTTCTTTTAGGAGGAAGCCTTGGGGGTTCTGGATCGGCTCGTTCTGAACGACACGCAATGGGACCGTA
>NZ_JBUYEN020000171.1:0-1164 GCF_055229415.2 Bradyrhizobium sp. Leo114 | reverse complement strand
CGTTCCTTTGCGCGACGCCAGCGCCCGCAGGCCCTTCCCACGACCTTTCACCGTTCTCATCCAGCGGTAAATCACGCTGCGGTGAAATCCATAGCTCTCGACGACGGCGCTCGGCTTTTCACCTTCGGCGCACTCGCTCCAACGCCATCATGCGGATTTCTTCCAGGGTTCGATGGTCAAGTTGTCGGCCGTCGCGTTTCATGCCGATAGCATACACCAACGCCGCAACAATGTCGCCTATAGTTCTGACCTATGAGTAAGCTCTATCAGACCAGTGGCTTAGCGACCGGATTCCGGCCGGTGCGCGATTCTCAGCGTCGCATCGCCAGTAGATAGGGGCCGCATTCTGCGGGGGATGCGGCGTCTTCTTTCGGTGGCTGGCCGAGCCTGTCAACCCCGTCCACACACGAAAGACCTGCCACCATGATTACCGACGACAAGGCGCCAGCCTTGGATGAAACTTTGCGCAAGCAAACGTTGTTCGCGACCCAGGCGTTAGCCGACGCAGCCGATACGCTCGCGGGCGCCGCTGGACCGCTGCTCATCCTTGGGCTGCGAAACGCCAAGGCCGCTGAGCGCACCGCGGACGCGACCGAACGGCTCGCGAACTCTATCGAGACGATTACCGCACTGTTCGCGTCCTGCATCGGACGCGGTGAGGCTACCGCACCTGGCGGCGACTCCATGGACTCATGGCGCAGCGCGCCGGTCAACTACTTCCGCGCATCCGATACGGCCAACAAATTCAAGCTCGAGCGCGAGGACGGCGACGATGAGTAACATCGCAGCGTGGGTGCAAGCGGAGCTCGCAGCCAACGCGCCAGCGACCGCATCAAACATTCTGCACCTCGCGGCACACCACCATCGCCGACCACATGCCAGCGCCCATCGGCGCTACGGCCAATGGACGCCCGCCAGAGTGATCGCCGCCGGTGAGCGGATCGGTCCGTCGACCGCCGCCTTCTTCCAAGCCGTGATTGCGGCCCGGCCGCATCCCGAGCAAGGCTTTCGCACCTGCCTCGGCATTCTGTCGCTGGCCAAAAGTTACAGCGCCGAGCGCGTCGACGCGGCCTGCCGGCGCGGCATTCTGATCAAGGCACGATCCGTCGCCTCGATCCGCTCCATCCTCCAGAACGGCCTGGATCGCACCTTTCTCGACGAACC
>NZ_JBUYEN020000170.1:0-1171 GCF_055229415.2 Bradyrhizobium sp. Leo114 | reverse complement strand
GATCAGCGTCGTGCGTAATCTCGGATTTCCAGCTTTCGAAACGCCCTGTTCTCGATCAACGGATCCACTCTGCCAGGGCGTCGGCGCCAGCCCCGCGTAAGCAGCAACCTGGCGGCGATTATTAAAATGCCGGAACAGGCCTTCAGACCATAGGTTGGCAGCAAACTCGGCGCCGATGCCCTTGAGATTGAGCAGCATCGTGACAGGCGAAGGCGGTGCCGCGGCCGCTTGTGCGGCGATGAGCGCATCGCGTTCATCCTCAACCAGCTTGATCTGTTCGAGCAGCAGTTCTAGCCGATCGACTTCGCGGGAAATCTGGGCCTTCATGAGCACAGGTAGCGCACGCCCATCGCCGGTCCAGAGCTCGTCTAGCCGCTCACGTCGATCCTTGCGCAGTGGCTCATAATTCGCGATCCCTTGCGAGAACAACAGTCCCTTGATGCGATTGACGTGGGCGACACGCTCGACGATCAGCGCCTTGCGCTCGCGACAACTCCGTCGACGATCCTCTTCCTCGGGTGACGGAACCAGCACCATCGCACACACGCGCGGCTCGCCACGCTTGTAGGCCATTAGGGTTCGCAGCAGTGCCTCACCGTCGATGCGATCCGTTTTTGCCTGTCTGCGCCGGCGCGATGTCGCGATTGAAGCTGGGTCCACGACGTGGCTTTCGACCCCTTCTTTTTCAAGCACCCGATGAACCCAGAAGCCGTCGAGGCCGGCCTCCTGAATCGAGACGATCGGATAGTTATGCCCGGTCTTAGCTCGGCTTTTTTCGCGCAGCTTCGAAAACAGCGCGAACAACCCGGCCAGGTCTCCGGCTGACACCGAATGTTTCGACATCTTCTCGCCGTTTCCTGGCGACAACGAGGTTATCAGCCAACTAGAGCGGCTGAGCTCCAACGAAACGAAAATCGCGCCAAGATCGGTGCGGATGGTGGTCGGGTGGGCGGATCGTCCGGTCGTATGCATGATCACCTTCGGGATGAGTGTTTAGGCAGCCTTATTCTGCAAGACATACGACTGCAATCCACCCCATGGGATCTCTCAAGGAGAGCGATACGCCATGAACGAGACTAGCAACATTGTCCCGCTCCGTCAGCCCGACGAGATCGACGATCCACTGACCAATATCCTGCGTGCTGGTGCGCGGCAGCTTCTGGCGCAGGCC
>NZ_JBUYEN020000169.1:0-1172 GCF_055229415.2 Bradyrhizobium sp. Leo114 | reverse complement strand
GCCATGAAGCTCGCCCAGCGGCGCATCCCGCACGCCCGCGTCCTCGCATGGTCGTTCTGGCGCAGGGCTCATCAGGCAACTGCGCGCAAAGCCCATCTCAAGAAAAAATTACAACTGTAATGCTAGATCAACTTCCTCTCCATGGCGATGCGGACGGCCTGCTGGAGGTTGCTCGCGCCGAGTTTGTCGCGCGCGTTATCCAGATAGAACTGGACTGTTCGTGGCTTGATCCCAAGCAAGTCCGCGATCACGTTCATCGACTTGCCGTGTGACGACCAGCTGAGCGAGGTCGCTTCCTGCGTCGACAACGTCACATCCCCTGTTTTGAAGGACGATACAGACGCCAGGCTGAGGCGAACATGAATGTAGGCGAGCGCCAATGCTGCCTGCATCGGATCCCATGGCGGGACCTCGGCCCGCCGCCGATCTGATGCGAGCGTGATCATCGCTGTGCGGCCATAGCTTGTCCTGATCGGAACGGAAACGCCCGAGCGGATGCCGAAGTCAGTCGCCTCCGAATAGAATTGCTTGATCTCGCGCGAGCTCCTGCGGACGCCGCGCTCTTCCGCCGACCAGGCGAACATCCGCATGCTGCGCTTGGCGGTCGTCACGACAGGGTCGATGATCATGTATCGCTTTGCAAAATAGAGGTTCAGCCATTCCGCAGGATAATCGCTGAAAGCAACCGCATCGTCGGCGTGAACATGAATGTAGGCATAGCGGTCGAAGCCGGATGAGCCAGTAAACTTCTTGATCGCGTTGCGAACGGAGCGTTCATCGCGCGCCACATCGACGGCATCGATCAACCCCTGTAATTGCCCATCCAATGTAACATCCTCCTAGTCTTCATCTTGCGAGTATCGGTGCGATGGCGAGCTGACTCGTCGGATGCGCATCACGATGCTATCATTCTTCTGATCCGATGGCCGTTTCGAGTGACTCGATGGAATTCAACTTCCTCCCTTTGCGTATCCCATTGACCTATCCGATCGCGTCCTGCGTCCCTCTAGGAGCCTGTCCAGTTAGCGTTTTGGCCGGTCGGACTTCATTACGATAGGCCGCTCATGTGGGCCTGGCGAGGTTGCCGAGCTTGACGAGGTTGTGGGCGGTGCAGACGATCGCCCATTCGGCCCCCACGTTAGCCAGGCCTCGGAACAGGAACTGGTGGAAGC
>NZ_JBUYEN020000168.1:0-1199 GCF_055229415.2 Bradyrhizobium sp. Leo114 | reverse complement strand
CAGGGGAATCGCATATGGATTTGCGGCCTCTATTGCGTTGTTTTGCAGGATGGATTCTGAGAGCGGCTCCCACAAGGCGGAGGGAGTCGTATGGGGAAGTTCAAGAAGGCTTTTCGGCGGTTGTCGGACCCACGTGCAGCGAATGCACGACACGACCTTCTGGAGGTACTGGTTATCGCCTTGGCGGCGGTCCTGTGCGGAGCAGAGACCTGCTCGGACATGGCGGAGTTCGGACAGGCCAAGGCAGACCTGCTTCGGCTGTTTCTGCGCCTGGAACATGGGATTCCCAGCCACGACACTTTCAGTCGCGTGTTCCGTTTGCTCGAGCCGGAAGCCTTCGAGGCAGCGTTCCGGCGCTTCATGGCGGCGTTTGCCAAGGCCAACCGGCTCAATCTCAGCGGGGTGGTCGCGATCGACGGCAAAGCGCTGCGAGGCGCCTTCGAGCGCGGTTCGCGCTACGAGCCTCTGCATCTGGTCAACGTCTTTGCGGTGGAAGCGCGCATGTCGCTGGCCCAGCAGAAGGCTCCCGGCCGCAACGAGACCAAGGGGGCGTTGGAGGTATTGGCGCTGCTGTCGCTCGAAGGCTGCGTCGTCACGGCCGATGCGCTGCATTGCCATCGTGCAATGGCCAAGACGGTGCTCGATCGCGGTGGCGACTACGTGCTGGCGATCAAGGCCAACCGTGGACCTCTGTTCAAGACTGTGGTCGCGCAGTTTGCCCGGTCCGGCGAGCGCAGGGCCGTCAAGACGGTCGAACCGTCCACCCACGACCGGCGCGAAGCGCGCCGGGCAACCATCATGCGCAATACCAGCCTGGCTGCCGTCCATGGCTTCCCGGGCGTCGTTGCGATCGGCCGCGTCACCTCGCGCAGGCAATTGCAGGGCAATCGCGCCGAGCCGCCGGTCGTGCGCTATTACGTGCTCTCCAAGTCCATGTCCGCCAGGCGGCTGCTGCAGGTCACGCGCAGTCATTGGACCATCGAGAACCAATTGCACTGGGTGCTTGACGTCCACTTCGACGAGGACGGCAACCGGGCCAGAATGGACAATGCTCCCGAGAACCTCGCCATCCTGCGCAGGCTCGCGCTCAACATCCTTCGGTCTTGTCCTGGTCCCACCTCCATACGTCGAAAAATCAAGCGCGCCGGCTGGGACGACAGCTTCCTCCTCACCTTGCTCGGCCATATGCGATAGCCCTG
>NZ_JBUYEN020000167.1:0-1255 GCF_055229415.2 Bradyrhizobium sp. Leo114 | reverse complement strand
TTTTGCGTCATCCGCTCGCCGGGGTCTCGCTTCTGTACGGGGTCGGTGCAAGACCGCCACCTGATGGGGTTGGAGAGGATCGGTCGGCCAATCTACAGGAGCGTGGTTACGAGCCACCTGGTGGGCAACGGCCTGACCTGATCCATCGTCCCGGCGAAGGGACTTCGCTTCGAGAAGGCCTGGTGTGGTGACCCGCCCGAAAACCTGGTGTGCGCCTCCTGTCAGGCTGCCGCCGCGGCGGCGTTGAACGGGGTTTGATCGACCAGCATGCGGTGCATGATCACCGCCAGGCGGCGGGCGAGCGCCACCTTGGCCTTGCTGATGCCGGCGCGGCGGGCGATCCGCATCGCCCAGCTCTTCAATTGCGAACAGCCCTTGACCGGCTTGGTCAGCATGATGTGGGCGGCCTCGTAGAGCACCGTGCGCACCGCGCCGTCGCCGATCTTGCTGATCCGGCCGGTGTAGTCGGTCTCGCCGGACTGGTGCTTCTTCGGCGTCAAGCCGAAATGCGCCCCCACCTGCTTGGATGATTTGAACCGGTGCGGATCGTCGATGGCGCTGGCATAGGTCAGCGCCACGATCGGGCCGACCGCGGGGACCGACGTCAGCAGCCGGGCCTGCATGTCGGCTCGCGCCATGCTGCGGGTCTGCTTCTCGAACGCCGCAAACTCCTTGCGCAGGATCTCGCGCACCGCCAATAGCGCACCGGCGATCCGCTCAAGATGCGGATGGCCGGCGACGAGTGCCTGGATCCGTCCGGCAAACTCGCGCTTCGTCGGCGTGCCGACCTTGAGACCGAAGCCGCGCAGGATCCCGCGCAGGCTGTTCTCGACGTCGAGCAGCTTCGATTGCACCAGCTTGCGGGCGGTCAGCGTCGCCCGCGTCTCCTGCGCGCTCAGCGACTTGCAGTGCACCGGCCGGAACCAGCCCAACCGGATCAGCTGCGCGATCCCCCGGGCGTCGTTGCGATCCGACTTCACCGGCATGGCCTTGAACGCATCCCGCACGTGCCGCGTCTCCAGCAGCTCCACGGCGAGCCCGGCCGCCTTCATCTTTGCAAACAGCCATTGCGACAGCGGGCCGGCCTCCAGCCCGATCCGCTCAAGACCGTAGCCGAGCGCGCGGAACCAGGCGATCAGCGCCTCCGGCTCGCTCGCCACCTTGGCTTCCCGCACGATCTTGCCGTTGGCGTCAACCACACACACGCTCGAGCATTCCAATGACACGTCGATTCCGGCATAGTGCTCCATGGTCG
>NZ_JBUYEN020000166.1:0-1284 GCF_055229415.2 Bradyrhizobium sp. Leo114 | reverse complement strand
CAGTCTGCTGAAAAACCTTAAAATGGAGAGTTTTCGCCTTCTCGGCGGTTGTTGTTGGAGCGGCGGGGTGGGCGGTTGGATTTTTAGCCTGTTGTTAGGGGCACCCTGACGCGAGGCGGCTAAACGGCAAGCAGTTTGGGAATGCGGATCAGGTTGTAGGCGATCAGATTGAGCAGGAAGTCGGCGGCGACGCGAGCGATGCCGCGATGTTTGGTTTTGCGCATGGTGCCATGCTGCTTGCCCCATCCGAAAATGCACTCGACCATCGCCCGGCGGGATTGCGACATGCCGTACCCCGGATGCCGCGTGGTTCGTTCGTCGATGGCGCTGTTGCGGGTCTTGCCGGTTTTGGTGACGGCCTGGTTCTGTGTCACATGCGGCGTCACGCCGATGGCGCGAAGATTGGCGACATGATCGGTCGTATCGTACGCCTTGTCCTCGCCGGCTGTGATGCGGCGGCCTGCGGCTTTGCGTCTCGCCTTCAGCATGGTCTCCGAAGCCCGGCGTTCGGCGATGCCATTGGCCTGCGTGACCATGCCGGCCACCGCCAACCCATGCCGGTTCTCCATGGTGGCGTGGCCCATATAGCAAAGCTTGGCCTCGCGTCCGGCCGCCTTGCGATAAAGCCTGCTGTCCGGATCGCTGGTACTCGCATGGGTGTCGTTCTTGCGCGTCTGGCCGTGGAAGTTGGCGCCATCATCATCGTCGCCGCTGCGGTCCTTGGGGCGAAAACTCTTCTGCGAAGCCCAGGCTTCGATCAGCGTCCCGTCCACCGAAAAATGCTCGTCCGACAATAGCGATTTGACCTGAGAATGGTTCAGAAGCCTGGTCATGAACTTCGTGAACACATCGCCGTTCTGCAGCCGCTCCCGGTTCTTGGTGAAGGTGGTCGGGTCCCAGACTGGATCATCCGGCGACAGTCCCACGAACCAGCGATACAGAAGATTATAGTCCAGTTGCTCCATCAACTGGCGTTCCGAGCGGATGCCATAGAACACCTGCAGCAGCAAGGCGCTCAGCAATTGCTCCGGAGGGATCGAAGGACGTCCCTCGCTGGCATAGAGCCTCCCAAGGCTGCGGTTCAAATCACTCAATACATCCCGGACAAGTTCCCGCACCTTCCGCAGCGGATGGTTCGCTGGCACACGCTTATCCGGCGCGATGTACGAAAACAGGCCGCCTTGATCCGTAAACCTGCCGCGCATGAGCGTCTCCGCTGATTCGAGATGACAAGTGAATCATCAAGCCCCCTCGGTGGCGAGGGGGTTCTTCAGCAGACTGCTA
>NZ_JBUYEN020000165.1:0-1313 GCF_055229415.2 Bradyrhizobium sp. Leo114 | reverse complement strand
GTGAAGTGGACCCCGGATTTTGGACCAGCGGCTTAGGTGGTGCGGATGCCGTTCCGTTTTGATAAACGGAGCGGACCATGAAGAAGACGAGACGGAAAATCGACGCGGCGCTGAAGGCAAAGATCGCCTTGGAGGCGCTGCGAGAACAATCAACGGTGACGGATCTGGCGCAGCGCTACCAGGTGCATGTGAACCAGATTTACGCCTGGAAGAAGCAGCTTCAGGATCAAGCGGTTCGGGCGTTCGACGCGGGCGCTGGTCGGGATGGCGAGGCGGCCCACGAACTGGAGGTCGAGAAGCTCCACGCCAAGATCGGACAATTGACGGTCGAGCGAGATTTCTTAGCCAGGAGGTCCGGAAGATGAGCGCGCCGGATCGCCGAGGATTGCTTCAGCGCGATCATGAGAGTCTGTCGATCCGCCGGCAATGCCAACTGCTGAGCGTTGCGCGATCGAGCGTATATCGGCCGCCGCGGCCGGCCAATGACAACGACCTTGAGCTGATGCGGCGGATCGATCAGCTGTTCACGGCCTGGCCGTTCCTGGGCTCGCGGCGGCTGACGGCAATGCTCAATGGCGAAGGCTGTCGCATCAATCGCAAGCGTGTGCAGCGGTTGATGCGCAAGATGGGCATCGCAGCGCTGGGACCAAAGCCCAGAACCACGAAGCCGGCGCCGGGACACAAGATCTTCCCGTATCTCCTGCGCCATCTGGCGATCGACCGGCCGAATCAAGTGTGGGCGGCCGATATCACCTATGTGCCGATCGGCCAGGGCTTTCTGTATCTGGTGGCGATCATCGATTGGGCGAGCCGTGCGGTGCTGGCCTGGCGCCTGTCGAACACGATGGACACATCGTTCTGCGTGTCTGCGCTCGAAGAGGCCTTGGCACGCTTCGGCCGGCCTGAGATCTCAGCGCGATGCGAAGCATCGTCGCGACAATACCGACCAGGGCAGCCAGTTCACCAGCGCCGCCTTCACCGGCACGCTGGCCGCCACCGGCGTCAGGATCTCGATGGACGGTCGCGGGCGCTGGATGGACAACGTGTTCATCGAGCGGCTGTGGCGCTCGCTCAAATACGAGGACATCTATCTCAAGGGCTATTCGGATGGCCACGAGGCCAAAGCCGGAATTGCCCGATGGATCGAGTTTTACAATTTCCAGCGCCCTCATCAGGCGCTGGAAAACCGCGCGCCGATGGCGGTCTGGCGGGCCGGTGTCACCGGCGCATTCGGCGAAGAGGCTGTGGATATGACGCTTCTCGCAAGCGAGAAGCTTGGACAACGCTGCGCGTTGCCCACATCCCCACAGCCA
>NZ_JBUYEN020000164.1:0-1313 GCF_055229415.2 Bradyrhizobium sp. Leo114 | reverse complement strand
CCTGTGGTTGATGGGGTGGACGGCCCCCTACGGCATCAGTTGTGCCAGAATGAGGTTGTCGAAATCTCAAACGAGGGAGCCGTTCGTGACGCAGATTATCCGCATTGGAATGGATACGTCGAAGCATATTTTTCAGTTGCATGGGGTTGATGCGGCCGAGCAGGCGGTGCTGCGCAAGCGGCTGTCGCGCAAGCAGGTGCTGGAGTATTTCGCCAAGTTGCCGCCGACGGTGATCGGGATGGAGGCGTGCGGGGCTTCGCAATATTGGGCGCGGGAGCTTTCCAAGCTCGGTCACGCGGTGAAGCTGATGGCCCCGCAACTGGTGAAGCCCTACGTGCAGCGGAACAAGAACGACGGGCGGGATGCGGAAGGATTGTGTGAAGCCATGGGGCGGCCGCGCATGCGCTTCGTCCCGGTCAAGACGGCCGAGCAACAGGCCGCGCTGATGCTGACGGGGATCCGCGACGGACTGATCGCCCGGCGCACCCAGCTGAGCAATGCGATCCGCGGCTACGCCGCCGAGTTCGGCCTGATCGCCGCCAAGGGGGTGGAGAAGATCGAGCCGCTGTTGGCGCGGATTGCGCAGGACGAGAATCTTCCGGAGCTGGCGCGTGAGCTGTTCGTGGTGCAGGGGCGTGAATACGCAAGGCTCGGGACCGAGCTGAAGGAGATCGAGGCCAAGCTGTTGGCCTGGCACCGCGCCAATGCCGTCAGCCGGCGCCTGGCGCAAATCCCTTCGATCGGCCCGATCATTGCGACCAGGATGGTGATGAAGACGCCCGATCCAGCCGCGTTCCGCTCCGGCCGGCACTTTGCCGCGCATATGGGCCTCACACCAAAGGACCATTCCACCGGCGGCAAGACCAGGCTCGGCAAGATCACGCGGGCCGGCGACGAGGACCTGCGCCGCCTGCTGGTGATCGGGGCGACCGCGGTGATCCAGCAGGCGCGGCGCGGCCGCGGCCATCCCTGGGGCTGGCTGGTCGCGCTGCTCAAGCGCAAGCCGCCCAAGCTGGCCGCCGTGGCACTCGCCAACAAGGTGGCCCGCATCGCCTGGAAGCTGATGGTGACCGGCGAGAGCTACGACGCGGCGCGGATGAATGCCATGCCGGCAACCGCCGCCTGACAAAGATTGGCCGACCGGCGGGCTCGCGCGCCGGCCGACCCGGAAGCTGCAAGAGCAGATGGAGCGATCGATCAATCAACGAGGCGAGACATTCCGTGGGACCCATTGGCCGCCAGCAGGTCGCCAGGTTGTTTGGAGCTCGCCTCGCGCATCCCATCTTGGCCAGCGATCATCCGATCGCATCAAA
>NZ_JBUYEN020000163.1:0-1373 GCF_055229415.2 Bradyrhizobium sp. Leo114 | reverse complement strand
GAACCGGCTGGTTGCCAGCTTTCCGGACCGCGAACTTCACGTCATCCTGGACAACCTCAACACGCACAAGAAGAATGAGCGCTGGCTCAAAAAGCACCCCTTGGTGCAGTTTCATTTTACGCCGACGCGGGCATCTTGGCTCAATCAGGTCGAGACCTGGTTCTCCATCCTGCAAGGCCAGTCGTTGAACGGTGCATCATTCACCGCCATCACGCAGCTACAGGAGCACATCGATGCCTTCATCCGCGCCTACAATGAAAAAGCACAGCCCTTCGCCTGGACGAAGAAACGAGTCCGCCAAAAGCGGTTCGTTGGTGAAACTTTTTTGACGATCTGGCAGAGATGCTGGTCAGGTGTTTGGCCGTCCGAGACAGCGCCGCCGGCATCCAATTCGAGGCCAAGAGCCCAGGCTCCTTCTACCAATTGTAGCCGATCTGACCTCCGGCCAGGAACACAGGGCTATCGACGAGGTCACCGTAAATCGACCGACCATATTGGATCACGAAACGATGACCGGCCGTAGCCGCCTCCCACGTGCCCGCCGATATATCCTCCGGTCCGGCTCCACAGTGCCGGTGGGACCTTTGCTGCCGGCTTAAGATCGGCCGAATTGACGGCACCGCTTGCAACGAGCGCAGCTGTTGCGGCACCCCAACGAAGTTCAGATCGCATATCACCTCACGAACAGAAAGTTAGTTAGGTGTTGCCGGCGTTGCGGCTGATGGCGCGGCGGCCGGTGGGCTGACGGCGGGCGGCGGCGTTGCGGCGGATGGGGCACTGGCCGGCTGGGCCGCGGCCTGCGGGGTGCGGCCGACGACGACCGTGAGCAGGCCCTGGCCCCAGAGCCGCTGCGATACCTTGCGGGCGTCGTCCAGCGTCACCGCGTCGACGATGGCGTTGCGCTTCTCGATGTAGTCGATCGGCAATTTGTCGGTCTGATACTGCAGCATCGCCTGCGCGAGCTTCGAGGAGGTATCGAGCGCCAGCATCTGCGAACCCTTCAAATACGACTTGGCCTCGTCGAGCTCCTTCTGGGTCGGGCCTTCCTCGGCCATGCGGCGGACTTCCTTCTCGATCGCGTCCACCGTCTCGCCGGCGCGATCGGCGCGGGTGCCGTTCTAGCATCCACCGAGACCGTCTTGCCCCCTCAAACTCTTCTTCGATCAGTACTAGCTTTTCTTCGGCAGAGCGCCGACGCCGCACCTGACGGAAGCATCGATGCGGTCTCCCATGGCTCATCATGAAGCTGAAATGGACCCGCGGAGCGGGACCGCTTGAACCGGTTTGTTAGTTGGAAACTGACTGCTCCTGATCCCTTTCTATCACGCAGCCAGAGACGCTGTCTGCTGCAGTTGCTGTGGGCATGTGGTCAA
>NZ_JBUYEN020000162.1:0-1398 GCF_055229415.2 Bradyrhizobium sp. Leo114 | reverse complement strand
CCGCGCGCCGATGGCGGTCTGGCGGGCCGGTGTCACCGGCGCATTCGGCGAAGAGGCTGTGGATATGACGCTTCTCGCAAGCGAGAAGCTTGGACAACGCTGCGCGTTGCCCACATCCCCACAGCCACAACAGCAGCAAGCAAGAATAGCGTAAAGTTATTGGCAAGAACGAACGGCAGCAGTTCCACTTAAGAAACCGGACCCAGTGGTCCTCAGCATAGGGTCCACTTCACCAGCGCGCGCGCTGTAAGCCAGTAACATGCTTCCAAACACACGACAAAACGACAAGCGGGCGGCCGGCAGCAAGAACACGCGTTTTAGCTGACGTTGACGTCCGCTTATTCATTGGAGCCTGTCACTGTTCGTGATTGCGGTCCCATAAGGAAGAGCCCCTCTCCTGGGGCGAACAGCCAAGTTAGAAAGGTCAATGGCGTGAAGTCACACGCAAAGACCATCATTCTCGGGCCTGGCTCTATATAAGGCCCTCATTGCGTCCTCGCATTCGCCAAGTACAATCAAGTCTCCTCACACTCCTTTCTTCCATCACGAAGCACAATTAAGCGGTTCTCTCCTCTCTCTCGATGGAGTTTCCTGGCGGCCCACTCGTCCACGTCGATGCTAACTTGCTGCTGGATGCACTAGGTGCCCTCACGTTTCGATTCGCAGTCCAACACGGAGGTGGGACTGAAAACCGGTGCTTCTATATGATGACGGCGGCGGATGCTCATCACTGTGTTGCGAACCAAACCCTTGCTGGCCTCTCCTGGACGGCGGGGCCACCACTTCCAGTTTACGGTCCGGTAGGCCCGTATACTTGGTTCGTAGCTGTCCCGCGTCACTGGTACGATGCTGTCGAAGCGAACGGGGGCCGCCAGGCCTTCGCGGCCGTTAATCAGATTCCGGTGGTGGCATGGGGGCGCGCGACAAGGCGTTGATCAAGGTCTCCACAGATCGACCTTGCGCGTATTGTTGCGTTGAGTGTTTTGTTCTGTCAGTTTTACTTGTTTTATTCTGCATTTGTAATCGTTTTATTTCGTGTGTCATGGGACTCGTCTTTGTGGCAAGTCCTGTCTGTATCGTGGTTCATCATTATGAATGCCAGGTCAAATTTATAATCTGAATAGCGCTTCCATATGAATTAATAAGTTTATTGAACGCGAAATCTTTCTCCAGAAGTTCGGCCAAATACTTTTAGTCACACTGACCTGCCACTGAACTTTCATCCAGCAGCGGTTAGAGTCTCAGGGTTTTGTACGCCAAGTGGCGCGGGCGGAGCAACGGACGATCGGCGGAGCTGGTCGGGGTTGCGCAGCCGATCGTCCGTTGCGGTGAGGTGGGCGGCATAGGCCGCGGGGGTCAGGTATTTCAGCGACGAGTGAGGCCGCCGGATATTGTAGT
>NZ_JBUYEN020000161.1:0-1423 GCF_055229415.2 Bradyrhizobium sp. Leo114 | reverse complement strand
GATCGTGTCCCGTGACGTGGTGTAACTGCGGCGTGGCACCGCGTTCGTCGGCCGGAGCCGGGCAGGTCAGCTGGCGATAGCCGGAAGGCTGACGGTTGGATCATCGCTCAACGGCGCGATTGTTTCCAGCGTCATGTAACGGGCCCGCTGGACCGCCCATTCGTCGTTCTGCTCGAGCAGGATCGCTCCGATGAGGCGAACGATGGCGTCCTCATTGGGGAAGATGCCGACCACCTCGGTGCGCCGCTTGATCTCGCCGTTGAGGCGCTCGATCGGGTTGGTCGAGTGCAGCTTGGTCCGATGCTGGGGCGGGAAGGTCATGTAGGCGAGCACATCAGTCTCCGCTTCGTCGAGGAAGCCGGCAAGCTTGGGCAGCTTGGGGCGGAGCTGGTCGGCAACCTTGCGCCACTGCGCCTGTGCGGCCTCGGCATCGTCCTGGGCAAACGCGGTGGCGATGAAGGCAGAGACCACACGCCGTCCGCTCTTGCCGGCATGCGCCAGCGCGTTGCGCATGAAGTGCACGCGGCAGCGCTGCCAGCTGGCGTTGAGCACCTTGGAGACGGTGGCTTTGATGCCCTCATGGGCGTCGGAGACGACCAGCTTGACGCCGCGCAATCCGCGGCGGGCGAGCTTGCGCAGGAATGCCGTCCAGAACGTCTCGGCCTCCGAGGGGCCGATATCCATGCCGAGAACTTCGCGGCGGCCATCGCTGTTGACGCCGACCGCAATGATCACCGCAACCGAGACGATGCGCCCCTGCTGGCGCACTTTCACGTAGGTGGCGTCGATCCACAAATACGGCCAGTCGCCCTCGATCGGACGAGCGAGAAAGGCCTTCACCTTGTCATCGATCTCGCCGCACAGCCGGCTCACCTGGCTCTTGGAGATGCCGCTCATGCCCATGGCCTGCACGAGGTCGTCCACCGAACGGGTCGAAACGCCCTGCACGTAGGCTTCCTGCACCACGGCGGTGAGCGCCTTCTCGGCCATGCGGCGCGGCTCCAGGAAGCCCGGAAAGTAGGAGCCCTTGCGCAGCTTGGGAATGCGCAGTTCGACCGCGCCGGCGCGGGTCTCCCAGATCCGGTCGCGGTAACCGTTGCGCTGGGCCAGACGCTCCGGATTCTTCTCGCCGTAGGCGGCCCCGGTTTGGCCTTCGACTTCCAGCTCCATCAGACGCTGGGCAGCAAAGCCGATCATCTCGCGCAACAGATCGGCATCGGGGGTCTTCTCCACGAGCGTGCGCAGGTTCATCATATCGTCGGTCATCGGTGGTTCCTCGGTTGCGTTGGCGTGTCGCAACCCGATCCTACCGGCGAATCGCCGGTGACCACCGCAAAGCCGCCCGCCCGCTACGCGCTATGTGAGGGCGCGCGTACGGGCGGCTTTGCTCTACCGAGCTACACCATCACCGGGGACACGACCC
>NZ_JBUYEN020000160.1:0-1426 GCF_055229415.2 Bradyrhizobium sp. Leo114 | reverse complement strand
TGAAGTGCACCCTTATCGTGAGACACGATAATCAGGGACAGGTGCCCGCCGCTTGAGGCGGCAGGGCGGGTTGATGGGTTACGGCCAGGTTGCGGGGCTGCTGCGCAGCAGCCCCCGCAACCTGGTAAATTTGCTTCGAACTCGGCTGGCGGCTGGTAAGCCAGGGCCGAGTGCAGCCGTTGGCGATTGTACACCTCCTCGATGAAGGCGCCGATCGCATTTCTGGCATGCGGCGCATCGCGGTAGGTCTGGCCGTTGACCTCCTCTTGCTTGAGGGTCTTCATGAAGCTCTCCGCCTTGGCATTGTCGTAGGGATTGCCGACCCGGCTCATGCTGGGAGCAATGTCGTGCTGCCGGAGGAGCTCGGTGTAGTCGCCGCAGGCGTATTGGATGCCGCGATCGGAGTGGTGGATCAGGCTGCCAGGCGTGGGTTGGCGCGCCGCCAGCGCCATCGAGAGCGCGGTGACCGCCAGACGCGCCTCCAGGTGCGTCTCCAGGGCCCAGCCGACCACCCGCCGGCTGAAGGCGTCGAGCACGATGGCGAGATAGGCGAACTCCTCCTGCAGACGGATGTAGGTGATGTCCGCCACCCAGAGCTGGTCGAGGCCATCAGGCACCATGGCGCGGGCCAGGTTCGATACCACGTGCCACGGGTGGCGCGAGTCCGTCGTGACAGGCACGAACGGCCGCTGCCGCAAGCACAGCAGATTATCCTGCTGCATCAGGCGCAGCACGCGTTTGCGGTTCACCGCAAAGCCCTCGCGGCGCAACTGCGCGGCGATCCGGCGATAGCCGTAATGCCTGTAGGCAAGCGCCAGCCGCTGGATCGCGTCTCGCACGGCGGTTTCTTCGGCACGTGGGGCGGAAGCCGCCCAATGCCGATAATAGCCGGCCCGGCTGACGCCAGCCAATCGGCACATCCGTTCGATCGTCAGCTCGCCTTGCCGCGGGGAGGTCGTCATCGCTTGGATGACCGCGTAGACCCCGTCACGCCAGGCCCGCTGCTCGGCCGGCGTGCTTCCTTGACCCGCCGCAAGGCTTGCCGAAAAAAATCCAGTTCAATCTGCTGCTGGCCGATCTTGCGCTCAAGTTCGGCAATGCGCTCGGGCGCGCCACGGTCGGCCGCCGCAACATCACGCGCCCGCGCCCTCACGCTCGGTGCAACCGCATCGCTCTTGCGCGGACGCCCCAACGGCCGCAGCGCCTCCGCCCCGCCGGCGCGAAATAGATCGCGCCATGCATAGAGATCCTTGCGCAGCACCTTCAGCTCTTCTGAAAGCGCCTTGATTCGCTCGCCCGCCAGAATGCGGCGGACCGCTTCGAGCTTGAACTCTCGGCTGAAAACACGGGGAGATTTGTTGGGCATACGTTCTCCGTTAGAGAACTGTCCCTAATTTCCCGTGTCTCACTTTTGGGGGGCACTCCA
>NZ_JBUYEN020000159.1:0-1435 GCF_055229415.2 Bradyrhizobium sp. Leo114 | reverse complement strand
GCGCCGAGCCGGGGCTGCCGGGCTGAACTGGCCGTTGCCGGCCGGAATGACCGACGAAGACCTGGAGCTGCTGCTTTTCCCTGCGCCGAAGCCTGCGTCGCAGAGCCCCCAGCGGCCCATTCCCGACTA
Organism: Bradyrhizobium sp. Leo114; assembly: GCF_055229415.2. NCBI lineage: Bacteria > Pseudomonadati > Pseudomonadota > Alphaproteobacteria > Hyphomicrobiales > Nitrobacteraceae > Bradyrhizobium > Bradyrhizobium sp. Leo114. Next base: position 1,306 of record NZ_JBUYEN020000159.1, on the reverse strand, counting down.
GGGCTATGTCGACAAGGAGCTGCGCCGGCGCAACGTGACCCGCCGGCTGCTGTGGGACGAGTATCGCGCCAGCCATCCCGATGGCTTCGGCTACACATGGTTCTGCACGACCTACGAGGCCTGGAAGGGGCGTGCCCGGCCTTCGATGCGGCAGACCCATCTGGGCGGCGAGAAGGTCTTCGTGGATTTCGCCGGCGACACCATCGACGTCATCGACCCCTCAAGTGGGGAAGTGCAGTCGATGAAGCTGTTCGTCGCGGCGATGGGCGCGTCCAATTATACGTACGCCGAGGCCTGCCCAAGCGAGGGGCTCGCCGACTGGATCCGCCTCCACGTCAACCTTTTCGCCTTCCTCGGCGGCGCGCCGACATTCGTGGTCTGCGACAATCTCAAGGCCGCCGTCACCAATCCCGACCGCCACGATCCTGGCCTCAACCGAACCTATGCCGAGATGGCGAGCCATTACGACACGGCCATTCTCGCAGCCCGGCCGCGGCGCCCAAAAGATAAGGCAAAGGTCGAAGTTGCGGTGCAAGTCGCCCAGCGATGGATTCTGGCGCGGCTGCGCAACCAACGCTTCTTTTCGTTGGCGGAGCTGAACGCAGCCATCAAAATACTCGTCGTCGAACTCAATGCCCGACAGATGCGCGACTTTGGCGCCAGCCGCGCCGAACTGTTCGCCGAACTCGACAAGCCCAAGCTCACAAAGCTGCCGGACCAGGCTTACGCTTTCGCGCACTGGAAGCGCTGTCGGGTCGGCCCCGACTATCATATCGAGATCGACGGACACTGGTATTCCACGCCGTATCGGCTCATCCGTGAGCTCGTCGATGCGCGCATTGACGACAGGACGGTCGAGATCTTCCACAACGGCCGCAGGATTGCCAGCCACGCTCGCGCGCCCAACCGGCGGGGCCACACCACCATCGCCGACCACATGCCCAGCGCCCATCGGCGCTACGGCCAATGGACGCCCGCCAGAGTGATCGCCGCCGGCGAGCGGATCGGTCCGTCGACCGCCGCCTTCTTCCAGGCCGTGATCGCGGCCCGGCCGCATCCCGAGCAAGGCTTTCGCACCTGCCTCGGCATTCTGTCGCTGGCCAAAAGCTACGGCGCCGAGCGCGTCGACGCGGCCTGCCGGCGCGGCATTCTGATCAAGGCGCGATCCGTCGCCTCGATCCGCTCCATCCTCCAGAACGGCCTGGATCGCACCTTTCTCGACGAGCCCTCCGAACCCCAACCCCTGCGCCACGGCAACATCCGCGGCCGGGATTATTTCCACTGAAGCCAAGGAGACCTGTATGCT
>NZ_JBUYEN020000158.1:0-1442 GCF_055229415.2 Bradyrhizobium sp. Leo114 | reverse complement strand
TTTTTGAGCCTCAAAGTGGTGCCGTATTTGATGCGACGGAAGGCTTCGAGGCCCAGGCGCATCACCTTTGGACCAGGCTTTCCATAGTAGGCGGTCCATCCTCCAAGCCGAGCAATGACCCACGCAGCGAAGGCGAGAGTGCCTTTTGGATGCGGGTTCTTTTGCTTCGCAGTGGCCCCCTCGAGTTGAGAAGACAGGGCTTCCAGCACAGGCTGGTCATCCGGCTCGAAGGCCTCGGTTAGTTCTTCCTCGGTCGTGCCGTCACGGGCGCGAACCAGTTGCATGATCGTGACCGTCGCTACGGTAGCTGCGGCGACGAACTTGATCATGACCTCGGGTTCGCCAATGTCGGCTTCCTCGATATCAAAACCGGCGGATTTGAGCGTGCGGAAGAACTCCTCGATGGTCCAACGCCTGCGATAGAGGTCGACGATCCGACGTGCTTGTTTCGGGCTTCTTACGACATGCGTGGTGAGAAGCCGCCAATGGATCGGCTCGCCGTCATGGGTCGATGACACCTCCCGAACGTCCACCATGGTCAGGCGGATCATGTCGGGCAGATCTGGGGCAGGGCCGGGATGGGGCCGGCATGGCATGATCGGCGAGAAGCGCAAGGCAAGCTCGGCTATCCGCTCCTTGCGGCCCGGCGCCGCAGGAATCGTCACGCTGAACCGGGCGGCTTCCGGCAAGCCATCAACAAATGCAAACTGCTTCGCAAAAGCTCCGGACTTCAGTTTGATCTTCCGATTCCAGTTTGCCCTGACAAGCAACTCCACATTCGCCGGACGTCGCGCGAAATGCTCGTAGATGTCGCTTTCCCGGTCGGAGATCACGGTGATGCTTTGCGCGGTCGATAAGGCCGCGCTGGCTTGAACCGTCGCGGACAGCCAACGCTGGGACTCTTTGTCTGTTGTTGCTCGCGATCGCCGGGGCGTCACCTTGCCCTTGTCCCGATTCCAGACCTGCGCATCAACAAGACCCAGTAACGCATCAGTGCCGGCATCGAGTGCGAGCGCCGCATGCAAAAGCAGGCCCCGTGTTCCGCCGCCTTTGCCGACAGGTCCATAACCGTTGGCTTTGGCGCGCCGTCCGCCAAGGATCAGTTCGCTGGTATCCTGAACCACGATGATCTCGCGACCGGCAACACGTTCCGCCGTGCGCGAAGCCGCATGGCTCGCCATCTCTGCGACGCTCACCCGATCATTGCGCAGAAAACGCGTGAAGCGGACCTCCTGCGCTCGGCTCCCTGCAAGGCGTCGAATGCACGAACCGGGCCGTCGAACGAGCGCCGCATGCAATGCGGCCCCCCTTTTTCCAGGCGACGATCGCCAAATCGCCCCAGCCCCACCTCCATCGACATACGACCGCTCTCCACAAGACCGCCTCCCGCCAGGGAATCAGTCTTCGCCGATCTTCGCAACAAAGATGTGTGCATTAGATAG
>NZ_JBUYEN020000157.1:0-1443 GCF_055229415.2 Bradyrhizobium sp. Leo114 | reverse complement strand
CTAGCATTACAGTTGTCTTTTTGTTTTGAAGTGCGCGCGCTGGGCGGCGGCCTGGTGAGCTCTACGCCAAAGTGACCATGCGATGATGTGTGCGGGTTGGATTCGCTTTCGAGCGAGTCTGATGGCGATGCGTCGGACTTCCTGGATTGACCAACGGATCAATGACGCCGTGGCGACGCATTGGTTTTTGCCGGAGTTCGGCGTTTCGTTTTTTTGGGCGGCAGCGGATTGGCGCGATGACGGATTGCCGCCATCATGGCGAAGGCGAGCATCACCAGGGAGACGTGGCGATGCCAGCCATGCCAGGATCTGCTTTCGTTGTGATCGAGCCCGAACTCGTTTTTCGCGGTTTCAAAGCTGTCCTCGATCGCCCATCGATGGCCTTCGACCGCGACCAGCGTTTCAATTGATGTTCCCGCTGGGCACCAGGTGGTGAAGAAGGCGAGGTCACCATCGGCGATGCGGCGACGGATCAGTAGGCCGCGTGTCCACAAACCATCATTTGCACTGTTGAATGGCTCGGCCTCGAGGTCGGCCAGTTCGAGATAACACCAATCGTGCAGCCGCGGTCCTTTGGTTCCGGCTCCCGCCGACAGGCGCTTCCAGTCGGATGAGCGCCGCGTCCGGGCGATGTCTGCGGCCGTACCGGAGACCGGCGGTCGCTTGCCCCAGGATCGAAACACATGAGCGCTGCTGACCCCGAGCACGTAGCCTTTGCCGGCCCGGCGCAGTTGCTGTTCGATATCGCCAACACCATAGACGGTGTCACCAGCAACCCACTTGAATGGCACAGACGCGGCTATTGCGCCTGCGATCATTCTCGTCGCGAGCTTCGGTTTGGTCGCAAAGCCGACGTCGGCAGGCACATATGCGGCTTCCAGGCGATCCGGATCGTCGGTCCATTCCTTCGGAAGATACAGCGTACGGTCGATGAACGCATGACCGTGGCGCGAAACGTAGGCAACGAAGACCCCGATCTGGCAGTTCGTGACCTTGCCTGCGGAACCAGTGTATTGCCGCGCCACGCCGCACGACGCTTTGCCCTGCTTGAGAAAACCGGTCTCGTCGATCACGAGCACCGCATCGTCATCCGCCAAATGCTCGACGACATAGTCACGCACGATATCGCGCAGGGCATCCGCATCCCAATCCATGCGGCCCAGGATCGCCTGCTGACGCCATGGGCCGGGATCGCCAGCCGCCTCGGCGCGCATCCAACCGGTCTTGCGTTGCTCATCTCCGAGAAGGCCTTCCAGGAACAGGCCCGCATTCCTCGCAACACGTTCTTGCCTGAACAACGGACGTATCCGCTTCTTGATCTCCCGAAGCGACGCCGCCCACAACGCAAGCGTCTCCTCAATCGACGCTGCCTGCGTCCACGATCTTCGAATCATGGTTGCCCATGGATTCAGAAACCCACTAAAAAAACAACTGTAATGCTAG
>NZ_JBUYEN020000156.1:0-1571 GCF_055229415.2 Bradyrhizobium sp. Leo114 | reverse complement strand
CGTCTCGCCAAAGATTGGGAGGCCTCCGTCACCTCGGCTGAAGCATGGCTCCTTATTGCGTCAACTCGACAACTGGTGCGCCGCATCGCCAGATCGGCCAACGTCAAGTCATGAATTTTGAGTCAGAGTCTTAGGGATGATGAAGACCTGGATGTTTTGTCGCCATGAAACGAGCCGAACTGGAACGGATGACCGTTGACGAGCTGTGGAGCTTGCACGTTGAGGTCTCTAAAGTGTTGCAGCAGAAGATCCGGCAGGAAAAGCTGGGTCTGGACGACCGCCTGAGGCAGTTGGTGTCCGCGAGTCGGTTATACCCGCTGGTATCTCCAAAATACCAAAACCCCGATCAGCCATCACAGACCTGGACAGGTCGAGGCAAGCAGCCGCGGTGGCTCGTCGCGCAATTGAAGCTGGGAAAGCGTATCGACGACTTCAAAGTTCAGCCGCGGATCGAGAGCCGAGACGCTGCCCGCTCGCCGCAATCCGGCAATTAGCGAGCATGATCAGGCAATCATGCTAATGCGTCACTCTGCCAGCTTTGCTCGCTCTCTGCTCCCGGTAAGCTCTGAATTCGGCCAGGAGCCTTTCGGGATCCAAAGTTTCCGCCCGTCTGACCTGCTCTCTCAACCAAAGTAGCTCGGCAAATTGGTCGCCGAGATCGGGTGCGCATTGCTGGAAATTGAGCCGGCGTTTGTTCGAAAGTCGGACGTTCTTCCCCATTTCTAAAGCCCTCCCTGGGCACGCGGCGGTAATTATGGTTCTTGTCTGTAAAGGTCATTAAACGAATTGGACAATGGCGAGGCGCGGCCAGCAAGCCTATTTACGTTGCCAGCTCCTCGCGAAAGATCGAGGCATACGAGGGCGTGTCCCACGTTGGGGGGTGAGGCGCAAGACCGGGGTTTCCCGGTGCGTTCGCCATCGTCAGCATCGCGGGACGCGCTCTTCGCGATTTCCGATTGCGCCAGTTGCTGAACGTGCTGGAGTTGAGACCGCAGACGCGCATCGGCGAGTCTTGGATGCTGGCCAGAAGGGGGGCACCGCGAACCGGGCGAAAGTCAACCACGATCGTCAGATCATGGGGATTGCGAACGTAGAGGGAGCTGACTGCGTTTGTTCGAACGATGGAGATTGGGTGCGCCTTGGCAAGAAGGACGGCATTCCCGTGGTGCTTCTGGCGGATCTCCTCAAACCACCGCCATCCGAAAACGCCGATCAACACAACATGTTCAGCGTGCTGCTAGTACCCGGAATCAGAGCTGAGTGATACGGCGGCCTTTGAACCGGCGTTGACGGACCTTTTTCTTGGTCCAGACGAAGGGCTCGGCTTTGTCGTTGTAAGCGTTGACGTAGGCATCGATGTGGTCCTGAAGCTGCTTGAGGCTTGTGAAGGAAGTGCCGCTGAGCGACTGCCCCTGCAAGATCGAAAACCATACCTCGACCTGACTGAGCCAGGACGCACTTGTCGGCGTGAAATGAAATTCCACGTTGGGGTGGGCATTGAGCCAACGCTCGTTCTTCTTGTGGGTGTTGAGGTTGTCGAGGATGACGTGAAGCTTCCGGTTTGGAAAAGC
>NZ_JBUYEN020000155.1:0-1607 GCF_055229415.2 Bradyrhizobium sp. Leo114 | reverse complement strand
TCGTCGAGTATGCGCCCCTTATCTGCCCGCCGTGCTGATCGATAGCGCTCTACCACCGCCGCCGTGAGCTCGCGCCGCGCACCCATGCTGATCCGTCCTGCCATCGGCGACACCGATCCGATTCGGTATCGCCGCCCCAATCCTGACGGTCAGTTCTCCGGTAACATCCTTGGTGAGGCAATGCGCCCCCATCGGCTTCCAACGTTGACCCCATACGTGATGGATTTTTCGCCGACGGTCCAAGGGTTTCGTCATTACTGGCCGGGGTCAACCTTCGGCGCCGATAAGGGGTCAAACAGCGCGCCGAATGACACTTCGAGGAGCTAACCGGGGATCACGCGCGTGAGGATGAATGGTCTGGGCCGCACGGATTTGCCATCGGCGGCATGATGCAGGCCAACACTGCTTCCCTTGCCGAAGAATATTTCGCGGCGGCCAATGAGCTGGTGGATAGGATTAGGGAGAAGCGCATTGCGGACTACCAGATAGGCAACGCCGCGCTATTCCTCTTCCTCCGCCAATAGCACGCGTTCTTTGCGGGCATGGACAGTCAACTTGAAACGGATGCGCACGAGCGCAAGGCGAGTCATTCGATGCACGATGCCGGGCGGCCATGGGTTGTCGGCGGCATCCGCATCCGCCCTGCCAACGGCAGCACGCTCATGGCGACGGTGGGCAGCATCGACAAGTACATGGAGCGCCACGTCATCGGTGCGGGCAAGGAGAAGTATCCCGACAACGCTCTGTCGGTCCGCGCGAAGCGAGATAGCCGTGGCCGTCTCGCTTCTGATCAAGCCCTACGGATCGATTGGCAGTGCGCCGGTGCATACCGTTGTGCGCCGCCAGTTGAAGCGCATGGACGGTCAGAAGCGGAAGCCGTTCCAGATCGTGAGCAACGGCAAGGTGCTGATCGTGCGTCGTCGCACGAAGAAGCGGCTGCCGCTGCAAACGCTCGCGGTGCTTCAGGGCAGTGCGACGATCAATGAGCATTGGGATTTTCTCGGGACCGTGTCGGGCGTCGTCCAGGCGCGCTTCCCGCAGCACTTCTATCGCGCGGTGGTCTGCAGCGACGCGATAGAGGGTCCATGAGCGAATCGACTCCACCGCCCCTTTGGTCGGGAAGGTTCATGAGCGAAATGACTCCCCCTCGTAATAGACGACGCACGGTTCTACTCGCGCTCGCGATCTCGGCATCTTGAGCCCGACGGTCCCCATGGCTCTGGCCGATGAACTGCACAGCGACCAAGATAACTCTTTGCAGAAAATGCAAACAACTCGGACTACGGCCATACCAGCGATGTCAGCCCCTTCGACCAAGACCTCGGGCCTGCTAAGGATCAGCGCGCCGCATTACTGTGCTGGGGCGGACGTCATCGACGGGATCGTGTCAGGCAGTGTCGCGCCGATCATTCGCTACATGCGTGGATGGCGCATCGAGTGCATGATTGTCCCGTCGCCCGTGAAGCTCGTCATGCAACTGTTTTTCCAGTCGCTGAAGCTCCTCTGAAGGGTCGGAGACTGCTGACGGCATGGCTTCATCATCCAGATGATCCAGCACTCGCCGAAGCTCTCCCTGAGGGAGCTGCTCTGAATGGAATGCGGCTTGC
>NZ_JBUYEN020000154.1:0-1628 GCF_055229415.2 Bradyrhizobium sp. Leo114 | reverse complement strand
ACGGATGAGATGGACAAGCGCTTTCTTCATGGCCGAGACGAAGATTGCAAAGGTCGCCGTAAGTCCATTCTTTTGTTCGGTCGCGCTGCGGGCCATTCTTCCGTCCCGGCCACCGATCTCGCAGCCGTCGCGCGCAGGGGCGGTCAAGGCTGGCCGCGTTTGCGGCCACCGCAAGGCTTGGCCTTGACCGGCCCGAGCACGGCGGCACACTGGCAGTGGAACGGGACTGCATTCCTGCCTAGAACTTGCCGTCAGCCGCGACTATGGTTGTCGGGCGCGGGCGACCTCGTGGCGAAGCGTGACGCGTCGGCTGCAAGCGTCACCGGACTGCCTATTTTGTCCTGCCGAACTGAGGCGCCCGCGCGCCGGTTTTTGGGTGCCGCGGCTTCCATTGCGACACGAATCGTTCGTAGCTTTGCTCCGCCTGGGCGGCAATCAACATCTCGCGGTCGCGCAGCGCCTTGATGTTGTAGGCATAGGCTGGTCCACGGCGGCTCCCTTTCTGTTGTGGATGTCCGGCTTGAAGTTGCATCGCGCGGGTCTTATTGGCGACCAGCGCCGGGCGCGCCCACAGGTAATCCTCGCCCTTTGTCAGCAAATGCCAGCAGAGCACAGTGAGCTTCCGAGCCACGGCCACCGCGGCGATCTGATGGCCGCGTCGGGCGCGGATGCGCACGAAAAAAGCATGCAGTGGACCGGGCGCCTTGGCCGCTGCCCAGGCCGCCTCGACCAGCATGGCGCGCGCATGACTGCGGCCGATCTTGCTGATACGGCCGTGGTGGACGGCTCCCAGCCCGGACTGCCGCACCCGCGGGTTCAGCCCGAAATAGCTCACCAGCTTCTGCGGGCTGTTGAACCGGTTGATGTCGCCGATCGCCGCCACGATTCCGGCGGCGACCGCCAGATTCACGCCGGTGATCGTCATCAATCTGTTCACCGCGGAATCCTCGATTGCGTCCTGTGCGATCTCGCGATCGAGCAGGGCCAGGTCTTCGGCCAAACGGTCAAGCTCACGGACGTGCCGATCGACGGCCGCCCGCTCATCGTCTGGCAACTGTTGAGCGGCCAACCACGCCCGGCCGCGGGCGTTGAAAAGATCGGCATGCGGGCACTTCGGGATCAGGTGCGCGTGCAGGATCGAATGCACCTCGTTCTTGAGCCGCGTACGGTGCCGCACGACCTGGTAGCGCCGCGCCACCAGCCTACGCTTGCGCTCGGTCTCCGCGTCAGGCGTCCAGATCTGCGGCAGGTATCCCGCCGCCTGCAAACTGGCGAGCGTGCCGGCATCGATCTTGTCGGTCTTGACGTGAGCCTGGGCGATCGCCTTCACCTGCAACGGATTGGCGATAATCACCCGCGCCACGAATGGCGCCAGCACTCGCGACACCGCCATGCTGTTGCCGGTCGCTTCGAGCACCACCTCATCACCGGCCAGCAGGGTCTTGCCAAATCCCTCCAGCGCAGTCCGCGTCATATCAATGCGGCCCGCATGTCGGAGCCTGCCGTTCTCCCAAAATACCACCTCCCCGAAGGTTCGGTGGACATCAATGCCAATTACCCGTCGCATTCGCACCTCCTCTGCCGGACAACGATGGGAGCTGCGGGCGACACGACAACTACGGATTCGC
>NZ_JBUYEN020000153.1:0-1745 GCF_055229415.2 Bradyrhizobium sp. Leo114 | reverse complement strand
GATCCGCGCCCACGATCGAGCAGGCCCGCCGTTCCGACAGGCTCATGACGGCCTGCAGATGCGCGACCGCAGCGCGCTTGGCGGCGGGCCCTACCATTTTTTTGAAAGCAGCTCGCGAAGCGCCGCCCATGAGGGCAATAAGGAAACGGTGCGAGCACGAGGCGGGGGATCGTACATTCGCGGGCGCAAAGGCCCATCAGACAGAACCTGTGTTGAAGTCGGACGAAGACGAGGCGGTGGCGCGCCAGCGCGCGCTGCTCAACCGGATTATCTCACTGCAGAAGCGCCGTCGTCATAATCTGACTTGACCTTCCGCTGAGCGGCAGCCGGCGTCAGTTGGCGCGTCGGATCTCTATCACGAGGAAGACTTCAAGCGCGGGCAGCCGGCATCGTAAACGAGTAACCCACTCCACGCACAGTTTTTATCAATCGGGGAGCCTGCGCATCTCCTTCAAGCTTGCGACGCAAACGGAGGATCTGAACATCTATGCTGCGATCGAGTATTTCTCCGTGCACACGCGTGGCCCGTTGTAGGTATTCTCGCGACAATGCCCGTTCTGCTGATTCAACAAAGGTCACCAGGAGCGAATATTCCGCCGCAGTCAAGGGTACCACCCGGCCTGAAGGATCATAGAGTTTTCGAGATTTGAGGCGCAGCTCCCACCCCGCGAAGAGCCATCGTGCGCCCTGCGCGCGGCTTCTCATTCCAGCTGTGAAGCGAACCCGGCGCCTGCTCAGAGCGTTGATGTGAGCGAGAAGCCGAGCCATGGACAGTGGTGTCGTTAGATATTCATCGGCACCGGAGTTCAGCCAGGTCACAGCATCGTACTCATCCCGTCGGCTCCCTACGACAATAATGGGAACATCTCCTCGATCACGGAGAGTACGCAGGAGCTCGAATCCGTTGTGCCGGACGAGGTCCATATTTACAATGATGACCTCATCGTTGTTGTAGCGGGTCAGCGCTTCTTCGCGGGTACGCACCAAGGCCGTACACAAGTTGTTGTTTCTCAAATATTCGTCCATCGTCTGGATAAGATTGAGATCATTATCGACGATAGTGATGCATCCAATTTTGTAGGCGTGGTTCATGTATCTCCTTTCCGTGCAACGGATATTGTTCTTCATCTGACTGCAAGTCGCTTTCCCAACATTGGTGGCCTAAGCGCCAGACGAGAGCGGCGGGAGCAGTACGAAAGTTGTGGCCATCATGCCTACAACCATGGGAACGAAAAAAAATCGCGCCAGATGTCCGCCTGTGAGTCAAAAGGTCGCGGCTTAGCCACGAGCGTTAGCCGTCATGTCCGCGCCGACTTCGTACACGCGAAGCGAGAGCCGCTTGAACCGTTTTGTTAGTTGGAAATGTGGCCGCTTCTGATGTTATTCCTGCGGCTATGCCAGAGGCATCGTCTGCTGTGGTTGCTGTGGGTATGCGGTCAACGCGTCAGCGTTGTTCGATGTCCAGAGCCATCGCATGGGGATGTCCCGATCGCTGTTGAACTACGTCGGGCCGACGTAGTTCAACACCGATCGGGACATCCCCCTCATTGCGATTCACGGCCCCACACGAGTACATAGATGCACAAACAAAGAAAGGAGACAAAGCCATATATCCAGTGTGAAGTGGACCCCGGATTTTGGACCAGCGGCTTAGGTGGTGCGGATGCCGTTCCGTTTTGATAAACGGAGCGGACCATGAAGAAGACGAGACGGAAAATCGACGCGGCGCTGAAGGCAAAGATCGC
>NZ_JBUYEN020000152.1:0-1755 GCF_055229415.2 Bradyrhizobium sp. Leo114 | reverse complement strand
TTTTGGGCGCCGCGGCCGGGCTGCGAGAATGGCCGTGTCGTAATGGCTCGCCATCTCGGCATAGGTTCGGTTGAGGCCAGGATCGTGGCGGTCGGGATTGGTGACGGCGGCCTTGAGATTGTCGCAGTTATGTGCCGGACATCGTTATGTGCCTGGCAACGGCTTGAGCCGGTCTCTCGGGGGAGGATCGCGGGCGTGTAGGCACATAATGCGCTACAGTGAATTGAGCCAGTCGAGGAGGGTTTTGTCGTCCTTCCAGGCGACGCGAGCCCGGGACACCGTTGAAATATCGGAACCCAGTTCGCAGGCGCGCAGCGCCTCGGCTTTAGCGCGCAGCGTCAGCTCGGCATAACGGTTTGTCGTGTCGAGACTCACGTGCCCGAGCCAACTCCGTATGACATTGACTTCGACACCGGATTCCAGCAGGTGGCAAGCAGCGGTGTGCCGGAATAGATGCGGACTGACCCGCCTGGATTTCGGCCCGTGTGTATCGAAGGATGCGCCGTGTCGTCGGACAATCTTATAGATCCCGAACCGCGTTAGAGGGCGGGCCTTCGGAGCGCAGAAGACTGGCTCGCCTGGCGATGCGCTACGCTGGGCGAGGAGCGCCTGGAGATGCTTCACTGTCTCATCCCAAAGCGGGCACGTCCGCCACTTGTCACCCTTGCCGTGCAAGTGGACTTTGGCTGGTGGCTTGAGTTCGAGGTGCTCGATACGAAGATCGGCAACTTCCTGCACCCGAGCGCCCGTGTTGTACAGGAAGAGCAACAGTGTGCGGTCGCGCAGCGAGAGATGACCTTGTCGAGGCAGCGAACGAAACAATGCCGTTACCTCCTCTCGCTCGAGGAAATGTGTATCGGGCAATGATGTGCGCTTGACGGGGATCGCCGCGACCTGCTGACAGACCGCCAGCATCTCGGGTGCACGCACCGCGAGGTAGGCAAAGAAGGTGTTCAGTGCTGCCCGCCGTTGATTGCGAGTACGCACCGAGTTACCGCGCTCTTGCTCCAGGTGCCTCAGGAACGCCAGACTTCGTTCGAATGTCAGGTCATCAAGGGCCAGTGTAGCAATCCGGCGACCACGCTGCTCGGACACGAAGCACAGGAACAGGCGGATCGTGTCACGATAACTGCGGATCGAACCGAGCCGCAGGCCCTTCTGTACCGGGAGATGATCGGTGAAAAATGAGTTCTGTGCGTCAAGTTTCGCCGGGCTGAGCGTCGTCTAGCACGCTCACCAATCCACGCTTGCACAAACGGCTCGACGTGATCAGGTAGGTTCTTAACCTCGCTGGCGCCGTGAGCTTTTGCGAACTCGCCAAAGCTCACCACGATGGGAATCCGGCGAGACACGCTGCTATCCGTATAGCGCTGCTCCGCCATCCAGCTGACGTACTGCTCGACTTCGGGAGCGATCCAGGACTCGTGAATACGATCGATGGTGGCGGGTCGGATGTAGTACTTCTCAAGCATGACAATCTCCTAAGGAAAGAAGGAGATCACTATGCCACGAGCGCTCCGTTATGTTGCCGCTGTCGCGGAAATAGCGTTTAAAAATGCAGGTTGTGACAGCATTCGGCACATAACGATGTCCGGCACATAACTGCGATTTTGTTACCGGTAACAAAATCGCAGACCACGAATGTCGGCGCGCCGCCGAGGAAGGCGAAAAGGTTGACGTGGAGGCGGATCCAGTCGGCGAGCCCCTCGCTTGGGCAGGCCTCGGCGTACGTATAATTGGACGCGCCCATCGCCG
>NZ_JBUYEN020000151.1:0-1764 GCF_055229415.2 Bradyrhizobium sp. Leo114 | reverse complement strand
GTATTGCCTCATCTGAGGATGTTACTTTCGCTTGACGGACGTAGCGCCGACTGTCGGCCGGTCTGAGGTTGCGTCATTGCTCGCAGGATCGGAGGGACTGGGGACGTCGCGGAGTGCCCATCACACGCAGCGCCGGCCCCAGTCCCGGGATCACCAATGGTGGCAGGTGCCGTACCCCCGGCCGTGCGCGGGATGATCACCTCGGTTGCGTTGCGTCTGAGTAATCGCAACAGGCGCTGCACGATGGTGTGCTGCGGCGGCCCGAACTTTTCGGGGGCGTGTTCGGCGAGACGATCGAGGATGGCCAGCGCGGTCAGACGAGGTTCGGCCGCGAACCAGCGCTCGATGTCGGCGAGGTGCGGATCGAGCATCGATGGCATTCTCATGCGCTTTTTGTATGGCTTGCGCATGCGCCGATGGATGATGCGCTGCTCCCCCAGATGCACCTCATTGCCGAGCCTCTTCGCGAACGCTGCCGCGTTCGTTGCCGATGCCGGCGGACTGGTTGCTGCCGTGAGCTTGCCCGCGCGGGCGCCGACGCGCGTGCCGAGCTCCGTCTGGGCGTCCCTCATCTCGGCCAGCAGGGCCACGGGATCGAGCGTGCGATAAAGCTCTCGAAGACGCCGTTTGACGCCTTTGCTCAACTTCGGATGCGCCAGTGCTCGTTCATAGGGCGTGGCTGGAACATGATAGCGCTTGATCACCTTCGCGCCCTCGCGTCGCTTGTCCTTCAGCTTGAAGGACGGCTGGAAGAAGTTGGTGTGCAGCCGGGATGCAGCATACAAACGTTCCAGCACGCGCGTCGTCTCGACACCATCGAAGCGACCGTATCCCACGAGTCGCCGGACGACCGCGCCGTTCTTCTGCTCGACGAAGGCCTGATCATTCTTCTTGTAGGCGCGCGAGCGTGTCACCTCGATCCTTTGCGCGCGACACCAGGGCACGACGACGTCGTTCATGAATGCGCTGTCATTGTCGAAATCGGCGCCGCGAATGACCCAGGGAAACAGGCTCTGTGCGCGCTCCATGGCTCGCACGACGAGGCCGCCCTCGCGCGTCACCAGCGGCATGCACTCGGTCCAACCAGTCGCGACGTCGACCATCGTCAACGTCTGAATGAACGAGCCAGCTACAGATGTGCCGCCATGAGCCACCATGTCGACCTCGCAGAACCCCGGAGGTGGATCGTGCCAGTCGTTGAACGTCCGGATCGGAACTTCCCGCCGTACCGCCGAATAAAAGCCGACCCGCCGGCGCTTACCGCCGGCCGCGGCAATTTTGGTCTCGACCAGCAGGCGATCAATCGTGGCTGCGCTGACGCCGAGCACCAGCGCTCGATCCGCCTGGTCGAGCTTGAGCCGGCAATGCCGCTCCAGCGAAGGCAGCAACGTCGGAATCATTACCTTGAGCCGCTTGCCGCAGATCCGATCCGAGGCCTCCCACAGCGCCACCAGCGCATCCCTGATAGGGGCGCCATAGGTCGGCCTTCGCTGTCGCCGGGCCTCCGGCGAAATTGCAACATGGCTGGCAAGCGCCCGAACCGCGTGCTTGCGATGCCAGCCCGTCACCGCGCAAAGCTCGTCGAGTATGCGCCCCTTATCTGCCCGCCCTGCTGATCGATAGCGCTCTACCACCGCCGCCGTGAGCTCGCGCCGCGCACCCATGCTGATCCGTCCTGCCATCGGCGACACCGATCCGATTCGGTATCGCCGCCCCAACCCTGACGGTCAGTTCTCCGGTAACATTCTTGATGAGGCAATGCGC
>NZ_JBUYEN020000150.1:0-1864 GCF_055229415.2 Bradyrhizobium sp. Leo114 | reverse complement strand
GGTCGCGGTAGGGACGCTGGTTTCCCAGCGCCCCCCGCTCAGATCCGTACGTGCGGAGCTACCGCATACGGCTCCTACCTTGGGTCATGACGTGTACCGCGGATTGGGATGCGGATGACAGGCGCGGACTTTCGGGATGTATCGCCTAACGTGACGCTGGAATCGATCCCAGGTCATGCGGGAGCGCTGGCTGCGTCGACGAAGCGAGCGCAGCCATGCCCGGCAGACCTCGGCGCGGAACATGCCGAGCCGTTTCAGATTCCCTGGAATCGCGTGGTAGTTCAGGTACCCCTGCACCACGCGACGGAGCCAGGCGCCGATCTCAGCGATGGGCGCATGGCGGCGTTTCATCAGGTCGTGTCGTATCGCCCTCAGCGTCGCCCGCATGCGGGAGGCGATGGTCACGCGCCGGATTGTGAAGTGCGGATTCATTCGGGTCACAGCGCAGATGTGCGTGAACCCGAGGAAGTCGAACGTTTCCGGGCGGCGTTGCCCCCGGCGTGCGCGGCGCTCGGCCGCGTACCGTCCAAATTCCAGAATCCGTGTCTTCTCCTCATTCAGCGAGAGACCGAACATCGCCATCCGCTCACGCAGTGCGTCGAGAAAGCGTAGGGCCTCGGACTTTGTTTCGAAGCCCACGACGCTGTCGTCCGCATAGCGGACGACGATGACATCCCCTTTCGCCGTTTTGCTCCGCCACTGGTGGGTCCAGAGGTCGAAGACGTAGTGCAGATAAATATTGGCGAGGAGCGGCGAGATCACCGCGCCTTGCGGCGTACCTATCCGTGCTACGGACTTCGATCCACTTTCGACAACGCCAGCGGTCAGCCACTTGCGTATCAATCGCAAGAGCCGGCGATCTGCAATCCTGTGCTCGAGGAACCGCATCATCCATTCGTGATCGATCGTGTCGAAGAACGAGCGGATGTCGGCGTCGAGCACCCAGTTCACTCTTTTCTGATGGATGCCGATCCAGAGTGCGTCCAGCGCTTTATGCTGACTTCGCCCCTCCCGGAATCCGTAGGAAAAGCCGAGGAAGTCCGCCTCGTAGATTGCATTCAGGACCGTCGTCACCGCGTGCTGGACGATCTTATCCTCCAGCGCAGCGATTCCGAGCGGTCTCAGTTTGCCATTCAACTTGGGGATATACACTCGGCGAGACGGGAGTGCCTGGTAGCGGCCTGATTGGACCGCGTCCCAAAGCGCTGCTATTCGCTCGTCGAGCCCTTCCTCATAGTCGCGCCATGTCATCCCGTCGACGCCGGGCGCCGCGGAGCGCTTCAGTTGCCTGAAGCTTTCCGTCAGCAATTCGCGCGTCACGTGATGCATCAACGCCGTGAACCGTGTCTTCCTATTCCGTCTTGCCAGTTCACGTATAGCCTCCAGCCTCGTCGACGCGCTGGTCCGGCTCAGGGTCCGGGGCGCGGGAGGATGTTTGCTATTGCCCTTGGCTGCCCGCCTTCCCTCCGGACCTTCCGCGAGCAACGGTGTGGACCCGTCGCTGTTGTTCAGGTCGTTCATTGGTACTATGCGGACATCCGACTTCTCGTCGACGATGACGCTGGGCTTATGGCATTCGCCTTTCCCCAGCCTGCCCGAACGCTGTTCGTCTTCGGGCGACGACGAGATCTCCCAGTTCCTGTGCGAAGGATTTCCCCGCATGCTCAGGGTCTCCGACCGCGTGGAACCGTTGAGCGGCTCGCGATGTGCGCCGCCCAACGTGTTGCCTTCCGCTTAGGATAACAGCGTCGGCGCTCCAGACTTCCGATTTCGCGGCTCAATGGCTGGCCTGCGGTTTCCCCTGTCAACGCTTCGAAGTCGTCCTCACGAACGCCTCCGCATGACTCGGGGCCAAGGTGGGTCG
>NZ_JBUYEN020000149.1:0-1884 GCF_055229415.2 Bradyrhizobium sp. Leo114 | reverse complement strand
CTCGCCATCGACTTCGTGGCAGGGCGCGCGGACCTGGCTAGCGTCATTGGGATCACGGACGATGAGCTTGAGGCCTTATATGTATTTGGCCACCGCTACTATTCTTGCGGCAAGTATGAGGAGGCGCGGAATTTCTTTCGCTTCTTGTGCCTACACCGGCACATCGACGCACGATTCTGGTTTGGTCTGGCTGCTAGTAGTCAGATGCTTGGGGACCCAGAGAACGCCATGCACGCCTATCGGTTGGCCGGGCTCCTGGATAGTGACGATCCGCAGATACCGCTTCGTGCGGCGGAATGTTTCATCAAACTCGATCATCCCACAGCGGCCATCACCGCACTCGAGAATAGCTTGGCGCTGAGTGTCGGAAGGCCCGAACAAAAGGCTTTGGCCGGGCGTGGGCTGATGATGCTTAACCGCCTCAAATCCCAACTTGGGTCCAGCCATGGATAGAGTGAACATGTGGGCGTTGACGAGCAAAACACTCCCCGAAGTCGGGACGCTGCCTTTCAGTGCCTCCGCCACCGGTCTTTCGGGCAATGGCCGCAAGACTGACGCCAACCTGTTGCTGCAATCAGGTTCCGGAGAGGCTGTCGCGTCAGGTTCGATTCCAGGCTTATCGGCACCACGTGCGTTCGATACGATTGACCTCCTTACCACGTTTCTGGCTCTGAAGACCAAGATGACGGATGGACAGGTTGCAGCCGGAATAGAGGACGCGCGACATTGGGGAGAGCAGCAAAGGCAGTTGCACGAGGAAACCTCTAAAAGCATCATTGAAGCGGCAAAAAGATTGGCAGAAGCAAAGAAGAGCTCCGGCATCATGAAGTTCTTCGGATGGCTAGCGGTCGGATTGACGGTCCTGGCTGCCGTTGCCACCGGCGGAACGCTTGCAGTCATGGCGGCGGCAGTGAGCGTTGGAGTAGCGACTCTCGTCGAGACGGGGGGCATCGATAAGATGACCGCGGCAATTGCGAAGAGTCTCGAGAAAGACGGAATCGAGGACGGCAAGGCCAACACTTTGAGCGCGGTCATCACGATTGGCATCATATTCGCTATCTCGGTGCTAACGGTCGGCGCTGGCTTTGCTAGTGGAGCTGCGAGTGGATTGGGTATTACCGCCTTGATACCGTCTAACTCTGTCAAGGCTGTTCAGATAGGCCAGAGACTTTCGACGGCGGCTCGGGTCGGCGAGGCAGTGGCATCGCTGGGCGAGGCTGGCGCTGGCATCGCCAATGGCATCCAGCAGAAGGAGGCAACGGACGCCCAGGCAGAAACGTTGGACATTAGCAAGAGCATTGCAAGATTGAGACAACTGCAAAGCGATGAAATGGACTTCATCAAGCAATTGCTTCTCGACAGGACGATGACCACACAGAACGTTGCCGAGGCGATTGAGAGGCAGAGTGACTCCAACGCGAATCTCATAAGGCACTTCGCCTGACAGGCTGCGTGGGATCACTTATCGAACTTAAGGAATGTAGCGATGGTATTTGCGATCGAACGTGAAACGACCGTTGGCGGGCACGACCTGTTGGATGCTGCCGCGCATCAACAACTTCCGCGGGTGCCGATCTCTGCTACGGTCCGCGGCAGAAACGTGCCAGAAGGCGAGATCCCACGCCCTCTTGCAGATCCCGTTGAGGGGGCGCGGGGTCGGGAATCAGTTGGTGTACCGGATCTCGCGGACGTTGTGATCCAAGAGAAGCTTTCCAACGTCCAGGTCAAGCTGAAGGACTTTGCTACGGGGAACGAGATATCAGCAGTCGCCGCGCTCATCGTTCGGCTCAATGCGGAGTTCCGGAAGGCGGCGAGGTCGGACCGGTCGGCCGCGCTTAACGTCGAGATCGCTGCGCAGGAAGCTGCTGCCAAGGCGCTTCGCAA
>NZ_JBUYEN020000148.1:0-1914 GCF_055229415.2 Bradyrhizobium sp. Leo114 | reverse complement strand
GTCGCCCCCTTCAGAGGGGAGCACCCAATCATCGCCCAGCGGCAGCGTCAATCACCCCGATCGGGCAATCCAAAGCATTCCGCGCAAGTCAAGGCCGGGCACGGCGATCCTCTCGTGACGCTCACGATTTCTCTGCAGTTCAACCTGGAGAAGCGGCTGTCTGACGCTGAGCTGCCGATTGCGGGACTATTTCTCTGGGCGCTTGCGCATGGTCTTGAACTGCTACTCATTGATGGTGAAGTCGTGCCAGATGAATACCGCAAAGACATAGTTCATCGGGTTCTCCAGCTTGCTGGGACCGGTCTCGACGGCGCTCGGGCGTGAAGGTCTCGCTCGAATCCTTAAGGTCATGGGGGCCGACTTTGCTCGATTTTCCACCTCGGCTTGGGGTCAAAGGATATTTGTTGGCCCGGGCGCACCGCGGACGCCGTGCAGAGAATTGGAACAATGGGTATTTCTGGAGAAGATCGCACGGGAGAAGCGCAGACAGCCTTGCGACCGATCGTCGGACTGACAGCGAACCTTCCGAAAGACATCCTCGAAACGATTGTCGTCGAGGCAATCCACAAGCATCGCCTCCTTCGCGACATTGCCGAGTTATACGTACCGACTATGCCGGCCGATTGAGGATGCGGTCAGATCAGGCCGAGCTTCGTCGCGAGTGCCGTGGCTTGGGCGAGACTTCCCGCATCGAGCACCTTGCGGGCGTTGTTGAGATGAAAATTCACGGTCGCGAACGACATGTTTTCGAGGCTGGCGATCGACTTCATCGGCTTTCCCTCAGCCGACCATTTGAGGCAGAGGGTCTGCTTGGCCGTCAGCTCGAAAGTTGGCTGCGCGGTCGGCTTCACATTGTGTGCTTCAAGCTTGGCATGCAGGAACGCGACCGCCGTGACGGCGGCGATCTGATCGATATCCTTATCGAGGGTCAAGGACGGTTTGCTCGATGCGAGCGTCAGCATTGACATGTGCCGGCAGGCGGTCCGTATCGGGATGCTGATACCCGATCTGATCCCGAAGTCGCCGGCCTCGGAATAGAAGCGCCGAACCTCCTTCGTTTCCGAATGGCGGGAGCCTCCGGAGCACCAGGTGAATGCGCGCAAAGTCGTGCTGGCGGTTTTTACGACCGGATCAATCGTCGTGTAGTCGCTGTCGAAATAGTGCTTCAGCCACTTCGGCGAATAATTCGAGTAGGCATAAGTTCTGGATGGCTGGATGTAGAGATAGGCGTAGCAGTCAAAGCCCAATTCCTCCACGAGATCCGGCAGCGCTTCCCTCAGAACTTCCTGCGTTCTCGCGGCAGAAGTGACGTCCGTCAGTCTCTGAAACCAGGTTTTTAGGTCCATTCTCCTCGTATCCATTGTTTCTCTGAAGACTTCTTTCCGGCGGCGAGCACCCGGCTCGATTCGGCGCAGGACGCAGTGATGGTGAGATTGAGGTCGGGTGGCGGTGCCGGCTGTGAACGGTAAAAGCTGGCGATCTTCCCATGCCCTACAACGATTTTCGCCGCGCCGCTTCTTGTGTGCACATTGTCGCGAGGGTTCCACGTGAAGCGCTACGCGGTTCGGTTCACCGCGAGATCCTCGCGACAGATCGCGGACAGAAAGATTACTCATAGGTCAGCAATATAGGCGACATCTGGATGCTTGAAGAAGGAACGCACCAAAGCTGGTCTGTTGCCGATGTCGGCGAGCTGGGTGCGGACTCGGTCTTCCAATTTCTCGCCTGCGCGCAGCGGCCGGCGTGCATTGCCAGTGCGCTTGGCATGGCTCCATACGAGCTCGTCGGGATTCAAATCCGGGGCATATCCCGGAAGAAAGTGCAGCGTCAGCTTTCCCTGCGTGCTCGCCACGTAGTCCTTGACCACCGCCTTCTTGTGCGCGGGTAGCCCGTCCACAATCAGATGCAGCGCTT
>NZ_JBUYEN020000147.1:0-1956 GCF_055229415.2 Bradyrhizobium sp. Leo114 | reverse complement strand
CGCCGTGAGCTCGCGCCGAGCACCCATGCTGATCCGTCCTGCCATCGGTGACACCGATCCGATTCGGTGTCGCCGCCCCAATCCTGACGGTCAGTTCTCCGGTAACATTCTTGATGAGGCAATGCGCGTCATGTCCGCGCCGACTTCGTACACGCGAAGCGAGAGCCCCTTGGTATCCCTCCATTGAGGGCCGCCTTGTTTGACGGACGCGAGCGCTGCAGGTCCTAGGGGTAATCCTAGGAGAAGCGCTATGACGATTTCGCGGGCAGAGGTGATCACATCGGTCGAGCGGCGGCGTCGGTGGTCACAGGATGAGAAGGAACGGCTAGTTGCAGCATCGCTCGAGCCCGGAGCCACTGTTTCCGAGGTGGCTCGCATGGCCGGCCTTCATGTGAGCCAGCTGTTCAGGTGGCGCAAAGAGCTTTGCAAGCACGGTGAAACGAGTGTAGCGCCGTTGGTGCCGGTCGAGATTGGGCCGTCTGTGCCGCCGCGGGATGTGGCCGAAGCGCCATTGACGACGGCGCCGGCGCGTCGACGGAGGAGCCAGGGCATCATCGAGATTGATCTCGGTAGCGGACACCGCATCCGGGTCGATGGTGACGTTGATGGAGACGCGCTGCGGCGAGTTCTCGATGCCCTGGTGCGCCGATGATCCCGGTTCCGACAGGCGCGCGAGTGTGGCTCGCGACAGGCTACACGGATATGCGTAGAGGCTTTCCGTCGTTGGCACTCCAAGTGCAGGAGGTGTTGCGCAAAGACCCGCTCAGCGGCCATCTGTTCGTCTTCCGCGGTCGCCGCAGCGATCTTGTGAAGATGATCTGGCACGATGGCCAGGGAGCATGCCTGTTTACCAAAAGACTAGAGAGAGGAAGGTTCATCTGGCCATCGGTTGCTGGTGAATCGGTAACGATCTCTCCGGCGCAGTTGAGCTATCTGTTGTCCGGGATCGATTGGCGCAACCCTCAAGAAACCCGGCGTCCGACGCGGGTCGGATAGCCGTTTTTACGGTTTGCATCTGCGGCTTGATCTGATTCAATGGCTTCATGATATCGAAGCCGGACGATCTTCCATCGGACCTTGTCAGTGCCCTGGCGGCGCTGCAGGCCGAGCGTGAGGCGCGGCTGCGAGCCGAGGCGGTGGCTGCCAGCGCGCGGGCGGAGCTGTCGGACAACGAGGCGCTGATCGCGCATCTCGAGCTGCGGATCGAGAAGCTCAAACGCGAACTGTACGGGCAGCGCTCCGAGCGCACGGCACGGCTGCTCGAGCAGCTGGAGTTGGAGCTCGAAGAACTCGTCACCACGGCGAGCGAGGATGAGCTTGCCGCGCAGGCCGCAGCGGCGAAGACGCAGAACGTCCGCCCCTTCACGCGCAAGCGGCCGGTGCGCAAGCCCTGGCCGGACGACATCGAACACGAGCGCGTCGTCATTGACGCTCCGACGAGCTGCGCCTGCTGCGGCGGATCGCGGCTGGCGAAGATCGGCGAGGATGTGACCAAGACGCTGGAGGAGATCCCGCGTCGCTTCAAGGTCATCGAGACAGTGCGCGAGAAGTTCACCTGCCGCGATTGCGAGAAGATCAGCCAGCCGCCTGCGCCATTCCATGCCACGCCGCGCGGCTTCATCGGCCCACAATTGCTGGCGACGATCCTGTTCGACAAGTTCGGCATGCATATCCCGCTCAACCGCCAGAGTGCGCGCTTTAAGGCCGAGAGGATCGATTTGCCGCTGTCGACGCTGGCCGACCAGGTCGGCCACGGGACCTTCGCCGTCATGCCGCTCTTCCACTTGATCGAACGCCATGTGCTCGCTGCCGAGCGCCTTCATGGCGATGACAGTGTGCTGCAGAAGCACACAGAAAGGATGATCGTGATGATCTGATAATCTGTGAGCACAAGCTGTGACAGCGATGAGGGAGGGCCCCTCGGGATCGGCTTTCAGGAGCAGGTCCCAAATCACT
>NZ_JBUYEN020000146.1:0-1963 GCF_055229415.2 Bradyrhizobium sp. Leo114 | reverse complement strand
GTGTGCATCGGCCTGCCCGCACTTCGTGCTCCCGGTGCCTCTGTCCCGATGGTCGCACCATACGCCACGATGTAGAACACCGCAGCGGAACGTTGGCACCGAGACATCTCATACCGGTTACCAACCCGGTCGAAAATCAGATCAGGCCGCTGGTGCTGACGCGCAAAAATTCGTTGTTTGCAGGTCACGACGAAGGCGGACGTTCATGGGCGCGCATAGCTTCGCTCATCGCTACTTGCAAGATCAACAACGTCGAGCCCTACGCCTGGATGAAGGCGACGCTCGAAGCGATCGCGGCCGGACACCCACAGGCGCGGATCGACGAACTCATGCCCTGGTCGTTCGGCCGAACCCCGTAATCCTCTGTTGCCCCTCCACACGCGACTTCAACGATTTGCAACGCGTTGATCAACAGATTGCAATCCGTTGCGCCAACGCGTTGCAATCCGTCCCTCCAAATCTTTGCGAATGGGACATAGACGTCGCTTACGGATTTCCTGGATCGACCAGCGGATCAGGAACGATGTTTGGTGCGCCGGCGTCGCGTTTTTTTGAGTGCTGGCTCAGCATTGGCCCGATGACGGATGACGGCCATCATGGCGAAGGCCAGCATGACGAGTGACACATGGCGATGCCAGCCATGCCAGGAGCGGCTTTCGTTGTGATCAAGGCCGAGCTCGTTCTTGGCGGTTTCGAAGCTGTCCTCAATGGCCCAGCGATGGCCTTCCACCGATACCAGCTTCTGCATGGACGTGCCCTTGGGGCACCATGTGGAGAAGAAGGCCAAGCTGCCGTCGGCAATGTTGCGGCGGATCAGAAGACCCCGCGTCCATTC
The DNA here is from genome assembly GCF_055229415.2 of Bradyrhizobium sp. Leo114. Lineage (NCBI taxonomy): Bacteria > Pseudomonadati > Pseudomonadota > Alphaproteobacteria > Hyphomicrobiales > Nitrobacteraceae > Bradyrhizobium > Bradyrhizobium sp. Leo114. The sequence continues at coordinate 1,128 of NZ_JBUYEN020000146.1, read as the reverse complement.
CCCGGCAAGGGCGTCGTTGTAGTCACTGGCGTCAAGATCGGCCAGCTCAAGAGAGGCCCAGGCGTGCCAGCGCGGACCTTTGGTCCCTTCGCCGGCGGCAGGCGGCGCCAGGCTTTCTTGGGAAGGCTCTGCGCGATCTCGGAGGCGGTGCCGGCGACAGGCCGCGGCTTGCCCCAGGAACGGAACACATGATTGGACGCAACACCCAGAACGTAGCCTTTGCCCGCCTTGCGCAGCAGGGATTCGATCTCAACCGTGCCATACACGCTGTCCGCCGCCACGAACGAGAATGGCACCTTGGCGGCGATCGCACGAGCGATCATTCGACGCGCGATCTTGGGCTTCGTGGCAAAGCCCACATCGCTCGGGACGTGCGCGGCCCTCAGGCGAACGGGTTCGTCCGTCCATTCCTTTGGCAGGTAGAGTGCCCGATCGATGAAGGCATGGCCATGCCGCGACACGTAGGAGGCGAACACTCCGATCTGGCAATTGGTGATCTTGCCCGCCGAGCCAGTGTACTGGCGCGCGACCCCGCACGAGGCCTTGCCCTGTTTTAAAAACCCGGTCTCATCGATGATCAGAACCGCGTCCTCATCGGCCAGCGTTTCCAGCGCGTACTCACGGACAATATCGCGCAGCGCGTCGGCATCCCACTGCCCCCGGCCCAGGATCGCCTGCTGGCGCCACGGGCCTGGATCGCCGGCTGCTTCCGCCCGCATCCAACCCGTCTTGCGCGGCTCGTTGCCCAACAGTCCGTCGAGAAACTGCCCCGCCGAGGCCGCGACCCGCTCCTGCGTAAACAGCCGACGGATGCGTTGCTTTACATCTCGCAACGACGAAGCCCGCGCTCCTGATCTCTTTCTATCACGCTGCCAGAGACTCTGTCTGCTGCTGTTGCTGTGATGGGGTGGACGCCCCTCGACGGCATCGATGTGCCAAAGTGAAGGGTGTTGAACCGTCACAGAGAGGAAGCGTCCGTGAACAAAGTTAGCACTATTGGACTAGCATTACAGTTGTTTTTTTAGTGGGTTTCTGAATCCATGGGCAACCATGATTCGAAGATCGTGGACGCAGGCAGCGTCGATTGAGGAGACGCTTGCGTTGTGGGCGGCGTCGCTTCGGGAGATC
>NZ_JBUYEN020000145.1:0-2200 GCF_055229415.2 Bradyrhizobium sp. Leo114 | reverse complement strand
GTTGACCACATGCCCACAGCAACTGCAGCAGACAGCGTCTCTGGCTGCGTGATAGAAAGGGATCAGGAGCAGTCAGTTTCCAACTAACAAACCGGTTCAAGCGGTCCCGCTCCGCGGGTCCATTTCAGTTATCAGCAAGCCAGTCCGACAGGCGGGTAGATGGTCGCACAGGCGAGGTTGAGCTTTTGTTGAGACAGCGAGAACGTCGGCCATTTCGTGTCCCCAAGGGCAGGTCGAAATGCTCACCTGCTTCGAAACTGGGCACCAAGGTTTGCTCCACGCCGACGCGGAAGCAGCTGCGAGCATAATCGTCGAGCGCATCAATTCTCGTGCGCGCAATCAAGCGCCTCGCAGCCCGTCGGCATTGCTGTCAATTCTAATTTGGCGGCGGTATCGCTCTGCGGTTGTCCAGGTGACGGTCCGTTCTCAAACTGCGCCGTGGAAGCTCGGCAAAGGACTAAGCAGAGGTAACGCAGCGACGAAGGCTCAGCTGTGTCCTTGGGCACAGAATGTTCCTTAGGCCCATCGACATCATAGGACTGCTCCACGAACAGTGTCGCGAGCGCCAGATATGAGGCGAGTACCGCGAGCGTGAGCAACCACGCCAGTCGCGTATCGTGGTCGGCAGGACGTTTCATCATTTCCATTACTTCGCTGAACATCTAGGTGCATGTGCCGTCGCGACGATCAGTTTACCCGGACGGTTCGACAATTGTCATGCCAGCGGCATGGGAGGGGCCGCCTTGTCTCTTTGGTGTCGGACCGGACCGTCTCGATTACTGTTTGGGGTGGCTGTGAACGATGCGCAGCCGGTAATCGCCCATGCTCGAAGCGGCCGGCCCTCGAGCGCGTCCGCTCACGCCTGGATAGTGGCTTAGGCGTAGAGCGGCAAAGCCATCGGCGGCGGTGCGCCTGTCCTCAAGAACGGCAATCGTTTCATTCTGATGCTGTTGCAGTTCCATACGATCCTCCCGCTAGCCAGAGTTGTCCCGTGTTGTCAGGGGCCGCGGCCAGCTACTTAGATCGTACAATTTGACGCTACGTACGATTCAAGCCCATTGGAGAGGCTTCGTCTGGTGAATGTATCAAAAAGCCGCATCTCGAGGACGGAGAGACGGGGCAAAACCTCGAGACGAGCACAACGAGGTCCTCAACCACGCGACGCGAGCCGCGTGCTTAGGTCAAAAACTCATCTCATTCTCATCTAAATGGAGAACGCGGCGGTCGTGCACGCAAAGTGCGCGACAAGTCAGTGCGGTTCATCCTTCAGGGCGGCAAGGGCGAGGTCGAGATACTGCATTAGGTGGGGATCCCAGCCAGTCATGTTGCGAGGCGCACTGAGTCGCGCAAGAACTTTCAGTATTGTTGAAACGGTCGATTCAATTCCGGCGATTTCAGTGATTAGTGAACGCGCTTGAAGCGCCACAGCATTCGCCCGTTCGCTGCAGGGATGCTCACCCCGTTCCACGCAATCGCGCAGGTCGTCGCGGATCTTCCGCCACCGCTCCTCGCGAACTGCGTCCAGGACGCATGTGCATCGGAGCTCCTGAGTGCGCTCCTCAACCCGTGACATGGCGTCCAGAGTGGCAGGTAGCTCATCTACGCTGACGTGTATTTCTCCATCCGTTGTCATGTTGCGCAAGCGATCTCGCAGCAGGGTTGTACGCGCGACTTGAAGCTCAATTCTCTCCAAATGCATGCGCAACAAGTCAGTGAGCGAGGTGCTGCCCCCAATCGCTCTGCGAATCTCTTCAAGCGAGAAGCCAAGCTCACGTAGCGCTAGGATTTGATATACTCGTTGTACGCTCTCGCGGTCGTACATTCGGTGACCGCCGCCGGTGCGTTCCGAGGCGCTCAATAAACCCGTGTGTTCGTAGTGATGCAGAGTGCGAACCGTCACGCCGGTAGCCTCTGCAAGCTCGCCAATGCGCCATCGACGCCTTCGTGGTGTAGGTTTTGTCATGGTCCTCTGTTTTCAAGCCTACAACCTGACGTCGGGTGAGATTCAAGTCATTTCAATGATCTAGCAGCCTGCTGAAAAACGTGAGGAATGAAGCGTTTTTTTTCTGTTGAGGAGGCCTCGTTGGGCTGGCGCGTCCGGGAGGCTAGGTCTGGGCTGGCTGGGCTGCAACCAGTTTGGGGATGCGGATCAGATTATAGGCGATCAGATTGAGCAGGAAATCGGCGGCGACGCGACCGA
>NZ_JBUYEN020000144.1:0-2207 GCF_055229415.2 Bradyrhizobium sp. Leo114 | reverse complement strand
CGGCGGCAAGCCAGCTTGGTAACGGAGGCCTTCCGGAGCGGCTTGACCACGAAAGAGAGCGCGTGTCCCCCCACGAGAGCGGGAAGGTGAGGGGTGCTTCCGGCCCAGGGAGATGCGAGGATCCCGCGACCAGCTTCGGCTGCGTCAATTCACAGGCGCCGAGCGCTTTCACAGCGTGCTCAGTGGCTGCGCTATAACGCGCAGCAGCCGGATTATGGATCGAGGTTTTGCGAAAGCCTCGTTCACGAACTTCGGAGTTGAACTGCACAGCACGAGATTATAGGTCGCATAGGTGAACCGGCTTTCCTGAACGCAAGACCGTTCTCGACCAGATTGCTCGGGCGGCCTCGTCGGGCGGAGAAATAGCTCAAAGGGCGCCCGTTGCGTCACCTGGCTGTAAGCTGTCCGCTCGCGCCAAAGCTTGGCCTCGCCCGGTCTTCGGCTTAAACGGCGCTGCAGCTCCTTGGCCGGCGCGGTGAAGTTCGCGGCGACCGCCGCGTCGACCTCCGCCGCTCCTGCATTTCCGACCACAAACAGGGTCAGAACTGAATTGATGAGGATCAATCGGCAAGCCTCATCGGGAAATCCGGACGCCACTGGGAACGCGTTAGCCGCGGCGGCTCTTGCTTCTCATCCCAGCAATTGGCGTGCGGTTCGAGAAACATGGCGCGGGCCTTTGCTTGACACGCACATAGGTTGCCAGCGTGCCCCGTCCAATGGCTCGGCCGCCTCGTCCGGCTTGCGATATCGGCCTCTTCAACTCCGCCTGCGTGGCACAATGAAATGTAGCCTCAAGATGATGCCGCTCGCCTCTCGAGCGAGCTTGCTCGTTTCACGCCGCGGCGCTTGCCTGCCCAGGATCTGCTGCTGGCCTGGAGGTCGTCACGATTTGCAATGGCGGTTCAGAGGCCGAGAGCAGCGAGACGTGCTTGAGCTGCGCGAATACGTCCATCCCATCCTTTAGCCCAAGGGAATCAAAGGAGAAACGCGTGATGCGGGCCAAAATCTCCGTGCCCGAGCCCCCGGTGCCGAGCGCAAGAACCAGCGTGATCTCAGCCGCGCCGAGCGGCAAACAGGCTCTGATGCGCGCCGGAAAGACATTAATCATGGAGCCTGCGCGTGGCGCCTCGCGCGCCACGCTGACGTCGCTCGCTCCAATGCGCAGCCGTTGGTGCACGCCGGGTGCAAACGGCGGCGCCGGCACCAACAGCCGCGCCCCTTTGAGGCGGAGAATGAGTAGCCCATAGCGCCCATCATAGCCGCTGACAACGGCATCAAGGCTGACGGCGGCTTCGCGGCTTGCCGCTAGCGGCAGCGCGGGATCTCTCTGTAAGACTTGCAGCGGTCCGGCCGCGGTCACTACGCCGCGCTCCATCATGACGAGATAATCGGCAAAATGTTCGATCTCCGCCATGTCATGGCCGATGTAGATCATCGGCAGCGCGAGCTTCTCGGGCAGGCGCTCGATGATCGGCAGAATCTCACGTCTGGCGCAGCGGTCGAGCGCGCCAAGCGGCTCGTCCATCACAAGCAGTCTGGGCTGAGACAACAGCGCGCGACCCATGGCGACGCGCTGCCGCTCGCCGCCGGACAGATGTGAGGGAGAGCGGTCGAGCAACGGAGCTATCTCGAGCAGTTCGACCACCTCATCAAACGCGATCGGCGTTGGCTTCGGTTTGGGCGCACCGTAAAGCAAGTTGCGCCTGACCGACAAATGAGGAAAAAGACTCGGCTCCTGAAACACATAGCCGATGGGACGCAGATGGGGTGGGCGAAAGGTCGTCCTATCCTGCCACACCTCGCCGTCGATGGCGCAAAAACCATTTGGCAAAGGCTCTAGGCCGGCGATGCAGCGCGCCAGCGTGGTCTTGCCGCAGCCTGGTGGGCCGAAAATCGCCGTCACGCCTTTGGCGGGTACGCTGAATTGCGTATCGCGCGAGAAGCCGGCGATACTGCCGCTGAAGGCAATGTCAATCCGGCCTGGCGTGGCTATCCTCACCTGCTCCTCCTTCCGCTGTATTTGTCGATCAAGGTTAAGGTGAGGATTACCGCAAAGGCGAACATCACCATGGCCCCGGCAAGCCAGCTTGCTTCGCGCCAGCGCGAGGCTTGGACATAGTCGAAGAGATAGGCCGACAGCACCTTGGTGCGCCCAGGAATGTTGCCGCCGATCATAAGCACGATGCCGAACGTGCCTATCGCATGCG
>NZ_JBUYEN020000143.1:0-2239 GCF_055229415.2 Bradyrhizobium sp. Leo114 | reverse complement strand
TCTCTCTCAGAAACGAGGCACACGGGTTCAAGGGAAGGAGAGCATCGCTCGTCTTGCGCGTCTGCGTGCACTCAGCCCTCACTCAGTGTTGCTGCATCGTAATAGCAACCCCCGTGCCAAGGCTGTCTACGCTCTTTAAGCTTCTGATTTCGCGCTGAAAAACTTGCGAGCCGACGGATGACACCAGGTGTTTTGAAGGTGACAGCAATTGTGCCGCTGTCAGAAGCCGAACAAGGATCGCAAGCATCAAACGGGCAAAAACCGGCTTGGCGCGGGCCCTTTCGATGCGTTCATGCGTGGAACGGAAATTGCTAATTGCTCTTGCAAGCCGCTTTGTCGGCGCGATTTTCAGGAGAGCGACAGTGCAGCAAGATGTCGAAACCTCGAAGGCGGAGGGCCAGCGACGGGTATTCGTGGTCGACGATGACGAGATCACCCGCGTGACTTTGCAACTTATGCTGCATGACGAGATCGAGACGCACGAGCTTGCAACGCCGGAAGAGGCTTTTGTCAGGGGCATCGATTGGTTGAAGCCGGATGTGGTGCTACTCGGCGCCTCCTTTTTGGGGCAAAAGGGGCCGCCGTTGATCGGCCAATTGGCGGCCCATTTTCCCGAGGTGCGGATCCTGATCGTCTGCGACAAATCCGACGAGCCCACCGCGGTCGAAGGCATCAAGGCGGGCGCGCACGGCGTGCTTATCAAGCCTCTCACCTTGGAAGCCGTCCGCAAGAAGGTCGATGGTATTCTCGAACGGGGCGCCACCGCGCCCATCGTGCAGCTCAGGGTGCTGAGTTAGGCCAGGCCATGGCGACGATCATCTTCTATCAAAAACCCGACTGCGCCACCAACGCGCGCCAGATGCAGGCGCTGAAGGTCGCGGGCCACCACGTGATTGCCAAGGATATCTTGAAGGAGCCGTGGCGCGCGGAGGAACTGCGCCAGTGCTTCGGCAATACGCCGATCGGATCCTGGTTCAACCGCGCCGCGCCCCGTATCAAGTCAGGCGAAATCAATCCCGACGCGAGCGACGCGGCGAGCGCACTCGCGCTGATGCTCAGCGATCCGCTCCTGATAAGGCGCCCGCTGATCAACGCCGACGGCGCAAGATGCGCGGGATTCGATCATGAGCCCGTGCTGTCGCTGCTTGGGCGGAGCATGCAGGACGATCTCGAGCGATGCTCGAGCGAGGCAGCCGGAGGGTACTGCCGGAGCGGGTGAGCTACACTACTCGCTAGTTTAACGAGAGGCGAAGAAAGCGGAGTTTCCCCGCTCCCATGCTTCACGGGCGCGAGGAGCAGGCTCGCTGATGACGATCGGGGCTCTACACGCGCATCTATAATTTTAATTAGGGTTGATGAAAAAGCCCCGACGAGCAGCCAGCCAATGCGGTTATCGCGCCGGAGCCGGCACATTCGCGGATGGTGAATTGCGCGTGAAAGCCGGACATCGGTGGACGCTTCGCTGCACGTTCTAGTTCGACCGCATCGACATTCGCAGCGACATCGATGAATTTGAGAAAGGCGCCGAAGGCAGCTAGCACGGCCCCGAGCGCCACAGGCGTGCCGGCAACCGCGAGCCACGGCAGGATGAGCGCAATCCCGAACCAGCCGATCCGGATGATTGATTTGCTGCCGTAGCGCGCGCTCAACAGCCTGATCAGAAGCATCGAGATGACTGAGCTGATTCCCAGACAGAGCAGCAGAAAACCGAGGACTTCGTTATCGACAACCAGCCGCTCCTTCGCGAACGGCACCAGCGGCGCCTAGCCCGCAATGCCGAAACCGGCGACAAAGAATGCAAGGCGCGTCATGATCCGGCTGGCCAGACGACCGACGGACACCATCGGGAAAGCCCGGAGGAAGAGTGTGGTTTCCTGTTCGCACACGCTAATGACATCGCGGCGCAGCGAGAGCGGCTGCGATCGCAGTTGCAGCCCCTCCAACATGGTGTTTCATGTCCCCTCACAACACGTTGGCGGGGCGGCCGGACGCAATGGAGGACGTGCGGAGTCCGTCCCTACAGCGCCCCCCGCCTCCGAGCGGTGATGCTGCCCCAAGTGGCGTGCCGACATTGAAAGTTGGAGGTTCTACAGTCGCTTCGTACCGGGTGTGTGAAATGGACCCCGATTGTGGGACCACGTGCTTAGTTGGAAGGGGCTGCTCCGTTTGATAGACGGAGCGCATGATGACGACAAAGACGAGACGCAAGATCGACGCGGCACTGAAGGCAAAGATCGCG
>NZ_JBUYEN020000142.1:0-2376 GCF_055229415.2 Bradyrhizobium sp. Leo114 | reverse complement strand
CACACCATCAATGTGAGGGACGACCGCCCGCCCTCCAAGCAAGCCGCGCGCAGCGCGCCACCCATAGCGCCGTAGCAAGCGCGGCTTGCTTGGAGGGCAGACCGCGGCCCGTTACCCCATCTACAAAACTAATCGGGCTCCCAGCCTTTCGGTGCCAGTTCGAATTTCGCAAATTCAAACGCCGGCGCCACGGTGCATCCGACCAGGATCCAATCGCCGGTGCACTCCGCCGCCTGCCATGCATGCGCCGGCACGATCGCCTGCGGCACTTCGCCGGCGGTGAGATCGGGGCCGAGACGAATCTCGCGCTGTCCGCTCGCATCGGCGATCCGCAAGGTCAGTGCATCGCCAGCGTAATAGTGCCAGATCTCCACCGCATCGACGCGATGCCAATGCGAGCGCTCGCCGCGTCCGAGCAGGAAATAGATCGCAGTCGAGCGCGATCGTCCGCTCGCATCCTTCTCACTATCGCGAAACGTCTCGCGATAGTGGCCGCCCTCGGGATGCGGCTTCAGCGCAAGCTTCGCGATAATCTCGGCGGCAGTCGGCTTTGGCATCACGACTTATTCTTGCGCTCGCGCAATTCGCCGAACACTTGCGCTCCGTCGGCGCCCTTCATGTGCAGCTTGGCGGCGACCGCAGGCTCGTCGGCGCGCAGGAACACGTTGGCTTTCTTCTCCTCGCCAAGCAGCGTCGGGATCGTCGGCTTGTTCTCCGCGCGCAGCCGCGTCACTTCCTCGGCGCGGGCGTTCAATGCCGGATTGTCTGATTCCACCGTCAGCGCGAACTTGACATTGGCGGCGGTATATTCGTGGCCGCAATAGAGACGGAAATCGTCCGGCAGTGCGCGCAGCTTGAGCAGCGAATCCCACATCATCGGATAATTGCCCTCGAACACCCGGCCGCAGCCGATCGAGAACAAAGTGTCGGCGGCAAACACCGCCTTCTCGCCGTCGAACACATAGGAGATGTGGTCGAGCGTGTGGCCCGGCGTCTCCAGCACCCGCGCGAGCAGGCTGCCGACCTTGATCACGTCGCCGTTGGCGGCGCGCAGGTCGACATTGGCGATCGCCGTGGTCTTGTCGTGCGGCGCGACGACGCGGCAACCATATTTCTGTTTCAGTTCGGCAACCCCGCCGACATGGTCATGATGATGATGGGTGATGAGGATGTCGGTGAGATTCCAGCCCTCGCGCTCCAATGCCGCGATGATGGGGCCGGCTTCCGGCGCATCGATCGAGGCGGTGGCCTTGGTGGCGGGGTCGTGGATCAGATAGCCGAAATTGTCGGTCAGGCAGGTGAAGAGACGGATTTCCGCAGTCATGGTATCTCCCGCGAACGGCCAAGCGTTATTGTTTGAGCATGGTCTCTTCGGAAAACCGGTTCCCACTTTTCCTGACCATGCTGTAACACGCCCAATATGCGCAGGAAATATGGCGTTAACGCTCGCGCGGCAACGCAATTTTGGGGAACACGCGCGTAACGGCGCCGTGTTAGGTTGGGTGCATGGACGTCATTGATCTCCGCGATTTCTATTCGCAGCGCCTGGGCATCGTGGCGCGCCAGTTAATCAATCGCGGTATCCGCGAGCGATGGCCAGGGGCCGAGGGCCAGCGTGTGCTCGGGCTCGGCTACCCCACCCCCTATCTCGGCCTGTTCCGCGAGGATTGCGAGCGCTGCATCGCTTTCATGCCGGCGTCACAGGGTGTTCTGAAATGGCCGACGGGCCGGCCGGCGCTCGCGACCCTGGTCGACGAATTCTCGATGCCGCTCGCGGACGCCGCGGTCGACCGCGTGCTGCTCGTGCATGCGCTGGAGATGTCGGATGATCCGGAGCGGCTCTTGCGCGAGGTGTGGCGGGTGCTGGCGCCGTCCGGCCGGCTGATCGCGGTGATACCCAATCGCCGCGGCGTATGGACACGCACCGACACCACGCCCTTCGGCCACGGCCGGCCCTATTCGCGGGCGCAGATCACGCAATTGCTGCGGCAGACCTGGTTCACGCCGACGGCGTGGGGCGAGGCGCTGTTCGTGCCGCCGGTCGCGGGGAGCTGGTTCCTGCGCTGGGCGATGGCCTGGGAGCGCCTCGGTGCGACGCTGTCATTGCCGTTCGCGGGCGTGCACATCGTGGAGGCGACCAAGCAGGTCTATCGCGCGATCCCCGCACACCGCGAGCGCGCGCGGCTCATCCCGTCGCTGCAGCCGGTGCTGGTGCCGTCGTCGTCGCGCGCGTGATCCGGTTTTGTAGATTCGTAGATGGGGTAACGGGCCGCGGTCTGCCCTCCAAGCAAGCCGCGCTTGCTACGGCGCTATGGGTGGCGCGCTGCGCGCGGCTTGCTTGGAGGGCGGGCGGTCGTCCCTCACATTGATGGTGTG
>NZ_JBUYEN020000141.1:0-2388 GCF_055229415.2 Bradyrhizobium sp. Leo114 | reverse complement strand
GAGATTGCTCGGACCGTGAGTGTCAGCCGTTCCACCGTCAGCCGGACCAAGCGCCGCTTCGTAGAAGGCAATCTGGAGCGGGCCTTGAGCGAGGAGCCGCGTCCGGGCGCAGAGCGCAAGCTGACCGGAAAGGAGGAGGCCCTGCTGGTGGCGACGGCATGCGCCAAGCCGCCCGCTGGCCGCAAACGCTGGACGCTGCTGGCCGACACGATGGTCAAGCTCACCGATCACGACAGCCTGTCGGGCGAGACCGTGCGTCGCCGGCTGGCCGAGAACGACCTCAAGCCATGGCGCAGGGACATGTGGTGCATTCCCCATGTCGACGGCGAATACGTCGCCCGCATGGAGGACGTGCGCCCACGTCACGAGCGCCGTGTAACATTCATTCCGGCAACGTCGGCCCGATCTAGTTCAACACCGATCGGGACATCCCCGATGCCTTTCCTCTCGTTCTCGAAGAACATGCCGAGTGCGGCACTCGCCAGTTTACGGCCGAAGGCACGCATACTTTCGACTCCCCACGGATCAAAATGCGCTAGAGCGATCTCAACCACCCGTCGGGGCATCATCCGCGATGTTAGAGCGAGAGACAGTGGCTCCTCAATAGGATAAGGAGTCACGGGTTTGATCAATGAGGCGCTTAACAGCATCACCTCGTAGTCGTCGAACGCGCGCCGCAAGATCATCTGCAGAGCTTTCGTCCGGCGATACTGGCCGCACAGGCCGTCAAAACCCGAAGAGAAACCGGGAGCGGGAAGCGCTGCTGACAGAAACACCTGTACCTTGGGATATGGCTCGGCCCACTTACTCGAAAGCACAATTGTCCTCTCCTCGGAGGACGCGGGGGAAGAGACCTCTGGCTTCACTATTGGCGGGGCCACTTGCTCGAGCGGCATCATCGCTGCTGACAGAGTTGTCATAGCACCCCTCTGTTGCGCACTCGCGGAAGTGAGACGTACCGCTGGCCGCGAATTGGTGAGCTTGCGGAAAACCACATCAATCCTCCAATGCCTTCTCGATCAAAATGCCGATGCTGGACAGCTCGTCCATTGCACGCTGGGTGTGCGACCTGCGCCGCATTGCGGGAGCGCGTGACATATTCGGCACCGTCAGGTGCAGCATACCCCGCGCTTTCATCGCAGCGAAGGCATCACGTTCATACATCGGCGCGTCGATCATTGGCAAGGCCGCCAGCATGTCTTGAGCGTCCTGTTGAGAGACTGTCAGCCTGCCGGTCGGCACTCGCTGGCGAAGAATGGCGGTTTTGATTTGCAGTTTCTCTTGTATTAGTAGCTCGACAACGTATCGGTAAGTCGTAAGTGCTTCGTCGAGATCTAGAGGCGTTAGCATGGTCGGCACCAGAATGAAATCGGAGCTGGCGATAATACTCACATTGAGTTCGCTCAAGCCACCGCGAGTGTCAGCAAGCGCATAGTGGAAGCCGCTCGCTTCGGCCTGTGCATATGCGGTCTCCAGTAGGGGCAGCTCATCCGCAACGAATACGTCGCACTGAGGATCCCAAGTGCCGTTGCGCAGCGCATTTTCTTTCCATTTAGTAAGCGGGCGATTTTCGTCCGCTTCGAAAAGAGCGACTTTATTATCTTTGAATGCGAATGACGAGCACAGACCCATCAAAGCTGTAGTTTTGCCGGCCCCTCCTTTGAATGAGCAGCAAGTGATTAGTTTCATATCTGATGGCACCCCGTGCTGAACCAATTTTGATACGATATGCGATGTGTGTTTGCCAGGCCGACTAAGTCAGTTCAACACGACGCGACTCTGAGATGGAACGTCGTCAAGATAACCCGCCATGGATTACATACCGATAAACTTAGCTACAACCGCAACCGTTCTTTCGTGAAATGCAGAACCGACGTCATTACATTAGGCGCTTCTCAGCGCATGACTGAGACCCTAGAAGGCGTGGAGAGGCACACTGTCGGACTCGGTTGATGACGCTCCATTAAGTAAACGGCGAAGTGCTGCTATCACTTCGAGGAGAGCCTCCGTCTTTGAGCGCTTGCTGTCGTGCTTCGCCGGCACCGTCGGCTCCGAGCATGCGACGAATCATTAACGTAAATATATTTACGCCGCACGATATGCCGACGTCAAGGCCACGACAGCAGTCGCTGGCTTGAATATAATGATGATGACGGAGTACGGCGCACATAATAAAAGTCTCTTGCGGCATTAATCCCTTTACAATTGCGGCGTAATCATCCTTACGTTTTGCGGCACGATCGCAAGTCCGCCCTGTCGCCGAGCTATGCGGGATTTTGGGTGATGAGGTGATCAGGCGGCGTGGTTTGCCGGCATTTGGATGACCTCGATGCCGTCGTTGAATCTGACACCTGCGATGACCTTCGGCAACTGATTTGTGCCTTTGAG
>NZ_JBUYEN020000140.1:0-2407 GCF_055229415.2 Bradyrhizobium sp. Leo114 | reverse complement strand
AAATCCTGCACACTCGGCGGCAGCAACTGCGGCTGATCAATCTTCCACGGCCGAAAATACTTGCTCATGGACCAAATCGATCACACTCCCGCCCAATTGAACAGGGAATACTCGGACAGGCTCCTAGGTATCCTGATCGAGCCGCAACTGCAAACCGCAGTCTTAAATCCAGAGTTCAGCTTTGGTTGCGGCAATAGAACCGACGCGCGGTCTCGCCACAATTTCTTCGCGTGTGTAGGCGACAACGATTTCGACATGATGCTTGGCGCGGTACCTGGATCAAGGTGCTGCGCCTGGATGGCGGGCACGAGCCCTACCTGCCGCGGTTGTTCGTCTATCACCGCGAGGCCCAGATGGGATCGAGCTTCAAGGTGATGGAGCGCCGGCTGCTTGCGTCGTCGAACCGGCGCCCATGGTCAGCAACCAGTTTTGCCGGACCTGGATCAGCCGCTCCGGCGTCGCATGCCGGCTGACGACCGGCGTCCTCGTCAACTTCTCCGGTTGATGTGGGAAAGGAATGCCCGGCACCGGCGGCCCGTTGGCGGTACGGATACCTTGATTGGCCAGATAAATGGCGAGCGTCTTCGACGTGCGAGACACGTTGGTCGTTCTGTCCCCGAGATGGGCATGACGGGCGTCAAATAACATGTTGACAACAGGGTGATTTCGCCGTGCAGACGATCCAGAAACACGCGCCATTGGCCTCTGGCGGCAAAGGCCGGAAGTGGATTACGTTTTTGACCGACAGGTATGTCCAGGTTCATGAGCATCAGCGTGTCCTCACATCCTGATGGGGTGGGCTGGTATTGATGAGAGAGCCCTTGTAGCGCCGGACCTTCTCGAATCTCGAGCCGGTCACCGTGGCCAATTCTCGAGATGTTCAAATGAACGTTCGTCTTGCCGCCTGCTCCAATCGGGGCCCGATCGGCGGTCTTTCGGCATATCCATCTCGTTGCGTCGGCTGCGCGATGGATTTACATGGCGCTTACCTCGGATTGCAACCCTATTCAATTAGAAGCGCTCGAACGACACCCATGCTCCTTGATCCCGATGTTGGGAGACGAAATCGATGGACCACAATCGAGCGGGTGCCCGCTTGGATTTTGCTTGGCGAGATTGTAGACGTTCGCTTGTTGCAAGCATCGCGTGATGCTGAGCTCAATGGCTGTGATCCACAGACGGAGGAACACCGCGCTTGCGGCCAGCAATGGCATGACAAGGATGGAACCCGCGCCGAAGGACCGCTCAACAAAGGAAGAGCAACAGCACGAACAGTGCGGCCGCGGCGGCGATGGAAATGAGCATCTAACCGCGGAACACGATTTGCGGTTGCTAATGGAGTCTGTCCAGCTCGTAATGAACATTTTTCGGCAGGACCTCCGGTGCGTTGAGTGTTTGCCGGACTTCGAGACGTTCACGGCCATCTCGACTTCGGATCGGCCGTGACGATCGCAGGCCCCGCCGTTCCGACAGTTCCATGACAGCCTGCAGCTGCGCGACCGCAGCGCGCTTGGCGGCGGGCCTTCCATCGCGGCCCGCACCCACGTGCTCCGACATTACCCTGCCATGATGCCCCTCTCGCTGATTTTCGGAGATCGGGTGGCGGACTCCGGCAATCGCTGCAGGTTTGTGTTGGCGAGACTTCACAACGCTTACCGCAACGCGCGGACGGAGAAACTCGCCGGCTGCGCAAGGCATCGACGTGATGCATATCGAGCCGGACGATCGCCTGCGGCAGTCAGCGATAGCCGGCCGACGTGCAAAAGAAGTACGCTCGATGACCGGTCCCTCGCGGCCAAGCAACGCGACGACGGCTGGAGAAGGCAGAAAGGTCTTGTCGACAAATATCATCGGCTGTTTGCCGATCACGCGGGCGCTGCGCTCGCGGGGACGGGAGAGCCGATATCGAGGTCGTCGATCTCCGTGCTCAAGCCGGCGAGCAATCAACCGGTTGAACATAAGGTGAAACGCTATCTCGGAAACATCCCGTCGCGAATCACCGCGCGCTCCTTATCTTAGACCTTGAGCTGGAGAACCGCTTTCATTTGGGTTGATCCCGCCGCTTAGGTCGTGAGTTCAATCAGCTTTGGTTTACGCGCAATCAAGTTCGTAAATTCCATAATCAATGTTCCGCACGGGAGTGCTGCACGATGGGTGACGAGTCCTGTACCGAAACTCTCCGCAAAATGATTGAGCACCAGATCGAAGCTGTTGCGGCGGCTATCTGTGAAGGCAAGAGCGCCGTCGAAGCCGCATGCCGTCTGGAGTGGCTTACCCGTGAACTGGTGCGGGAAGAGGTGCCTCCGAGGAAAGGCGCCTTGCGGCGGGCTGACCTGAGCTGGGAATTCCTTATTAGAAGCCGCCCTCCGTCTCAGCCAACTTCCGGAGCGTGCAGAGGTCAACACGT
>NZ_JBUYEN020000139.1:0-2422 GCF_055229415.2 Bradyrhizobium sp. Leo114 | reverse complement strand
GTATGTGTGTGTATTTGTGCATGTGTCCTCATCAAGGGACAAAAATACAGACCACTACAACGAAATAGAACGGAGCGTTCAGAAGCCTTGTATTGGCAGGGCCGACTTATTTATAACGAAACCATTGCACATAAAAACTCATACGGCGGGAATACAGCATCTCTTTGCTACAACAAACAAAACACATTTTTTTAAAAATACTAGAATTCTAGGTAATATCAGCAATTGACCAAATATCGCTTACACGTTTGGCGCCTATCGCGCCATCGCGGACTAATCGCGTATGATACTGTATTCAATCGTCCATAAAATGGGTCAAGACAAACTGAGAAGAAGATAGCAAACTCGCCTGGCCTTCTTAAATAAAGTGAACATTACAACAACATGGCGCCATGAGCGCAAAAGCATAGCTAACGAAAACGGAAAATAACAACAATACAAGCAACGAGCACGACCGACGCAAATAGAAATTAAAGAACCTAATGTCTTTCTACGAGGGGCCAGGACCAACATTGGCGTATTGCGGCGAAAGTGACACAACTAATCATCCCAACCAGACGCAGTCGGCCAGTCGGTCGGGGGCATAGGAGGGGGCCAAGTCATCTCTCCATAGGCGACGATGTCGAACTGACCGCTCGTCGTATCGCGTATCCATACGCCATTGTCTTGGAAACTGAAGCGGTCGGTCGCAACGACAGCGAGGAAATACTGCATATCTTCGCGCTCAACGTTAGTGCACAATCGCCGGTGGTACTTTCCCGATATAGATCTAGCAGAGATGACGGGATCGTATGGCCGGCAGTTCATCGCTATCACCACCCCGGGGCAATATTTAGTTGGGACTGCTTCGAAAGTCTTGTCTTCGACACAGGAACGCGCAAGGTTGGTAGGCAAATAGACATACAAGAGGGGTGGGTCTGAAGCATCACCCGAGAGGGTGTCAAGTTCGATGGCCTCATTAGCGCCAGCGAGTGGAGACGCGGTCATACAGGGGTTTGTTTCGAACGCCCCAAAGTTCCTTGGAGGACGGTCGGTAGCTTGTTCATAAGCCCGCGCCTTAGCCACCCACTTGACCTGGGCTCGCTGGACCCGCTTTTGGAGGTACTTACGGTATTCTTTGACTGCCTTTTGGAGGCCCTTGCGCAGTTTGTCTCCGGTCGTGCCCGTCAGGCAGACGCTGTCAAATTCGGGGCGCTCGTAGGCTGGATAATTGTCTCCCATGGTGAAAGTGTGAAGTTTACGACAGATACTATAAGAGGGCTCGCTGCGTGACGAACTATAAGAGTGACTCGTATATATAGAGGCTTTGTCCACGAGCGATGAGCTGTGTAATCTCCAATCGGCACAGTGTTGCCGTTGCTGGTGCATTAAAGGGGCATCGTGTTGGATGTGTCCCTTCACTGCAGGTCGAGATCAAAGACTTCTTGCCTTCTGCGAAAAGCCACAAATGTCACCGTCTAAAAGCGTGGTTCAACTAAGAATACCTTGGGAATGTCACCTTCTGTCGTTCTCCAACAATAAAATATGCTTGGGTCTCGCTAAGGCTCCAAGTTAATATTCGTGAGCTTTTCGCTTATGAAAAGGCCATTATCCTATTCGCTTGCCTAAGCTTGTCCATTGGATCCTGTCACTGTCTACAATTGCGGTCCAATGAGGAAGAGCGTCCCTGCGGTCCAATTTAATTGTTCGCTGTTGGGCCAGTGCTGTTCTTTGAGAACCTGTTGGCATTGATTGGTGGTTGGACATTGATTGGTGGTTGGACATTGATTGGTGGTTGGACATTGATTGGTGGTTGGACAGGATATATCGCGTTGTCGCCTTTGCTTATTCGTGCATTTGTGCGCTCGTTTGTTCGTTGGTTTGCCAAACTGTTCGCCGTCAGGGCCTGTGAGACAAACAGGGGGATTTTGCGGAGGGAGGATTTCTGGTTCATCGTAGCCACCAGGAGCGAAGATGAAACAGAAATCCGGACCGGGCAAAGCGTCGGCAGACCAAGTGAGCATGACCTGCCACTGAGTATTTCCTCCAGAAGGAGTTAGAGTCCGGCCCGAAGAAGGACGGACAGATGAAGCGAGCAAGGTTCACGGAAGAGCAGATTATCGCGATATTGAAGGAGCATGAGGCTGGGGCGAAGACGGCTGATCTGGCTCGCAAGCATGGGATCTCGGAAGCGACGATCTACAATTGGAAGGCTAAATTCGGCGGCATGGAGGTTTCCGAGGCGAAGCGGCTGAGGACCTTGGAAGAGGAGAACGCGAAGCTGAAGAAGCTTCTGGCCGAGCAGATGCTCGATACGGCGGCGCTTCGCGAGCTGCTTTCAAAAAAATGGTAGGGCCCGCCGCCAAGCGCGCTGCGGTCGCGCATCTGCAGGCCGTCATGAGCCTGTCGGAACGGCGGGCCTGCTCGATCGTGGGCGCGGATC
>NZ_JBUYEN020000138.1:0-2597 GCF_055229415.2 Bradyrhizobium sp. Leo114 | reverse complement strand
GCCAGCGTCGGGGCGCCAGGACCACACGACTTCGCCGTCCGCTGATGTTGCGTTCGTCTTTCGCAACACCCGCGTCCACCGCATCTCACCGCAACGTTCGTGACGATCGCGACCCGCCCCTCATCTGGGTGAGACGCGCGGAGTCATAGTGCTGATTTGCCCGACGGCGAAAGCGGAATGTTTTTTGCGCGAGGGCTGGACGGGCCAAATCACCTTGATTGAATTAAAGAAAATCGCGCGAACGATACGACGTCGTCATGCCCAGGCAAAAGCGCGAAGCGCGTCTTCGCGCAGATGTCCCGGGCATCCACGTCATTCCACGCGCTCGAGAACGTGGATGGCCGGGTCAAGCCCGGCCATGACGGTGAGGAGGGAGTGTCGCGCCCCGGAATGACGGAGAGTGAGGGGTCCGTGGCATCCCTCGAGACACCGCTTCGCAACTCCTCGAGATGAGGACGCATGGGCTAACCCGCCGCTTCATCCGAGAGCGAGCTTGCTTCCAGCCATTCTTCTTCGGCGCGCTGCAGTGCGGTTTCTGCGCCGGCGCGTGCCTGGGCGAGTTGTGCTGCCTGCTTCGGATCGCGTGTGAACAGGTCCGGCAGCGCGAGCGCCGCGTCGATCTTGGCAATGATGCCGGTGATGCGTTCGATCTCGGCTTCGGCTTGCGCGATCCGCTGCTTCGGAGGGATGCGCTTCTCGCTTTTCGGACGCTCGGGCTTGGTGCTCTCCTTGCTGCGTTCGCGCGAAGCCGGGCGTATCTCATTCGCGGACAATATCGTCCTGCGGTAGTCGTCGAGATCGCCGTCATAGCTCGTCACGGTGTGGTTGGCGACGACCCAGAGCCGGTCGGCGCAGGCCTCGATCAGGTAGCGGTCGTGCGAGACCATCAGCACGGCGCCGGGAAAATCATTGATCGCCTCGGCGAGCGCGGCGCGGCTGTCGATGTCGAGATGGTTGGTCGGCTCGTCCAGGATGATCATGTTGGGCGCGGCGAAGGTCGCAAGGCCGAGCAGCAGCCGTGCCTTCTCGCCGCCCGACAGGCTCTTCACCAGCGTATCCCCCGCCTTGCCGGAAAAGCCGATGGCACCGACGCGAGCGCGTACCTTGCTCTCCGGCGCATCCGGCATCAGCTTGCGGATGTGGTCGTAGGGCGAACCGTCGAGATTGAGCTCGTCGACCTGATGCTGCGCGAAATAGCCGACCGAGAGCTTTTCCGCGCGCGTGATCTTGCCGGAGAACGGCGCGAGGCGGCCCGCGAGCAGCTTCACCAGGGTCGACTTGCCGTTGCCGTTGGCACCTAACAGCGCAATGCGGTCGTCGGTATCGATGCGCAGCGTCACGCGGTTCAGCACCGGCTTGTTCGCATCATAGCCGACAGCGACGTCATCGACGGCGATGATCGGCGGCGACAGCGTCTTCTCGGGCACCGGAAACGAGATCTCGTGTACGTCCTGCGTCACCAGCGCGGTGACCGGCTTCATCCGCTCCAGCATCTTCATCCGCGATTGCGCCTGCCGCGCCTTCGAAGCCTTGGCCTTGAATCGGTCGACGAAGGCCTGCAGCCGCTTGCGCTCCTCAGCCTGGCGCTTGGCGTGCTTTGCATCGAGCATTTCGCGCGTGGCACGCTGCTCCTCGAACGAGGAATAGGTCCCCTTGTAGAGCGTCAGCCTGCGGTGATCGAGATGCAGGATCTGGTCCACGGAGGTGTCGAGCAGGTCGCGGTCATGGCTGATCACGATCACGGTACGCGGATAGTGGGCAAGATGATCCTCCAGCCACAGCGTGCCTTCGAGGTCGAGATAGTTGGTCGGCTCGTCCAGCAGCAACAAATCGGGCGCCGCAAACAGCGTCGCGGCAAGCGCAACCCGCATGCGCCAGCCGCCGGAAAATTCGGCGCATGACCGCGCCTGGTCGGCCGCCGAAAAGCCGAGGCCGCTGAGGATCGCGGCGGCGCGGGCAGGGGCGGAATGGGCGTCGATGTCGACGAGCCGGGTCTGGATTTCCGCGATCCGGTGCGGATCGTGCGCAGTCTCGGCTTCGCGCAGCAGCGCGTCGCGTTCGATATCTGCCTTCAGCACGATCTCGATTAGGCTTTCGGGACCATTGGGCGCTTCCTGCGCGAGGCTGCCGATCCGCCAGCGCGGCGGAATCGTGATGCTGCCGGCTTCGAGCGGAAGATCACCGCGGATGGCATGAAACAGCGTCGACTTGCCGACACCATTGCGGCCGACAAAGCCGACCCGGGCGCCGGGAATGATCTGGACCGAGCTGTTCTCGATCAGAAGCCGCCCGGCGATGCGGACGGATATGTCGGAGATAGAAAGCATGCGGCGTTGTCACCGGAGCCGCCGCCAAACGCAACCCATCACTCCGGTAAATTATGCTCCAGCTTTTCAACTTTGCAGAGTTGCTCGCTCGGCCCCGCGGGGCCTTCCTTCGTTTGAGCATGATCTTTTCGGAAAGCCGGTTTCCACTTTTCCGGATCATGCTCTAGGTCGCGTGGACAGTTATCTTAGCCAGAGCAGAGTTGCGGCGATAGCGACGACAGCGAAGTAATTTCGTGCGGTTTTTTCGTAGCGCGTAGCAACGCGCCTGAA
>NZ_JBUYEN020000137.1:0-2682 GCF_055229415.2 Bradyrhizobium sp. Leo114 | reverse complement strand
CCGTCGCCCCCTTCAGAGGGGAGCACCCAATCATCGCCCAGCGGCAGCGTCAATCACCCCGATCGGGCAATCCAAAGCATTCCGCGCAAGTCAAGGCCGGGCACGGCGATCCTCTCGTGACGCTCACCACCAATCTTCGTCATGGCGCCGCAACCGCACGGACAGAACGTGCTCGCAAGCTCGATGACGCGCTCCACCTGCGGCAAATGGGCAGGCAAGTAATCCCGATTGCGATGACGGTCTTGACCCGATCCGGCGCGCGATCGGCCCCTGATGATCGCCGCCGCGTCTCTCCTGATTCGCGGGACAATCTTGCCCGCCGTCAGGCAGAAACTCCACTTATCGTACTGTGCAGATTTCCGGAGCCGGCTCTGTTCGATCGCCGATGTGATCCCGTGTTCGGCACGCCCTTTGCAGGCCGCGTCCATCGCCGACGACGTTCTCGATGTGTAGAAAACTCGGCGCAGCAACCAAATATGACCGCCTATGGTGCCCAAGATGGGCGCCACTTACAATAACAAATCATAGGTCCTGTTTTGATATTGAAGCAGTACTTCGACAGCGCTGTAGCGTTTGCGACCTAACGAAGCGATACAACGCACCTGGCTCTCGAAGTGTCGCTTGGTAATGAAGGGGCCCACGACCACCGATCCCGCAAGCCGTCCAAGCTTTGGCTTTATGTTTTTTGAGTTGCTTGGAATAGTTCTCACGGCCGCAGCGTGTCCTTACGAAGGCTTGCGCCAGAGCCGACGGTAGGACCAAGTCCATTAGCCGAGACGATAGCCTCAGGACCAATGCCGGAGGATGCAGCCGCTGGCGAACGAACCTGCTTTTGCTGTACATGGACAGCCGCCCTAGAACTGCTTGGCTCACTTCAACACAAAAGAAATCTAACGAGATCAGCTACCGCGTACGATTCACTCTCCTCTAAGCGTTAAGGAAATGTGGAAGACACTATTAGTGACTATGCCGAATCAGATTTCTTAGAGCTAGTAAGCTGAGCCCGGCAACGCCGGGCCTTTATTGCCTTGGTGAATCGGATCCGCGAATGGAGATACACGAGCAAAGTCCCACGGCTCCCTTCGGGACAGGGAGGATCTCGTTCGACGTTGTTCGAACGCAGCAGCAAGTCAACGCGCTCTTGCCTGGCAAGAGCGTCAACAAGTGGCAGCTGTTCCGACACATCTGCATTGCGAGATCTCAACTGGGTGTATCGGATCGCGCGCTCACGGTTCTTGAAGCTCTCTTGACCTTTCATCGGGAGACGCTCCTCGCCTCGAGCTCCAGCGATCTCGTGGTCTATCCATCGAACCGTAAGCTTATTATACGAGCGCACGGGATCGCACCTTCCACGCTTCGCCGTCAACTCGCCTCTCTCATCAAGGCAGGCCTTATTTTGAGGCGCGATAGTCCGAATGGAAAGCGCTATGCGCGACGCGATGCAAGCGGGCATATTGATCGGGCGTTCGGCTTCGATCTTAGTCCGCTCATCGTTCGGGCGGCTGAGCTTGCGGATTTGTCTTACAGCATTGCTGAAGACGGTCAACTTGTCGATCGCTTGCGGAAGCAAGCCACGCTTTCCCGGCGCGACATTGGCAAAATGATCGAGACGGGTATCGAGGAGAATATCGATGCTGATTGGCCGGCGATACGCCGCCAATTTGGCAATCTGACGGCGCGCCTTCCGCGTATCCCATCCCGCGAGTCTCTGGAGCCGGTTGTCCGCGAGCTTACCCTTCTTGCTTCGCATATCCTTGAGATTCTGCAGCAACACGTTCATCGGGGTGAAGCACCGGAAGTCGACGCAGCCGATGCTCCTGACCTAGATAGCTGCGTAAAGTCGAAACCTAGAATGGCACCTACCAGGTCCCAACACCAAGCAAATGTGAGTGCTAGATCCTTCGCGATGCCCGTTCGGCTCATCATCGAGGCTTGCCCGGACATCGTCAATTATGCCCGCGGCGATATTCGGACCATTGGAGATCTGGTCGCCGCCGCGCGGCTAGCGCGGCAGCTGCTTGCTGTTAGTCCAAGCGCCTGGAATGAGGCCTGTACAGTTATGGGAGAGGAGGGAGCTAGCCTCACGCTCGCGGTTATCTTGCAAAGAGGGGACTCTATCAAGAACGCTGGCGGATATTTGAGAACACTGACGCGGCGCGCGGCTGCAGGAGAGTTATCAATTTGGCCCCTGATTATGGCCTTGAGAGCACTCAACCAGAAGCGTAAACTCTACACTCAATATCGACCAGCTCCATTTTCCCGATGAGCGGTGGGAGCTGGGGAAACGCCTGCAAACGCTTCACGGCCTCAGCTTGGATCTCATTGCATCTCTTCGCTTACGCCGTAAGCGGCCGGTGACTCGTCTGTGACGAAGCGACGCGGCGCCCGGCTAAAGTGATATTTCCTGCCGGGAGAGTATCGACGAACGCGCGGATGGTGACGCGCAACTCTCCGCCGGCCATCGCAGGAGCAGGCCGAGGTTGTAGCCGGCGGCAAGGACCATGATGCGGTAGCCGAAACGTCCCTTGAGATAATTGCGATGCATGCGATGCTAGCTAGCATTACAGTTGTCTTTTTGTTTTGAAGTGCGCGCGCTGGGCGGCGGCCTGGTGAGCTCTACGCCAAAGTGACCATGCGATGATGTGTGCGGGTTGGATTCGCTTTCGAGCGAGTCTGATGGCG
>NZ_JBUYEN020000136.1:0-2792 GCF_055229415.2 Bradyrhizobium sp. Leo114 | reverse complement strand
GGATAACAGCGTCGGCGCTCCAGACTTCCGATTTCGCGGCTCAATGGCTGGCCTGCGGTTTCCCCTGTCAACGCTTCGAAGTCGTCCTCACGAACGCCTCCGCATGACTCGGGGCCAAGGTGGGTCGTTACTCCTTTCCTGTATCGAACTTTCATCGACTATCCTTCGCCAGTTTCACTGGCGCACTATCCGTCCGGTGAGGACCCGGGATACCTGACCTTGCGGAGTTCCGTGTTTAAAGTGGATGGAGCAATCCGTCGGATCTTAGCGTGTCAATCGCTTCGGCGAGAGTGAGGCCGCGATGGAGGCAGAACCATTCTCCGGTGTGACGGTGCCACTGGATGTCGAAGCGATCACGGCTGATCCAGTCGAGGCGAGCGAACGGGGCGTCAAACTCTTCGCCGAGGTTCTCTAGAAAGCCGGAGCGGTAGCGTTGAATGAAGCGATATTTGGTGCCGTGCCACTTTCCCAGGATATCGACGGGATAGTTGAACTGCGTCGGTCGGATAGTGGGCAGGAAGCGGGGCTTCAAAAAGTCGTCGATCAACTGCTGGCAGGCGGCCGTCACCGCCAATTTATCTGCCGCGGACAGACCGCTCGCTCTCATGTGTCCTCTTGGCTCACGCTGCTTCGACATGATCAGGCGTTGGCTTTCGCCAGTTCCAGGGCAGAAGCTCGTCCAGCCTCTGGATAGCATGATCATTGATGCGCGCGAGCACGTCGGCGAGCCAGGCCTGCGGATCGACGTCGTTGAGCTTGGCGCTGGCAATCAGGGTGTAGATGGCAGCCGCACGCCGGCCGCCCTCATCGGAGCCGGCGAAGGTCCAGTTTCTTCTTCCTACGGCGACGGCCCGTAGCTCACGTTCGGCGGCATTGTTCGACATGCAAAGGCGCCCGTCATCGAGGAAGCGGGTAAATGCATCCCAGCGGCTGAGGCTGTAATTGATCGCCTTGGTCGTGTCGTTGTTTTTGGAGAGCTTGGCGCGCTGCTCACGCAGCCAAGCCTGCAGCTCAACGACCAGGGGGCGACTGCGCTCCTGGCGTACACGCAGACGCTCTTGCGGCGTCAGACCGTTAATCTCGCGCTCGATGGCGAACAGGGCATCGATGCGCTTGACCGCCTCGGCTGCAATCGGTGCCTTGGTGAGCCGTGCGAGGTCAAAGAACTTGCCTGCCGTGGGCCCAGCACGCCGCCTCGACGATCGGGCCTACTTTGCGACTGGCCGCGTAGAGTTTGCTGAAGCCCCGGTAGGCGTCGGCCTGCATCAGTCCGGCATAGCCTGCCAGATGCTGTTCCGGATGCTCACCGCCACGATCCGGCGAGTAGAAGAACACCGCCGCCGGGGGATCCGGTCCGGCAAATGGCCGGTCGTCGCGCACATAGGTCCAGAGCCGGCCGGTCCGGGTCTTGCCTTTGGCAAGGACCGGCACCGTGGGGTGAGTAGGCCGGAGGGATTTCACCTCCGGCCTCTCGCAGAACCAGGGCGTGAGGCTCTCACCTCACCCGGCTCCCATCAGGCAAGCTTGTCGCCAATACCGAGTTGCCAGTGAGCAAAGAGTCTGCGGTTCTCGCGAGCGATCTTCTCCAGGAAGATACGAGCGCGCCCCAACCGATGGCGGAAGCGCTTGTACTTTCGCTTCAACCAGATAGCTATTGTTTGGTTGATGTAGCGGGCCATCGGATATAGCGCCGAGCGCATGTATTGCCCATAGTACGCGATCCACCCCCGAACTATCGGGTTTAGTTCGCGGGCAATGTCGTCCAGCGTCAGATTTGGCCGCCTACGAAAGTTCAAGTCTCGGATCGTTGCCCGCATCGCGTTCAGCACTGACTTGCTGACCGCCGGAGTGAACCCGCAGAAAATTTTCTGCGAGTACGGCCCCCGGACTGACCTCGGCCGGAAGCAATATCCGAGAAAGTCGAACATAACCGTCTCGCTCTTGCCTTGGCGTCGATCGTCCTTGCAGTAGACAATCCTCGTCTTCGTCGGATGCAATTCCAGACGACACTCGGCCAGTCGAATTCTCAGCGCTTCGCAAACGCTCTGCGCCTCCACCTCACTCTGGCAGTGTATCAACCCGTCGTCAGCATACCGGCACCACCTGAGTTCAGGGAACGTTCGTGCCATCCAGAGATCAAATGTATAGTGCATGAAGAGATTGGCGAGAATCGGGCTCACTACTCCCCCTTGCGGGGTGCCGCAGCTTCGCTCGACGACAGCTCCATCCTCTTGCGCAATCGGCGCTGTCAGCCATCGTTCGATGTAGAGCAACGCCCACTCGCACTTTGCATGTTTCCGGACAGCCCGCAGCAGAAGCTCGTGGTCAATGTTGTCAAACAGCCCCTTGATATCGAATTCAAGAACCCAGTCGTACTTCCAGCAACGCTTGCGCGTGACGCCTACGGCATCAAGAGCCGATTTGCCGGGCCTATAGCCATAGGAATCCGCCAGAAAGATTGCGTCCAGAGTCGGTTCAATGAGTTGTTTGGCAACTGTTTGTGCCACGCGATCCGCCACAGTTGGCACCCCGAGGATCCTTTGGCCTCCGCTCTTCTTCGGAATGGAGACGGCACGAACAGGTGGCGGGAAGTAGGCGCCTGAGCTCATTCGATTCCAAATCTTGTAGAGGTTACTCTTCAAGTCGGATTCAAATTCCTCAATCGTCACTCCGTCGACACCGGCTGCGCCACCATTAGATCGCACCTGCAGATACGCTTCGTACACCTTTCTTTTGTCGATGTTGAACGGTTTGCTTGGCTGGTTCACCGCCGTCCTCCTGTTGCCAGTTGC
>NZ_JBUYEN020000135.1:0-3139 GCF_055229415.2 Bradyrhizobium sp. Leo114 | reverse complement strand
GTGAGCGTCATCCGGCGACCACGCACTGAGGGCTGATCTGGTCGGCTAGGAAGATCTCGTGGATTGTTTCGTCACGAGGTCACCATGTCAAAAGATAGTTGTAAGGATGGCGATAAGGATAGGCATGCGCGTATCCTTGAGGACGGCTCCGACACGCTGCAGCGCGTCGAGATCATCACGGGGACCGGCCGACGACGGCGCTGGTCGACCGATGCGAAAGCGGCGATTGTCGCGGAGAGTTTCGCGCCGGGTGCAAGCGCTTCCGGGGTGGCGCGGCGACACGACATCAGCCCGAGCCTGTTGTTTCTTTGGCGTCGTCAGGCAACGCGGGCGAAGCTCGCGGAGCGCAGGGATGGAGGCGTGCCATCAGGCTTTGTGCCGGTCGCGATCACGGGCTGCGGGGGCAAATTGCCGCCATGCGAGGAGCAGGGGGCGATTGAGATCGACGTCGGCGTGGTTCGCATCCGTGTCGTGGGAACGGTCGACCGGCGAGCACTCTGCGAGGTGCTTGCGGCAGTCAGGACGGTTGGCCGATGATCGGGCTCCGCGCTGGGTTATCGATCTGGATCGCGACGCAGCCGGTCGATTTCCGTCGCGGCATGGACTCGCTGGCGATGCTGGTGAGCGAAGCGTTTGGAGCCAATCCGTTCGACGGCGGGCTGTGGGTGTTTCGCTCCAAGCGCCGAGATCGCGTGAAGATCCTGACCTGGGACGGAAGCGGCCTTGTTCTTTACTACAAGAGAATCGAAGGGCAGTTCAGCTGGCCGCCGATCAAGGAAGGCGTCATGCCGCTATCTCATGCTCAGCTCTCGGTGCTGCTCGACGGCTCGGACTGGAAGCGTGTGCCGATGCGGGTTGTGGATCAACCAACACGAGCTGGTTGATCATCATCAAGAGTAGTTCGGCATTCATGCTGAGCTGTAGTAGAACGCGCTGCATGATTGATTTGCCTTCCGATCCAGCATTGCTCCAGAAAGCCGTGACGGCGCTGTCGTCACGGCTTGCCGTGTTGTCGGCGGAATGCAGCACGCTGGCGGCTGAGCGTGATGCAGCGATCGCCCAGCGCGATGCTGCGATCCAGGAGAACGACAAGCTCCTGGTGATCCTGTCGCAGTACAAGCGCACGATCTTCGGTCCCCGGTCCGAGACACTGGATCCCGGACAGCTATCTCTCTTCACCATCACGGCGCAGGCGGCTGGTCCGGCCGCCAACGACGACGTGACCGGAGGCAGGCTGCCTGATGGAGCGGAAGGCCGTGGAAAGCGACTGGCGCGACGCAACCGGGGGAAGCTTCCGGAGCATTTGCCGCGCATCGACGTCGTGATCGATATCGAGAGCCATATCTGCCCCTGCTGCGGCGAGCGGCTGCACAAGATCGGGGAGACCGTCAAGGAAGCCTTCGACGTCGTTCCGATGCAATACCGGGTCAAGCGCATCGTGCGTCCGCGCTATGGTTGCCGGGGATGCCGCCAGGGTGTGCTGCAGGCGGCCGCGCTGGCCCAGGCAGTCGAGGGCGGGATGGTGACGGAAGCCTTGCTGGCCCACATCGCGGTGATGAAATACGGTTACCAGCTGCCGCTGTATCGGCAGGAACAGATGTTTGCCGCGCAGGGCGTCGCGCTCGACCGTCAGACGCTGGCTTCGTGGATGGGCCGCGTCGCCTGGTGGCTGAGGCCGCTTCACGCGCTGTTGCGCGACACAGTGATCTCCTACCCGCGGCTGTTTGCCGATGAGACGCCGCTGCCGGTTCTCGATCCCGGCCGTGGCAGGACCAAAGTCTGCCAGTTCTGGGCGATCGCCACCGATGACCGGCCATGGGGCGGCCCGGCACCGCCGGCGGTGGTCTACGTATTTGCCGAGGATCGCAAGGCGATCCGCGCCAAACAGCTGTTCGGAGACTACCAGGGCATCCTGCAGGTCGACGGCTATGCCGCCTACAAGGGTCTGATCAAGAACGGCGGCCGTCTGGTGCAACTCGCATTCTGCTTCGCGCATGCGCGGCGGAAGTTCTGGGACGTTCACGTCGCGACGAAGTCGCCGATTGCCGCGGAAGCGCTGCAACGGATTGCGATGTTCTATGCCATCGAAGACCGTATCCGTGGTCTGCCGGCGGCGCAGCGGTCTGCGGTTCGGCAAACCGAAACCAGGCCGCTGATCGAGCACCTCAAGCCGTGGCTTGAGGCACGACTGCTGGAAGTCTCGAAGAAGTCTGGCCTTGGCAAGGCGATTCGCTACACCCTCAACCATTGGGAAGGCCTGACGCGCTTCATCGATGACGGGCGCATCGAGATCGACAACAATACGGTCGAACGCACCATCAAGCCGATAGGGTTAGGAAAGAAGAACTATTTGTTTGCGGGCAGTGAAGGCGGCGCCGAGACCTGGGCCATTCTCGCGTCGATCATCAACTCGGCCAAGCTGCAAGACGTCGACCCGCGGCATTATCTGACCGACGTTCTCGAGCGCATCGTCTCCGGACGCACCAAGATCAATCAGCTGCACACATTGCTGCCGTGGACATGGAAGGCCGAGCGCGATGGTCTGGAGACAAAGCTCGCCGCCTGATCAATTTGACGGCAGGGCGTCGGGAACTTCCTGCGCGTCGCTGGTGTCGTCATAGATCTCTTCGCGGATCACGCGCAGCGTCACCTCGTGCAGATAGACTTGCAGCGCCCTCTGCAGCTCGGTGAACTCCGGCAGCAGGATCTTGTCAACGAAGCCCCGTGACGCGCGGATCATCACCGTGTTGCGTCGCTGGCGGTGGTAACGAAACGGCCGCAGCCCGTATCGACGGCAAAGCGCCAGAAACAGCTGCCGCGACCATTGGTCGGGAAGTGAGAATTGCTGCTCGATCGGTGGATCGTGGCGAGCGAGCTCCTCGACCCGGGCACGCACCCGCTGCAGTGCGGCTTCCGCCGCCAAGCGCTCACCAGCAGTTCCTGCACCCGCGAACAACGCCTCGATCTTCCGAAGCTTCTCGCGCAGATGCGACTCGCTGGTCATTCTGATCCCCGTCGCCCCCTTCAGAGGGGAGCACCCAATCATCGCCCAGCGGCAGCGTCAATCACCCCGATCGGGCAATCCAAAGCATTCCGCGCAAGTCAAGGCCGGGCACGGCGATCCTCTCGTGACGCTCAC
>NZ_JBUYEN020000134.1:0-3332 GCF_055229415.2 Bradyrhizobium sp. Leo114 | reverse complement strand
AAATCCTGCACACTCGGCGGCAGCAACTGCGGCTGATCAATCTTCCACGGCCGAAAATACTTGCTCATGGACCAAATCGATCACACTCCCGCCCAATTGAACAGGGAATACTCGGACAGGCTCCTAGCCTGCGTGATTTGGAACTATCTTTTTGCTGTTCAAAGGAGAGACTTATGCGGTGTGGTCCCGGCAAGCCTGTCGGTCTTTCATATCAGATGCCGCCGCCAGATGCGGATCTCGGCGCTCGCGCTCCAGCCTCATCGAGCGTTGACTCACGCAAGCCATTTAGAATTCCACCGACAACAATACCGAAGAAAATACCCGACCAAAATCCGCCAAGACTTGTATATGACAAGATTGAACCCCCTAGATTTCGCACCACATCCGATACATCTGGGTTGGAGAGATGCGACTCGACCGGGTTTCACGGTTTAAGCTTGTCTGGGAGTGCTCAATTTTCTGAGCGGCAGCTAGAAGAACTAATTACACTGACACATCCAAAACGGCTCGTCATTGTAGATACTAGGCAAGAGTTCCATGGATTCGCAAATGGAGAACCAATATCCTGGTTTGCCGCAGATAATCATAATTGGGGTAACGTGGAAAAGCCTGCTGACATTATTCCCGCGAAGGAGACAAAGAAGCTCGCAAAACTACCGACTAAATTTCCTTTTGGTCTGACCATAGAATCCGGGAGTGTCGTAAAAGGAAAGGCTTCTTCGGCGCCTCCAATGGTTCTCGACTTCGGTGAAGTGAAAATAGAAACGGAAGAGGAATTAGTTAAAAGAAAGGGTGTCGCGTATCTGCGTATTCCGACACCAGATCATGCGCGCCCCACCGATGCTGAAATAGATAAACTTGTATCGGAGTTGCGAAACCTCGCTCATGCGGGTGATGTTCATTTGCATTTTCATTGCCGGGGCGGCATGGGGCGTACAACGCTGCTGATGACCCTAGCAGATATGTTGTACAATGCCGACAAAGTGCAATGTGCAGACATCATAGAACGCCAGATAAGATTAAGAAGGCGCGACGAATCTACAACAAGCAAGGCGGCAAAGGAGGTGTTGCGGAACGAAAAAAGCGAGCTAATGGACACTTTTTTTCAGTATGCAAAAGAACAACCTCTTGAAAAAGCGGAAGCCATTTCCTGGACGGAATGGCTAGCTTTAAAAGCACGTCATGAGCATCAGATGTTCGATGCATCCAGTTGCGGTATGCCGCCGACCGCGCCTCCCGGCAATAGGATGCCGTGAAATGGACCCCGCGTGGCGGGACCGCTTGAACCGGTTTCTTAGATGGAAGCTGACCGCTCTATGTTGAAAGCCATTCACCTTGGGAAAGCTTGCTGATGTTGCCGTGGGCATGTTGTCAACGCGGCAGCGTTGTCCACCATGTCCACAGCCTTCGCGGCCGGCATCCGTTCGCGCCAGACCGCCATCGGGGTGCGATAGCCGTGCGCCTGATGAAGGCGACAGGCGACGATCGTTGTAGAAGGCGATCCAGCTTGCGACCCCTGCCTTGGCCTCGCGGCCGTCGGCATAGCCTCTGAGATAGATGTCCTCATGCTTGAGCGACCGCCACAGCCGCTCGATGAAGACGTTGTCCATCCAACGACCGCGGCCATCCATGGAGATCTTGATCCCTGCACCCGCCAACGCGCCGGTGAACGCCGCACTGGTGAACTGACTGCCCTGGTCGGTGTTGAAAATCTCCGGCGTGCCGTACTTCGCCAGCGCCTCTTCCAGAGCCGCCACGCAGAACGAGACGTCCATCGTGTTCGACAACCGCCACGCCAGAACCGCACGGCTCGCCCAGTCGATGATGGCGACGAGATAGAGAAAGCCGCGGCCGATGGGCAGATACGTGATGTCGGCCGCCCACACCTGGTTCGGCCGGTCGATCGTCATGTTGCGCAACAGGTAGGGATAGATCTTATGGCCCGGCGCCGGCCTCGTCGTGTTCGGCTTCGGTCCCAGCGCCGCGATGCCCATCTTGCGCATCAACCGCTGCACGCGCTTGCGATTGACCTGAAGCCCCTCCGCCTTCAACATCGCGGTCATTCGCCGCGAGCCCAGGAACGGCCAGGCGGTGAACAGCTCGTCGATCCGCCGCATCAGGGCAAGGTCGTTGTCGTTGGCCGGCCGTGGCGGCCGGTAGACCCCAGAACGGGCGATGCCAAGCAACATGCATTGCCGGCGGATCGACAGCGCCTGGTCGGCGCGATCGAGCATTCCTCGACGGTCCGGCGTGCTCATCTTCCCATCTTCCGGACCTCCGCGCTAAAAAATCGCGCTCGACTGTCAGTTGTCCGATCTTGGCATGCAGCTTCTCGATCTCGCGTTCGCGAGCGTCCTCGCTCTCGCGCCCGACACCCGCGTCAAAAGCCCGGGTCGCCTGGTCCAGCAGCTGCTTCTTCCAGGCATAGATCTGGTTCGGGTGAACCTCATAGCGCTGGGCCAGATCGGCCACCGTCGCCTGCTCCCGCACGGCTTCCAGCGCGATCTTTGCCTTCAACGCCGCGTCGATCTTCCGTCGTGTCTTCGTCGTCATCATGCGCTCCGTCTATCAAGCGGAGCGGCCCTTTTCCAACTTAGCCTCTGGTCCCAAAACCGGGGTCCATTTCACATCCACCGTCGCACTTGCATTCATTGCAACTGTGAGGACAGTTGGGCAGAACTGGGATGATTGCCCCCGTCCTGTACTACTCATTTGTTGCCGTCTCTCAACGAAAGTTGCCAATGATCACCTCCTTGATCTTTTGATCTTTTGAAAGAAGGTTAGACATCAGTGCAGCAACATCATTGAGCTTAGCAAGCAGCCCTTGCAGAAAAATCAACGCCATCTGCCCTTCGCTATTGGCACTGTCAATCGCCGCCTTAAGGTTGTTGATGGCAGCGTCGAACTGTGACTGCACACCTCTCTTGTCGGATTTCTCCGTCTCGATGGAGATGCCGTGTGCCTGCATCCATTCAAACACATCCTGAGTCTTGCCTTGCGAATCGACGAAGCTGCCGTAGTCTCTAACCGTCTTTTCATCGGTAGGTCGATTGGTGCGCAGGGCCGCCAATGCCTTATTCATATCTTTCAGCAAACTGCTTCGCGCTTGCATATCGTCGAATTCGGATCGGATTTGATTCTGGTAGATGTCATGCCGTTCCATCAGGGGGATGTCCCGATCGGTGTTGAACTACGTCGGGCCGAAGTTGCCAGAATGAATGTTACGCGGCCCTTGTGACATGGGCAACGGGCTTGATCGTCATGGGATTGTGGTGAGCTTGAAGGGCCGCACGCAGAATCGCCAATTGCTGATGTGCCTTCAATCGTCGGAA
>NZ_JBUYEN020000133.1:0-3399 GCF_055229415.2 Bradyrhizobium sp. Leo114 | reverse complement strand
ATGGAGCCATGCCAAGCGCACTGGCAATGCACGCCGGCCGCTGCGCGCAGGCGAGAAATTGGAAGACCGAGTCCGCACCCAGCTCGCCGACATCGGCAACAGACCAGCTTTGGTGCGTTCCTTCTTCTTCAAGCATCCAGATGTCGCCTATATTTCTGACCTATGAGTAAGACTTCCGCCACATGTCAAGCGCTGTGACAAGCTCGCCAGAAACTTCCTCGCTGGGCTCTCATTGCCGCACCTGCAATCTGGTGGCTCAATTGACCCCGGACCTTGGCCCCAATCCAATGGACGACGATCTGGTGGGCCGGAAAAATCTCAAACTGAGGCACGACGGATTTTGAAAGTCTTCGGATTGCGAGCTTTGGGGGCGCCGCTGGCAGCGCCGGTTCCACGACGTCAGCCTCTCGTCAGGTTGCGACAGTAGCCTGCTGTCTCATTGCTGAAGTCCAGTCGAACGAGGTCGCGATGGATCCGAACAGATTCAATATTTTCAGTCCCCGACTGGCAACGTGGGTATCACCCCGCCTTGGCGAAGCAACAGTCAGGTCAGGGGGGCAAGCGGACGAGGCTGGGCATCCGAGCTTTGAGCAACGCTTGGATGAGGTGCAACAAGCCGATGCCGCTCCCGTCCCAGCGGCGCCCGCGCGTCGAGATCGATACACCCCCCATCTGTCTAATGAAGACGCCTCCATCATCGACAACGCCATTCGGTCGGCGGGTGAACGCCGGGGACTGCGCGCGGCAACGGTCGGTAGTTATGTAACGGTTCTTCGTGGTCTTGGAGATGATCTCGCACGTAATGGGCAATCGATTTCTGCGCTCGATCACAATTCGCTGGTAGCCCACGCCAATAAATTCGGCAACCGGAAAATTATTACTGGCTTGCGTTATCTTCGGGAGTATCTTGAACCCGGTGGTACGTCAGGCCGTTCCCAGCGTGGGCGGCAACGGAGTATTCCAGCCGAAGACCAAGCCCTCATCGAGGGCGCAGCTCGTAGCAGCAGGCGACCCGCAGCGGCCGTTGTGATCTATAGCGGCAGCCTTCGCATATTTTCTGAAGCGCTCAACCGCGAGGGCCACGCAATCGCCAGGCTAGATCACGAGTCACGCATCAAGCGCGCTAAAGAGTTGCGTCCGAACGACACAACCCTCGGGCCCGCGTTGAAGATGATTGACGAGTTTCAGCGCGCGGAGCGCGCATCCGGCGCAAGTAGCTCATGGCATCTGGGTCGTTATCCCGAAGACGCCGCCCTCATAGATGGCGCGCTCGACCAGGCCTTGAAAAATCTTGAGCCAAGGAAGTCTGCCCAGGAGCGGGCTGCACGTCTTCATACCCTGGGTGCGTGGCTTAAAGAAAATGGCAGGGAGAGCATGGCTGGCCGACTTAACCGCTCCAACAAGGAGGAATTTACGCTGCGCGACGATGTGCTTGCATTCAAACTGACTGAAGGCAGGCTATATGATCTTGATTTGGCGCACCTTCGGAATTACTTAAAACTCGTCGAGGCGAACCATGCTCTAGGGCCAGAAGCCCGCGAGCAGCCGGCTTTGCCGTCCGGGCTGGGCGCTGGGCGGCCCAGCCCGTCGCAGGCGCTTCCCGCAACCCCAGCCACCCCGAGCGAGGGAGCTTGGGCTTTGTTGAGGAAGGAGATGCAAGAACCAGCGTCACCGTCAACTGCCAGGGCTCGCTCAGACACTTACGCCGGCCTTGAGCCGTTTGTTGACCTGAATGCGCCGACGCCATCCGAATTGCGCGACGATGCTCACTTTGCGCCAGCGCACCTGGCCGGAGCTCGTTCAAATACCTACGCGGGTCTGGACTCTTTCGTTGACCTGAATGCGCCGACGCCATCCGAATTGCGCGATGATGCTCACTTTGCACCAGCGCACCTGGCCGGAGCTCGTTCAAATACCTACGCGGGTCTGGACTCTTTCGTTGACCTGAATGCGCCGACGCCATCCGAATTGCGCGACGATGCTCACTTTGCACCAGCGCACCTGGCCGGAGCTCGTTCAAATACCTACGCGGGTCTGGACTCTTTCGTTGACCTGAATGCGCCGACGCCATCCGAATTGCGCGACGATGCTCAATCACCGCCGGTGCTCGGCCCTGCCGGCTTTGTCGTCGGCGCATCGGGCTCGCTTGTGGAGCTTGAGGATATCGGACCTCTCGTCGGCGAGAATTGGCAGCATGGCTCCCGGCCGGTGCCGGATTTCCTGCTCGATGCCCTGGATAACATCGGCGTCCTGCCGACCCAGTTCAGCGGCCCAAGGCAGGTCTCCATCAACGGTGAGACCTACTCGATCACATTGCGGACGCGAGGACGCCGCGATGCGCAATTCATCCATCATCCTCGCCCTTCCCCCGTCCCAGATGCCCGGACCGGTACGTCAGTTACCGGCGCCTCTTCCGCCGGCCGCAGCGGACGCGTGCTAGGTGCCACGGACTGGCTGTCGAACGAGCATATCCAGCGGGACTATGAGCTCCTGACACAGGAGTTGCAGGAGAGCAATCCGGATCTCGCCGCCCGGACGCAGTTCGTGAATCCCCTGATAGCCCAAATGGTGCGGTCAGACGCGCTCGCGGCACAAGCACTCAATTGGATTGGCCATACAGACGACTTCCTGTTCCTGCCGGTAAACGATGCCGGCGCGGAGATAGAGCGGCGCGGCAGTCACTGGTCGCTGCTGCTGATTGATCGCAGCGATCGGTCAAGGCCGGTTGCCCATTACTACGATTCTCTGATGGTAGACGATGGGTACGGCTCTCAGGTGGGATATAATGACCGGCCCGCAGCGGAGCTCGCAAGACGGCTGGGGGCCAACCCGCAACGGGCCGCAATGCGCCAGCAGAGCAACACCTATGATTGCGGCGTCTTTGTCGTGGACGGCACCCGGGAGCTGGTCAGGCGATTGGCAACAGGACAGCCGGACCTGCTGAACCTTAAGAACCTCAGGGTCAGTCGGCTGGCCCTGCAAAACCGGCTCAGGAGCTGAGGTCGGCTTGTGTCGATAGAACTGGCTGAAGCGGCTCTCGCCGACACCGGCCAGACCTTGTGTGCGAGGCTGAATCCGACAGTCGAAAGGCAAAGCTGGCGAAGCTGCTGACCAGTCGGCCAAAAGGCTGCGCGGCCCTTTCGAAGGAGGCGAGATTGAACCGGGCCATTCGAGCCTACCGGATGAATCTCGAAGGAATCCTTTCGAAGCACAGGCTGCGGCGGCCGCGACCCACGCATCGTTCTTGATCCGCTGGTCGATCCAGGAAATCCGTAAGCGCTAAGCCGATACCCAGGGTTCGGGGTTAGATTAGATGTGCGAAGAAGCGTCCGGATTGAACGGAGGTTTGGGATGGGATTGGACGGCAAAAAGGACGTCCATTTGGACAGCTCGTCAGTT
>NZ_JBUYEN020000132.1:0-3474 GCF_055229415.2 Bradyrhizobium sp. Leo114 | reverse complement strand
CTTCTCGAAACTGAAGCGTTTCAGGCGCGTTGCTACGCGCTACGAAAAAACCGCACGAAATTACTTCGCTGTCGTCGCTATCGCCGCAACTCTGCTCTGGCTAAGATAACTGTCCACGCGACCTAGCGCCAGAATTTCTTCCAGAATTTCTTCCGTGCTACGAGACGTTACGTTTTTTGTTGCTCCATGCTCGTGCAGAATTGTGTCGATCTTTTCTTGCAGATCGGGCCAAAGCCTGTCGAACAACGCAGTCAAGCGTATCTCAGGCATCAAGGAGCCCTCATCAGCGAGGTTCGCCGACTTGAGTAGTTTCAGAACATCGTCCTTAACGAAACTGGTAACTTGAAATTGCGATAATGGTTGAAGGACGTCTGCTGGACGAATACCGAATAGCAAAGGAGCGAGCCGAGACTCGTCCACTAATTTTGCAATTGCACCAGCCTCAAAATGCAACCATCGTGAACTCAGATTCTCTCGGGTTAGAATGACTAATCCGAACCGAGCCTCTTCAAGTTCCTTTCCGATATGGCTCGACCATCGCGCGCCTTTTTCGATAGACTCTGAGGACATGTAAGGCTCGACACCTTGGAGCACCATCGGCAACCATTCAAACAACCGCTCTGCGATCTTATGACTTAAGTCGCCCGACCAACTTATGAATAAGCGCATGCCCCTAGACTCTTAGGTAATTACAACTTCAAGTGTAGCCCCTTAAGGGTATTCAGCAAGGTGGGCTACCAACTTCTCACAGTTATTGCTGCGCAAGAGACTCACAATCAGATGGTCTGACTCGCCAAAGGTGCTCCTATGCCGCCGATCCACCATTTCTCTTCCCCGCCCGGCATCAAGGCCCCGCCGCTCTCCTTCGCTACCCGCGTCGGACTGCAATGACCGACAGTCTGACCGGCGTCTGGGACGGCAGCTATATTCAGCCGCAAGCTGGAATGGTCACGTTTCTGGCGACGCTTATCGAGTCCGGTGGCGCTCTCGGCGGAAGCGTGACCGAACCCTGCATGATGCCCGGCTGCCCGTTGAGCACCCACAACGCTTCGATTGCCGGTCATCGATCGGGC
Organism: Bradyrhizobium sp. Leo114; assembly: GCF_055229415.2. Classification (NCBI taxonomy): domain Bacteria; kingdom Pseudomonadati; phylum Pseudomonadota; class Alphaproteobacteria; order Hyphomicrobiales; family Nitrobacteraceae; genus Bradyrhizobium; species Bradyrhizobium sp. Leo114. Next base: position 2,401 of record NZ_JBUYEN020000132.1, on the reverse strand, counting down.
AGCGCAGTTTCGTTCGTTAAGCGCTACGAGCCGCCTGGCTACGGCTATGACACGGTCCACTATGAAGGCGTGGTCAATGCTGAGGCCACGGAGATCGATGGGCGCTGGAGGCTGCCGGGCTCGACGCTGTCGGGAACATTTCTGATGGTCCGCTCGACCAGGCCTGCACAATCGGTCGCAACCGAAGAACGGACCAAGGAGCCGGCGCGCTAGCGATAGCCGTATGAGCACGCGATATCCGGGTGATATGGCTCCCGGGGGCTCTCTTCCCACGGATAGCCCCATCGCGGAGACACCCTCACCCCGGCCCTCTCCCGCAAGCGGGAGAGGGAGCGCAGCGCTCATCGCGGATACAATTCGACCTGATCTCATCGTGCTCTAAGAAGTGATCGAACCTGAAGGGCCCCCTAATGACAAACTTTCGGATGCCGTTGCCAGCCATTTTGGTAGCTAGTCAGATTCTCCAGACATCCTAGAAACACGCGCAAGTCTCAATTGGCGGACATGGGGACAACGACATGCGATCGAATAGCGCCTTCCGCGCCAAAGCAAGAGCTGCATTTCGGATTGCGAATCGAGCCGAGCGCGACGGCTTGCACCTTGAGAACAGGGTAACCGGAACGCAACCTCGCCGCGATGAGTCCAAGAAGTCATCAGCAGTTGATGATCTGTCAGACCACATCCGCAGGTTCTGCGAGCGATTTTTCTCCGACAACAGAAGCCTCCTGTAAAGCGTCTTCGAGCGAAGCATGCCCTCGGACTTGATCCGAGGGATCCGAGGGTGGGCACCGGTTCCCGCATATTGAGAGGCCCATCATCGGATGTGCATTCGCGCGATCGGTTGGCTCATATCGGCTACTGATCTATCCTGCATCCCATCTGTCCAACGACGAGGATGCATGCATGTCCATAGAGCACCTCCCTCCCCCGCCCGGCGTCAAGGCGCCGCCGCTTTCGTTCGGCGCCCGCGTCGGCGATCTCCTCTTCATCTCCGGCATTCCCGGGTTCGACGCCAATGGCGGACTGCCTGATACGTTCGAGGCGCAGTTCGCCAACGTCGTCACCAACTTCAAGCGCGTGCTGGACGAGGCGGGCGCGACGGTGCGCGATCTCGCCAAGGTCAACGTGCTGCTGACGCGCGCCTCCGATGTTGCCACGATGAACAGGCTCTATGCCGAAGCGTTCGGCCCGGCGCCTTATCCTGCACGCACCACCTGCGTGGTGGTGGCGCTGCCCGATCCGAAGATGCTGATCGAGATTGAGGGCGTGGCAAGCCTTCGCGCTGCATGAGCGGCGCGCCCGCTCCGCACGAGCGGCTGCCCGACCAGCTTCAGCATAATCTGCGCCTGGTGTTCGTCGGCACCGCCGCGAGCCAGCGGTCAGCCGACCTCGGCCATTACTACGCGCATCCCGGCAACCGCTTCTGGCGGACGCTGCATGAGGTCGGCATCACGCCGCGCCGCTTTGAGCCGCATGAATTTCCGGCGCTGCTCGACCTCGGGATCGGCTTCACCGACATGTGCAAGACCGGCGCAGGCATGGATCACCAGGCGCTGGCCTTCCCTATCGATGTGCCCGCGTTCCGGAACAAGATGCTGGCTTACCGGCCGAAGACCATCGGATTCACCAGCAAGAAGGCTGCATCCCTGTTCTTCGTACGACCGACGCCGGCGATCGCGCTCGGCCGGCAAGCTGCGCTTCCCGATTTTCCAGATATCTTCGTACTGGCGTCGCCATCGGGCGCAGCTTCGGGAAGCTGGTCATTGCAGCCGTGGCAGGAACTGGCGGATTGGCTGCTATCTGGCGAGCGAGTGGAGGATCAACATACCGCCGCCCGAAGCAGTCGGTGAAATTGCAGTTCATAAAATCATTGCAGCCTTCCGATTTGGAAGGAGCAGGCTCTTGCCGTACCAATACCGCCACAAACGATCACAAAAGATCGGCGGCGCCTTACGCCGATCGCGGAGGCAGCCAAATAACAATTCGACAGGAGATACGTCATGCGTCGCGCTACCGCCCTCTGGCTCGCCACCTGCTCCGCTGTCGCGGCCTTCGCCGCCAGGCCCGCAGAGGCCGGCTATTACGTGATCCGCTGGGAGAACACCGGCATCTGCCAGATCTGGAACGAGGACCTGCAGCAGAAGCCGATGCAATGGCCCTCGACCTATCAGGTCGTCAGCAAGCCAGTCCCGACCTTCACCGCCGCGATGGCCGAGCAGCAACAGATGCGGACGCAGCGCCGCTGCACGTTGTGAGTTGCGGAATCGCAATACGCGTAGATGGGGTAACGGGCCGCGGTCTGCCCTCCAAGCAAGCCGCGCTTGCTACGGCGCTATGGGTGGCGCGCTGCGCGCGGCTTGCTTGGAGGGCGGGCGGTCGTCCCTCACATTGATGGTGTGAC
>NZ_JBUYEN020000131.1:0-3693 GCF_055229415.2 Bradyrhizobium sp. Leo114 | reverse complement strand
CCACAACCGTGGATGAGCTTTGGGATCTTCGCCATGTCACGCACGACCGAACAGTCGCTTGAGTTCCGATCGCATGGACAAGGCAGGTTACCGTGAAGAAGACGATTTGTGGAGTGGACGTTTCGAAAGCCAAGCTCGATGTCTGCATCGAGCCCGGGCATCGGTCTGCGAGCTTCAATAACGACACCGCAGGCATTACCGAACTGGCGGCGTTTTGCCGTGAACATGCGGTAGAGCTCGTGGTGATGGAGGCCAGCGGCGGTTACGAGCGACGGGCGTTGCTCGAGCTGTGGGCGTTAGGTATCAGCTGTGCGCTGACCAACCCTCGCAGCGTCCGCCGCCATGCCGAGGCGATGGGCATTCTGGAGAAGACCGACCGGATCGATGCCTCCGTCATTGCCCGGTTCGCCGACGCCAAGAATCTGGCTCCGACCCCGCTGCCGAGCCAGGCCCAGCAACGCCTGAAGGCCCCTGGTCGCAAGGCTCAGGCAGGTCACCGACGACCTGACGGTCCAGAAGCAGCGCCGCGCCAGCATGTTCGACGATGCCGAGATGCAGGCAAGTGTTGACGAGGTGATCGCCCTGCTGAAGCGCCAGTCCCGTTCGCTCGAAGGCGAGATCGCCTCGATGATCGACGACGATCCGCTGTGGGCAAAGCTCGCCGAGACGTGGCGCGAGGTGAAGGGCGTTGCCGGACGAACCGTTGCACGCCTGCATGCCGAACTGCCGGAGATCGGCACCCTGTCCAACAAAGCCATTGCCAAGCTGGCCGGCCTCGCCCCGATCGCCAATGACAGTGGTAAGCGAAAGGGTAAACGACCTATCCGCGGTGGCCGCGCCGGCGTCCGCTCGATCCTCTTCCTCGTCGCGGCCACCGTCGCCCGTTATGACAAAAGCCTCGCCGACTTCCGCGCCAGGCTGGTCGCTGCCGGAAAGGAAAAAATGGTCATTCGCATTGCGCTCGCCCGCAAGCTCCTGGTCCGTCTCAACGCCAAAGCACGCGATGCGCGCGCCGCTTACGCCAATGCAACTTGACAACCCAGATAGTCGCTCGTCAAGCAAAGCGACTACCCGTCGCGCATACGGTCGCCGCGGCCCAAGTCAATGTCGGCGGTGTCGATGTGCTTTCGCCACGGATGTGCGTACTTGTCCGCGTAAATGAAAAACAGGCGCTTGACTTTGATGCTGCGGCATTGCTCGAGCAGCTGGTTCAGCGCTTTCGGTCGCAGGCTCACCAGACTCTCGAACTGCTTGTCTACCGTTTGGAAGCTTTCATGCGCGGGGAGTTCATCAAGCGTTTCGAGAATCGCCCTCTCAGGCGAAGACATCCTGATCGGCCATCTCCAGGGGCTGAGCGCCAGCTCGCTGTCATCGTTGTCCGATCGGCTGAATGCGGCATCCTCGACGCCGACCGGTTGAGGTCCAAACAGCGTGTCGGATCGGTGAACGAAGCGCGCATCGACACGCAGCTTCAGCAGCCACGCTGGAACGTCGGCGCCATAAAGATAGATGACCGGATCGCTGCCCAACTGCAGATAGTGCGCATGGCCCTGCAAAACCGGCTCAGGAGCTGAGGTCGGCCTGTGTCGATAGAACCGGCTGAAGCGGCTCTCGCCGACACCGGCCAGACCTTGTGTGCGAGGCTGAATCCGACAATCGAAAGGCAAAGCTGGCGAAAGTGCTGACCAGTCGGCCAAAAGGCTGCGCCGTCCTTTCGAAGCTGGCAAGATTGAACCGGGCCATTCGAGCCTATCGGATGAATCTCGAAGGAATTCTTTCGAAGCCCAGGCTGCGGCGGCCGCGCACTTGTGACTGGAAGAAGAATCGCAACCATCCATCTATGCGGAGGGTCAAAGACGCCCTGTCTTGGCACGGTCTGTTCAGCCACCGGCGCAGCCCGCGATGAGCGCACCCACCGAATAGGCAAGCAGAAGCAGGCTGACAACCATCAGCGACCTCATCGCGGCCGGAACAGCGCTTCGGCGTGGAAAGGATATCGCTGGCGTGGAAAGGATATCGCTCGTGCGAACAGTGCCGGCTGCTTGCCGAGCATGTCCGGTCTGATGCGGAGAGCGATCCAGAAACGAAGTAAACCCGGCCATCCCTTTCGGCACAGCAGCGCAAGTCGTGTTTGGGTCTCAATTTCGGGAAACCGCGGATATGTCCGCGACAGCCATGGTTACCGTCACGATAGGGAGGGCAACGACGGCTGGCCCGTACCCTCTCTCTCAGGCCGAGCCTCCTATTGTTGGACGAGCCTATAGCGCGACATGTATGGAACGGCCCGCGGGCGCAAGAGCTTTCTCAGTCGACTTCACACATGGGAGCGGTTCGGTCATGTATACGGCCTGTAAAGCTTTCAATTACCCACAAATTCTCCTCCGACCATGGCGCCCAGCGCGATGTCGGTGAGGCGTGACAGCCCGCGCCACATGACGGTATTGCCGGGCGGCGGATCGCTGGCGCGGGCGAGATAACCGCCGAGCCGGGCGATCTTGATCAGATAGTGCGAGAGCGTTTTCTGTCTTGCTTTTGGTTTGTCGTTGACGAGGCGATCGAGCACACCGATTTCAGTCGCAGTCAATGCGAGGCTTGGCGGTGCGTCTGGGGCGGAACGGTTGAGCATCGTCATCCAGAAGACCCGCCAACTCAGGATGCAAAAGAGCGAGATCAGGTTGGTCAGACGCTGGGCGGTCCTGAGCTTCGACTCCTCAGCTTTGCAGCCCGATTTGAGGATCTTGTGGAACACCTCGATCTTCCATCTCAAAGCATACCATTCGAGCTTCTCAATGGCGTCGGCGCGGGAACCAACAGGCAGATCGGTGATCAGCTTCCACTCGATTTTCTTTCTGTTTTTCGGCGTCCCGCGCTCTTCGGCATGGATCACCGTCAGGGTCAGAGCGGGATAGCGCTTCTGCTTTCCGATCGGCGGCAGGACGCGAATCTTGCGATACCTGATCTCAAGAACGGCCTGGTCGGGATCGCCGTTGCTGTCTCTGACGTCGATGCGATGGAGCCCTTTGACGGCGACCTCGTCCATTTCGTCGGCGATCGTGTGATCTCCGTCTCCAGCCAAGCGGTCGACGCAGGTCCTGATCAGGAAATGAGTTCCGGTCTCCTGTGCTGCGCAAAACAGCTCGTAGATGTCACTCTCGCGATCACCAATATGGATGCATCGTCCCGGATGATCCAACAGTTGCGTAGACTGCTTGAGATTTTCTAACCACCGCACGCTTTCCTTTTTCTCGATGGGAATCCGGGTCGGATTGATCTTCTTTTTAAGCGCTGCCGTCCCCTTGAATTTCTTCCGGGTCCAGAACTTAACGGCCGCCAACCCCAGCGGCACCCCCTCGATTGTAACCGCGAGGCTCGAATGCATCAGGATGCCGCAAACCGTGTGCGATCTGAGGCGACCCGCCTTATCCCGTCCACTGTTGATGCTCTTGGTGATGCCGATCGCTTCTGACTTCTCGCGTTGATAGCTGAACTCGGTTGTATCGTGCAGCACAAGAACGAGACCTTCAGTGGCGGCGGCACGATCACGTGTCGATTGGAAATGGCCGGCCAGAATGTCCGCTTCGCTGACCCGGTCATTGGAGAAGAAGCGGTAGGCTGCCTTGGTATTCGCCCAATCCTGGCAGACGAGCGGAATGCTTTGTCCCATGGCGCTTCCAATCTGCGTGAGCAGTTTGC
>NZ_JBUYEN020000130.1:0-3722 GCF_055229415.2 Bradyrhizobium sp. Leo114 | reverse complement strand
TCGCCGGCGACACCATCGACGTCATCGATCCCTCAAACGGGGAAGTGCAGTCGATGAAGCTGTTCGTCGCGGCGATGGGCGCCTCCAACTATACCTACGCCGAGGCCTGCCCAAGCGAGGGGCTCGCGAGATGTTGATTGCCGCCCAGGCGGAGCACAGCTACGAACGCTTCGTGTCGCAATGGAAACCGCGGCGGCCAAAAACCGGCGCGCGGGCGCCTCAATCCGGCAGGACAAAATAGGCAGTCCGGTGACGCTTGCAGCCGACGCGTCACGCTTCGCCACGAGGTCGCCCGCGCCGGACAACCCTAATCGCGGCTGACGGCAAGGTCCAGCCACGCCTGGAATGCCGTCCCGTTCGACACCAGCGTGCCGTCGTGCTCGGGCCGGTCAAGGCCGAGCCGTGCGGTGGCCGCAAATGCGGCCAGCCTTGACCGCCCCTGCGCGCGGCGGCTGCGAGATCGGTGGCCGGGACGGAAGAATGGCCCGCAGCGCGGCCGAACAAAAGAATGGACTTACGGCGATCCCGGCAATCCTCGTGTCGGCCATGAAGAAATCGCTTGTCCATCTCATCCGTCGTCCGCAGGTGGTTCCAGTGCTCGGCTGGAACGTCGTAGAACGCCAGTAGCGTGTCCCGATCCTTACTTAGGCAGTCGGCAGCCTTCTCGTATTTGGGCGTGTAGCTCTCGATGAAGGCGTCGAACGCCAGCTCGGCGGCGGCTTGGTTTCGGCCATCCAGATCTCCTGCAACGCGCGTTTGGCCTTCGGTTGCTGGCTCTTCGGCAACTTGGCGATCACGTTCGCGCTCTTGTGCACCCAGCAGCGCTGCTCGCGCGTTTTCGGCCAGACCTCACCGGCAGCCTTCCAGAACCCGAGCGCGCCATCGGCGATGGCGAGCCGCGGCGGCACGTCGAGCCCGCGGCGCTTCAGCTCGAGCAGCAGATCGCGCCAGTCCTGCGCGCTCTCGCGGGCACCATCGGTGAAGCCGACCAGTTCCTTGCGGCCTTCCGACGTCGCGCCGATCAGCACCAGGATGCACCGCTTTTCGTCTTCGAGCCGTGCCTCCAGATGGATGCCATCGGCCCAGATGTAGACGTAGCGCTTCGCCGACAGATCGCGCCTCGGCCACGCGGTGTGTTCGTCAAGCCAACCGTCCTTCAGGCGGCCGATGGCGGATGCCGACAATCCGGCAGCATCCTTGCCAAGCAGCGCCGCCAGCGCCTCGGAGAAGTCACCGGTGGAGATCCCCTTCAGGTAAAGGATCGGCAGCAGCGTCTCGATCGATTTCGAGCGGCGCATGTAGGGCGGCAGGATCGACGGAGAGAACCGGATGCGGTCGGGGTCGGTAGCGCCCGCCTCGCGATCGCGTACACGCGGTTGGCGGACGGCGACCGGACCGATACCGGTCATCACCTCGCGTTCCGGCAGGTGACCGTGGCGGACGACGCGCTGGTGGCCGTCCGCAGTCTTCAAATCGGCATGCTTGCCGAGAAAGTCCGCGACCTCGGCCTCTACCGCCTGAGCCAACAGAGCACGCGCCCCATTGCGCAAGATTTCGGTGCGTTGATCGGCGACGTTTCCTGGCTGAATCAGCTTGATGATGTTATCTTTGGACACGGCATATCGCTCCTACGGTGGAGAAGTGGAGGCGTCAAGCACCCCCACGATATGCCGCCTTCCCGATTCCCGCCGTCACCAACTTTCAGCGATAGCTCTCAGGACATATTCCCCTCACCACTAGGGCTGTACTCAATTAGCGGTTTCTGATTCCCTCGGGCCGAGTTGAGTCGGCATGGGGGCTTCGATGCGCAAAGGACTGTTCTGGCTCAACGACAAGCAGTTGGCTCGGATACAGCCGCATCTGCCACTCACCTACCTGAAGGGATACGCCGACGGCAGCGAGGCCAAGGACGGAATCGCCCGCTGGATCGCCTTCTATAACGAGCATCGCCTTCGTGGCGTGGCTTTGACGAGCGGATCGGGACGTCGTCGCTCTCGCTTCGGCTTCGCAATTGGCCTATCGGTCGGACGTCCCACTTCACAGCTTTTCTCCGCCATAGAACTCTTCCGCAGCCATCCTACATACGTCTTCGTAGAACCGATCTGCATCCGCCACTGTATAGCCGGCGCCTGCAAAGCACCCTCGTGCGGTCTCGTGGAGCGTATGCCGGATCCCGCTGGCATCGTCATATACCGCATTGAGGCACCCAATGATCACGACTACATCGTCTTTGGACAACGGTTCTTCCGCGCTCATCAGTCTCGCGTGGTTGATGCACGCCACAGCATTGGCGCATGTGAACGAGTCCCCGAGGCCCGAGCAGTCTTCGAACCCGTTACCCTGCTCGTTCAACTTGAAGTGAGCTATGGCCAGGTTCTCCATGTTTTTTGAGGCCGCCATGGGCTGAAGATCATTGAGTGCTCCAGGATCATTCTTCAGCCAAAACTTATGGAAGCGGGCTTCGAGCTTGTGCAATAGTGGTCCCATGACACCGGTATTTCGCTTGAAGATGCTTTTCGACGGGTCTTCGAACATCAAGCTCTCATCGATCTTGTAGGTCTCGTCCGGCGACAGAAAACCGTGCTGCGCCAGCGTCTTCATGACGATCTTCTCGGCATGTCCCCAGTGCTCGTCTGCGGCATAGACCTGCCTCAAGTTCAAGATCGCTTGGCCGGCGGCAAACTGCGCATCTTCGCTAAGCTTGTCGTCCTTCTCCAGCAAGGCCTCGAGCGACTCCACGCATTGCCGCGGTGACAAGCCTTTCGTCTCGGAGACGTCTTTGAAGTGTTTGTAGCCTTTGAGCACGAACGGTCGGGTGATCGACCGCGAGGTGTACCCGCGAGCCCCGGTCTCGTCATTGGCGACGCCTGTCAGCGCATATTTGTTCTTCTGCTCGTACAGGCTGCTCTTCGTCAAATCGGGATCATTCGGTACGAGAGGCGGATCATATTTGGCAACGTGGTCAGCTTTCACGAGTTGGCCCTTGAGGCACGTAAGGCTCTTCACCAGCGACTGGCGCGCCTTCTCCGTGTTTACGAGGTGCATGACGTGCACTTTCGTAGCTGCCCGATAGTCGGTCATGGTCACGAACTGGTTGTTGCCGCAGGTCCGCACGGAATTAATCGACCGATTGTTCCGCTTCTGCTCTTTTGGACTGCTGCTGTGGTAGTGGCGGAAACGGACTTTTGCTATTTCGGATGCCTTATTGAGCCTGTCGTTGCTCGTGAATCCACCTTTGCCATCGTGTAACGACGTGGTCGAGAGGAAGAAATCATTGGTAGTCTTGTCGTAGAGATATGCCGCACCGGCCACCCCCAATGCATACTTCATTGCGCGAGAGGCCTGGCCCAGCAAGTCGCGGTCTCCACTTGTGTCCTCTCCGCCCCGGGATTGCGGGCTATTTGAGTTACGGAGATCAGACGTGGCCTGTCGAGAAGCTCGGAAATTGGTCAGCGCACTCGTATTCGCCTTGTGCGTGACCACAGCGCCCTGCCGCGAAGTCTCGGTGCGGTGCACGTTCTGCAACATCATTCCGACCACACTATTATTAATGCGCATTAGCCATACTCCTGGGGATGTCCCGATCGGTGTTGAACTAGCAGTCTGCTGAAAAACCTTAAAATGGAGAGTTTTCGCCTTCTCGGCGGTTGTTGTTGGAGCGGCGGGGTGGGCGGTTGGATTTTTAGCCTGTTGTTAGGGGCACCCTGACGCGAGGCGGCTAA
>NZ_JBUYEN020000129.1:0-3979 GCF_055229415.2 Bradyrhizobium sp. Leo114 | reverse complement strand
GAAAGGAAAAAATGGTCATTCGCATTGCACTCGCCCGTAAGCTCCTGGTCCGTCTCAACGCCAAAGCACGCGATGCGCGCGCCGCTTACGCCAATGCAACTTGACAACCCAGATAGTCGCTCATCCGTCGCGGACTTCGTCCGCGCCACCTTCTCCCACAAGGGGAGAAGGGAAGGATGCCGCGGCGTCTTCGAGCGCGTAGTAAGACGACAGGCTTTGACCTTGGTCAACGGCTCCGGCTCCCGCTTGCGCTAACTGCTTCCGTGCAAAACTTGGTTGGAAGCGGTCGATGCTCATCGATAGACGACAGATGTTCGGAACCGCGCTTGGGCTTGGCGCGGCGGCGATCATAGGCTTGTCGTCGCAGGCAGGAGCAGCAGCAATGACGTATGAGGAGGCGGCCGGCATCGTCAGAGCGCCGTTGCGGTCCACGCCGCGAAACCGAGAACTGGTGCGCTTTGCCAGCCTGGCGGCCAACAGTCACAACACTCAGCCCTGGACCTTCACCGCGAGCGCCGACAGGATCGTCATCACGCCGGACTACACGCGCAGATGTCCCGCGGTCGATCCGGACGACCACCATCTCTTCGTCAGTCTGGGATGTGCCGCGGAAAACCTCGTGCTGGCAGCCTCGATGCTCGGGCTGAAGGCGAATGCGGTTGTCGAGGCAGACGAGATCGTGATCGATCTGGAAGCAGCCCGCTCCTTGAGCTCGCCGCTCGCCGAGGCGATCACGGTTCGCCAGAGCACCCGCACGATCTATGACGGCAAGCCCGTTTCACCCGAGACGCTGCGCTTGCTGGAGAGCGCATGTCGGGAGCCTGGCGTCTCGGCCATCATGATAAGCGACCGGGCCGGGATCCTGGACGTCGCCGACTACGTTGTTCAGGCTAACTCGGCACAGATGCGCGACAAGGCGTTCATCGACGAACTGCGACGCTGGCTGCGCTTCAGCGAAGCCGACGCCATGGCGAAGATGGACGGATTGTTCTCGCGCTGCTCTGGAAATCCCGCGCTGCCCGCCTGGATTGCCCGGCCGCTTCTCAGCTTCTTCCTCACCGAAGAGGCAGAGAACAAGAAGTATCGCGAGCAGATCGCAAGCTCGGCGGGTGTCGTCGTCCTTGCATCTGATGCCGGCGACAAGGCCCACTGGATCGCAGTCGGCCGCGCCTGCCAGCGTTTCGGACTGCAGGCGACCGCGCTCGGACTGAAATATGCGTTCGTCAACCAACCGGTCGAGGTGCCCGCGATCCGCTCGCAATTCGCCTCGTTCCTGGATCTTGGCGGTCGGCGCCCGGACATCATCATGCGCTTCGGCACAGGGCCCGCTCTGCCGAACTCCCTGCGCCGGGCACCGGAACAGGTGATGCGCGAGATGTCATAGCGCACGCCTGCCGGTTTGGAGGTGCCGGTTGATGTGCCCTCGCCCCTTGTGGGAGAGGGCTGCTCCACTGCTGGCGACGAAATCGCTTGGGTGAGGGGTTGCCTCCACGAGGACGGTCGCTCGTGGAGAGAACTCCTCGGCGCGCATTGCATGCGCGCCACCTTCTCCCACAAGGGGAGAAGGGAAGGATGCTACCTTCCCCACCTGTCCTGCCAGATCTTTTCCCCGATCATGCAGCTCACGCGCGGCTCCTTTTCGGCCACCGGCACGATCTTGCGCTCCGGCGTACGGCCGGCGACCTCCATCAGGAGCTTGGTACGGATCGCTTCCTTGAACTTCTCGCGCTCCTTGATCGTCACCACGAAGGAGCCTGGACCGCCGATCACGCAGTCCTCGTAATACTGATCGAGATTGTCGATATCCATGGTGGAATAAGACGGCTCCTTCACCATGATCGGCAGGCCGTTGATGACGATGCCCTTCTCCAGCGCCGCGTCGCGCGCGGTCGAGACCGGTGCGCCGTTATTGTTGGGACCGTCGCCGGAAATGTCGATCACGCGCCTGAGGCCGCGATAGGGATCTTCGTCGAACAGCGGCACCGCAAAATTGATCGCACCCGAGATCGAGGTCCGCGACGCCCGGCGGATCGGCGTCTTCATGATCTCGGCGGCAACAGCGTCGGCCGTTTCCGGGCCGTCGATCAGCCGCCAGCGAATGATGATCTTCTGATCAGAGGAAGCGGCCCATTCGAAATAGGTCACCGAGATCTTGCCGTTCGGGCCGGCCTTGAGTGCCTGCAGGAACTCCTTCGATACGATTGCCTGCGCGTAGCCCTCGCGCTGGATCGCGAGTTCGTCCATGTCCATGGAATAGGAGACGTCGACGGCAAGTATCAGTTCGACATCGACGGTGGGGTTCGCGTCCTTCTCCACCACCTGGCGGGTGCCCTGGTTGCCCGGCCCCGGCGCGGCGATGCCGGCCCCGTCGCCGCCGACGAGCCAGCCGGCGACAAGCACAACCCCGATCGAGACATACCAGCGCATGAGCTGCCCTCCCGTCGAACGTCAACAATGGTGACACGCAAACTGCGCGGCGCAAAGGGCGAACATCATTTGTCCTTCACATTCAGGTTAGCCTTCCGTCCAGCTCTGCTAGTCTCGCCTTGTACTCGCCGCGATTTTGGCGAGGTTTTGTCGCTTGCCCGCGATTATCCCGCTCCTGCAAGGAGCCCGTGCAAAAACCCCCGGTTCCGGGATCGCCAGGAAGGCGATATTATTTAGGGTTCGCAGAGCAGCAGGAAGTGCCGCACCATGAGCGACACCGTCACCACCCCCAAAACCAAGGTCAAGACTAAGGTAGAACGGCCGCGCCTGCACAAGGTCATCCTGATCAACGACGATTACACGCCGCGCGAATTCGTCGTCACCGTGCTGAAGGCGGAATTCCGCATGACCGAGGACCAAGCCTATAAGGTGATGCTCACCGCACACCAGCGCGGCGTCTGCGTGGTTGCGGTCTTCACCAAGGACGTCGCCGAGACAAAGGCGACCCGCGCCACTGACGCCGGCCGCGCCAAGGGCTATCCGCTGCTGTTTACGACCGAGCCAGAGGAATAGGCCGCGAGGAGACCCGAAAGGTTCTGGTAACCGGATTTCCTGCCAATTTTAGCTGCCGGTGCGACCGACGGTTCAGTTTTTGCCGGCATGATCGCGTTCATGACGGTCGCATTCCGCAAGCAACGGCAGGCCTCCCTTCCGGACATCTCGTTCGGGCCGTATCGATTTGTTATTCTCGCGCTGCCATGGCTGATACTGGCCGCGGCGATGCGGGTCATTGCCTTCGGCGGCGGCGGAGTTGCTCTGCCTGCAATCATCATCGCCAACCTTGCCGTCATTCACGCCGTTCTCGTAGCAGCTCAACGCTGCATCGAGATGACCGGTGGCCAAAGCAGCCTCGGCGAGCTTGGGATCGCGGAGCAATTCAAATTGTCGCTCGCGATCGCGTGTCGGATCGCGCTGTTGATGATCGCGGCAGCAGCCGCGCTTGCGGCGGCCGGCTACGGATCCCTGGCGCCCCATATGCCGGCGGGAATCGACGGCATGGCCTTCGATCAGTTCACCGTCATAGGAAAATTCTGGAGCGCCGCAGTCGGCGCCGTGACACTTCTGATGGTTGTCGGTGCCGAGCAAAACGGCGGTCGGGTGGCATTCTTCGAAGCCGCTGGCGAGCTTGCAAGGCGGTGGTTCTGGCTGGGGGCCGCCGTGATAGCTCTTGGGGTGGTCAATCTAGGTCTGAGCTTTGGCCAGGGCTTGGTCCGCAGTGCGATTGTGGTTTTCTGGCAGACCTCCACGTCCAGTCAGTTCGTCAAGAATCTCGTCTATTTCGTATTCATCTTCAGCTTCGCAATGCTGCGGTTGTGGGTGACACTGTTGATCCTGACCTACGGCCTGAAGCAGTCCTATGTCCACGACTAGGTCGCGTGGACAGTTATCTTAGCCAGAGCAGAGTTGCGGCGATAGCGACGACAGCGAAGTAATTTCGTGCGGTTTTTTCGTAGCGCGTAGCAACGCGCCTGAAACGCTTCAGTTTCGAGAA
>NZ_JBUYEN020000128.1:0-4044 GCF_055229415.2 Bradyrhizobium sp. Leo114 | reverse complement strand
CATCGCGGCATCGGTCGCGTCGCCGCCGATTTCCTGCTCAATCTGATCGCCTATAATCTGATCCGCATCCCCAAACTGGTTGCAGCCCAGCCAGCCCAGACCTAGCCTCCCGGACGCGCCAGCCCAAGGAGGCCTCCTCAACAGAAAAAAAACGCTTCATTCCTCACGTTTTTCAGCAGACTGCTAGAGCAATTTCCGATCACGTTACGTCGCCAGAGATCGGGCATAGTGCGCGCTGCGGCGGCCCGCACGCACCGTGACAACGTCGATGAGGCTGATAGGAAAGCTTATCAAGCAGTGCAAACTACTTTCGACATGCCGGGTACGCATAGTGACCCACATACAGTTGAAAACGCTCCAGGTCTCCTAAATTACCTAAATTGGATACACCATCAATTCAAATGGAGCACAGCTACGGCCTCGAACCTCTCGATCTTCGCCTCCGTTAAGTGAGAGTTTTGGAAGGGGGGTCGAACATCTGGACGGCCCCGCCCTGTGAGCACACGTTGATGAAACCTCATCGTGCGCAGAGGATTTAAGTTACCCTGCAACTTCAACCTCGAGATCCGTAGCGCGCAGGCCCGATAGTGGTACATGCTGCCACTTCTGAGCGACTGTGCCGTTCTCCGGATAGAGCCAAATTGGGTTGCCTTCTTGCTGTCTGCTATTATTGTTATCGATGCACAGGTTGCGATTGACTAAGCTGTAGATAGGACCTGGGTTCTCCCCAAATTCCCACTGCTGATTAGGGTTGGCAGCGTCGTAGAACTGAAGGTAGAGCCTAGCTTCTCTGATGGCATTACCGCTTGGCGCAAGTGCAAGCCGATCACTTGCGTGCAGCCTAATGGAGCCGGCGGCAAGGTCGATATCCCAGACAATATATCGAGGGGCGGCATGTCTTTTGCGAAGTACAATTGGAGCACCCACTGCCTGATCGTGCACGCCGATCACGAAGTCTTCATTCGCCTTGTATTTGATTATATAGCTTCCCATTTATAGGTATCCTTGCTTTCCGAAAGCGCTGTCCACCGCGCGATGAAGGTCTCAGCGAATTGAGCCTCACCACCACTTGCAGCAATATACGTGCCACCGGAGAACGTTCTGTGCAGTTGGAGAAAGGCGCGAAATCGTGCGCTTCCCTGTGCCCGCGGGATGCTTACATCTCAACGTTGGCTTCCCGACGCGCAATGTCTTCAGTCGGACATGGCTGAATAGTAAGGCCGTATGCGCGCCTCTTGCCATGAGATGGCTCGCCCAACACTGCGCGTCCCAAGATTGCTCGGGCGTACCGAGCCGATCCTCATCACGAGGACGAGCCGTGGCAGATTAAGGGAGGCCTTTGTCGGAATCGATGTGGCCAGGCTAAGAAATGCCGTCGGGATTGCGGATGCAGGCCGGGAGGGTAAGGTTCGGTTCTTCGGGAGGTCGATGCTTTCATTATCAAATCAACATGCGCCGCGTCATAGAGCGGATTGCCAACCGGTTTGACCGCGTCCACTTCTGTTACGAGCCGTCCCAACTGGCTATGGTCTTTATCGCCTGATCCGGTCACTCGGCCAAGAATGCACTGTGATGGCGCCATCATTAATCCCAAGCAAGCCGAGGGCGATCGTGTGGAGACCAACCGCCGGGACGCCGTTTCTCGCGCGGCTGCCACGCGTAGGCGCGCTAACGGCTTATGGCTTGCCGATGAAGGTCGCGAAGCGATGCGCGATCTCTTCGCGCCGCATCGGCAGCGGCTGACACGCCGCGGCATAGAGCCGAGTGTGCAGGCCTGCATCTCCGCCACGATCCGCACCTTCTCCTCGCCCATCCATCGTCGCGGCCGACGTTCCCCGGTGATCACCTCGACACGACGATAGGAATCACCTTCCAGCCCGCCATCAACATGGCATTTGCCATCGTTCCACCTCCACCGATCCGCTCATATCAGGCTGTATCGGGCGCTAGCTGAGGGACAGCTAGATAACAGGCCGGTTCCCGTCTCCAAGAGTAGTTCGTTTAGGAACCAATGGCTCTAACGGTAGAACATTTGGTGAGCGACGTCAGGACCGAATGCGCGCGACCCACGTGACCGCGATGAATAGGCTGAGCTGACGCGCGACGTCGATCTTCGTGCAGAAGTTTGGACATCCGATCTTGAACCAAGCACAGCTGAGACCCAAAGCGCCTCGCCTCGACCATAGATCCCGACCAGCTGCTGTTACAGATCCAGGCAGAGTGAGTTTGAGCTGAGCATGAGCTTATCGTTTGGTACGCATCCGACGGGCGCCGTCTTGCGTGACGCGTGGTAATTCGCGAAGCGTGTGACCTTAAGTCTAGCTTTAAGGTCATCAGGCGATGCGGGTCGAGGTTTTGGGCGGACTGGAGCGGCGGCGGCGCTGGTCGCAGGATGACAAGGCGCGGATTGTTGAGGAGACGTTGGCGCCGGGCGCGAAGGTGACGGAGGTTGCGCGTCGCAACGGAGTAGCGGCCAGCCTAGTGTTTTCCTGGCGTCGACAAGCACGGAAATCAGAGCGGGTTGTACCATCTTTTGCGCCGGTGCAGATCGTCGCTACGGAAGTGGAGGAAACTCCGAAGCTTTTGCCTGCGGGTGACGGCCGAGTGCGCTCCGTGGCGGCCGCGCGTATTGGGTTAATCGAGATCGATCTTGGCAACCGGCGACGCATCCGAGTGGATGCGCACGTCGATCCGGAAGCGCTGGCGCGGGTCCTCGAGGTGCTTGAACGCCGATGATTGCCATACCGGGTAATGTGCGGGTGTGGCTTGCGACCGGCCATACAGATATGCGCCGAGGATTCCCGAGCCTTGCGCGTCTGGTTCAGGAGAGCTTGAAGCGTGATCCGCACACTGGTGATCTTTACGTTTTTAGGAGCCGTCGCGGCGACCTGATCAAGATTATTTGGCATGATGGCCAGGGCGCGTGTCTGTTCACGAAACGGTTGGAGCGCGGCCGCTTTTTGTGGCCATCGCTGGCGGACGGCGTTGTGACGATCAGCGTTGCGCAACTATCCTATCTCCTGTCCGGAATTGACTGGCGGATGCTGCAGGCAACCTGGCGTCCACAGGCTTCCGGTTAAGCTGTGTCTCTTTGACTCACGGCAGGAATCCAGCGGGATTTTTTGCGGCGAATATGGTTGATCGTCCTCGTGACGACGCCCGCCAATGCACTTCCCGCCGACCTTGCCGCTGCGCATGCGATGATCATTGCGCAGCGCGAACAGCTGACGCTGGCGAAGAGCGAAGTGACCGTCGGCCGGCTGGAAATCGAGCGGCTGAAGCTGATGCTGGCCAAGGCACGGCGCGAGCAGTTCGGGCAATCTTCTGAACGCGGCAAGCTGCTGGTCGAGCAGCTCGAACTCGCCATCGAAGATCTTGAAGAGACTCAGGCGGAGCAGGAAACCAAAGCCGAGTTCGCAGCGCCAGAAGCCGCCAAACAGAAGCGCGCGCAAAATCCACGGCCGCCGCGACGCCCCCTACCGGATAACCTGCCGGTCGAACGTATCGTCGAACCCATGCCTTGCGCGTGTGGCAAGTGCGGCAGTGAACGGCTGCACAAGCTCGGCGAGGTGGTGTCGAAGACCCTGGAATGCGAGCCGCGGCGCTGGAAGATTATCGAGCATGTCCGCGAAAAGTTCTCCTGCCGAGATTGCGAGGCGATCACAGAGGCGCCGGCGCCCTCCCATCCGATCCCGCGAGGCTTCGCCGGGCCGAGCCTGCTGGCGATGGTGCTGGTCAACAAGTTCCTACTGCATCAGCCGTTGAACCGGCAGAGCAAGACCTATGCCCGCGAAGGGATCGAGATCGACGTCTCGACCCTGGCGGATCGGGTCGGCGCCTGCGTGGTAGCACTCGATCCCATTATTGAGGCCATCCGGATCCACGTCATGAGCGCGGAACGCATCCACGCCGACGATAGTGTGCTGCAGAAGCACACAGAAAGGATGATCGTGATGATCTGATAATCTGTGAGCACAAGCTGTGACAGCGATGAGGGAGGGCCCCTCGGGATCGGCTTTCAGGAGCAGGTCCCAAATCACTTCA
>NZ_JBUYEN020000127.1:0-4110 GCF_055229415.2 Bradyrhizobium sp. Leo114 | reverse complement strand
CCAAAACCAATATGGCGCCGCTGCGGGGCTGGGCGCCGCGCGGTCAAAGGCTCAAGGCCAAGGTGCCACATGGCCACTGGCAGACCATGACCTTCCTGGCCGCCTTGCGCCACGATCGCGTCACGGCGCCGTGGCTCGTCAATGGACCGATCAATGGCGAAACCTTTCAAACCTACGTCGAGAAGGTTCTCGTCCCGACATTGCCGCCCGGCGACATCGTGATCATGGACAACCTCGGCTCGCACAAGGGCAAGGCCGTACGCCGCATCATCCGTGCCGCCGGTGCACGGTTGTTCTTCCTACCGAAATACTCACCCGATCTGAACCCGATCGAGCAGTTCTTCGCGAAACTCAAACACTGGCTTCGCAAAGCCGCAAAGCGGACCACCGAGGCCGTCTACGATGCCATTGGTCCGATCCTCGACACTGTCACACCCGCCGAGTGCTCAAACTACTTCACCAACGCCGGATATGGTCAAACCTAATCTCATCACGCTCTAGGTCGGAAACACTACTCTACTTTGAAATGGTGCAGCTTGACGCTACGTGCCATTCAAGTCTCTTGAAGGTCGCGGCACGAATATGTACGAACGCTCGGCTTACGGATCTGGTCTTCCTGCGGTTTGTCCAGGATCATACACACTCCTTTCGTATTTGAAATCTGAGCCGCTGGTGGCCTCAGTTTCGCCACGCCGACAAATTCAAGGCATCACCAAGGATGTCGTTGCCGAGCCTTTAGAGAGAAAGATGAAGAAGCACTCTCACGAGGAGATTCTGTCGAAGCTTGCCCGAGCAAATGAGCTTGCACGAGCGGGCAATTCTCAGATGGAGATTTGCAAAGTGCTCGGGGTTAGCGTCATGACCCTTCATCGTTGGCGAAAAATGCCCTTGCATAAGAGTGATGCGACATTCGCGCAATGTGGCACACTTGAGAATGGCGGGTCAGCCAACGCGGGAACGATGGATGACATGCGGGGTGTGTTGGAGGATCTTACAGTCGAAAACCAACGCTTTCGAAAGATCGTCGCGGATCTCTTGCTGGAGAAGACGAGGCTGGAAGAAGCTTTAGCTGCAGCCGTCCGCGCTGGTCAGTCGCGGGCCTGAAATTCTGCCACATCTTCGGCCATGGCAGCCTCAAAAGCAGGGCCCATCCGAACGGAGCGGGTTACAGTTGCGCCACCATTAGCCGAGTTGGTGTTTCGTCACATCGAAGACCTAGTCGGCGAATTCGAGTTCCTCAAGTCCGGTAGCCGATGCCGTCTGGCTCACGGTTTAAACACAGCGTGGCAGTGGAGGTCTCTCCATTGCGATCGATCCTGCCAGGCTCATGGAATCCATTATTCCAAAGTCCGACAGTATCACCTTGCAAGGCCGAGGCCGCCGTACGATTAAACAGCCAAACTCGTCAACGCCAGCACGACTATCGAGAAAAAATCGACCTTTGTCCCGATCAGCCTATCGTTACCATGGCGACCGGAAAGGAGACTATCGCTGTGATCTGGAACACGATTTCTGGCTTCAACGGTGAAGTGACCTGAGTGTAGTCGTCTCACCCAGCGCTCACGCGCCGGCGCAAACTGAGGAATCGTTTGTCCAAAACATGGATACCGAGGTCTGCTCGAAGGCTCCGGGGATGTCTCCGCGAGTTGGCGGAATGCTGAGTGAGCACGCCTCGGCAAAGTATGCGCTGTGATACCGATCAGAAGTCAACCTCTTGCGCGGTAGCGCGATGCGCTATCGCTGCCCTCCTTGGGCGTTTCCTCCCTAGACTTGGGCCGCTTGTTCACTACAAGCTGCCTCTTTTTCTTCGGTCACCGCTGTGGCGACACCCGGCTATTCTTTCGGAATTCGGCTTGCGCAGCTGGTTACGCAAGTCCATATCGCTCTCGTCTTCTTCCGCAGTCAGCGTATACGCTAATCGTGTCGCCCGGCGACATAGCTCTTCCCGGTCGAAGGTCCGAAACGATATCTCGGAAATGCTTGCGCCATCGCTGTCACGCCATCATCGGACAGCACTTCCATTCAGGCTCTCAAACGAAGCTTAGAAGATGTCTCTCTCCAGGGGGTTTTCCCGACGTCGCACACGTCTCATGTCCGGCTTCCGACAACCTGTCCATACCTGTCACTGATGTGAGCACCCAATCAAAACGATTGCCAACCAGTGTGCAGCGTCCGCGGAACATTGGCTGAAGATATTGGATCAGCTCGCGATCGTCAGCGTTGGCCCGACCAAACAAGCATGGAAAGCCAATTTCAGGGATGCGATGAAAAGTTTTCAGGCCTCGCTCTCAGGCCTGAGCTGGCGGGCGGGACTGGTTTATGACCTGATCAAGGAGCTTGCGCTCTACGGCCAATATTGGACGGCGGTGTCGATCCGGTCGGCAGCCTAATTACGACGTCCGCAGTAAAGGATTTCAAACTCTACACCAACAACCAGTTTGAGCTCGGTGTAAAGTAGATGTTATGGATGGTGGCGGCGAATGGACGGGCTACTACTAGTACCTCTACACAGAGGTTTTGACTGATTGGTTTGGGATTTCCAAGACGGGGAGCTGTTCAGGAGGGACCAGCACTTCGATGCTGCGCGGCGAGCCGGGCTGGCGCCTGATGATGCCCGCGCGTTCGAGGGTCAACACCATCTGGTGGACGGAAGGCGGGGACACGCCGAAGTGCCGTTGCATCTCCCATTCGGCAGGTGGCCGGCGATGCACGCGCGTGTAGGCGTCGATGAAGGCCAGGTACTGGCCCTGCTTGGGCGTGAAGGCTTTTGCAGAATGACTCACCTTGGCCATCCGATTCAGCTGTTCGTCAGTGCCTCGACAGGCGGAGGCACGGATGAATGTACGCTATCGGGTCGAACTCAGCCAAACCGAGCGCACGGAGCTTCTGAGCGGCGGCAAGCACGCGGCGCGCAAGCTCAAGCGGGCGCAGATATTGCTCGCCGCTGACGCAGGGGTCAGCGACGCGGAGATCGTCCGTAGCGTCGGCGTCGGCGGGTCCACGGTTTATCGCACCAAACGGCGTTTTGTCCTCGGCAATCTGGAGGCGGCGCTCAGCGAGGAGCCGCGGCCCGGGTCGGAACGCAAGCTCACCGGCAAGGAGGAAGCCCTTTTGGTGGCGACCGCCTGCTCAAGCCCTCCGGCAGGCCGCGCCCGTTGGACCCTGGAACTGTTGGCCGAAGCGATCGTCAAGCTGACGCCACACGAGAGCCTGTCGCGCGAGACGGTGCGCCGACGCTTGGCCGAGAGCGATCTCAAGCCGTGGCGCAAGGACATGTGGTGCATCCCTCAGATCGATGCCGACTACGTCGCCCGCATGGAGGACGTGCTCGATCTCTATGCCGAGGCGCCTGATCCGAAGCGGCCGGTGGTCTGCTTCGACGAGAGCCCAATCCAGCTCATCGGCGAAGTGCGCCAGCCGATCCCGGCCACACCGGGACAGATCGAGCGCTACGATTGCGAGTATCGGCGCAATGGCACCGCAAACCTGTTCGTCTTCCTCGACGCGCATCGCTCCTGGCGCAAGGTGAAGGTGACCGAGCGGCGGGCTGCGGAAGACTTTGCGGCCTGCATGCGCGACCTCGTCGACATCCATTATCCCCGAGCCGAGCGCATCCGCCTGGTGCTCGACAATCTCTCAACTCATTCGGCCGGGGCGCTCTACCAGGCCTTTCCGGCCGACGAAGCACGGCGGGTACTGCGCCGACTGGAGTTCCACTACGTCCCAAAGCACGCCAGCTGGCTCAACATGGTCGAGATCGAGATCGGCGTTCTCGCCCGCCAATGCCTCGATCGACGCATCGACGGTTTCGCCCGCCTCGTCGCCGAGACCGCCGCCTGGGAGAAACGGCGCAATGCCGACCGCGCCCGCGTCAAATGGATGTTCACAACCAATAAGGCTCGCGCCAAAATGGCGCGGGCCTATCCAAAACCCATCATCGAATCAGGCCAGGTTCAACGAGTCAAAACCTCTGTGCCGAGGTACTAGTACCCGGAATCAGAGCTGAGTGATACGGCGGCCTTTGAACCGTTTTGGCGGACTCGTTTCTTCGTCCAGGCGAAGGGCTGTGCTTTTTCATTGTAGGCGCGGATGAAGGCATCGATGTGCTCC
>NZ_JBUYEN020000126.1:0-4370 GCF_055229415.2 Bradyrhizobium sp. Leo114 | reverse complement strand
GTCGCGATTCATCTCCGTCAGCACATCGCGGACGAACTGCCGGATCTTCCTGAGCGGATGGTCCGCAGGAACTCGTGCCTCCGGCGAAATGTACGAAAATAATCCGCCCTGATCCGAAAAAGCGCCCGGCATGCGAACCCCCGACGATCCATGATCGATATAGAATCATCAATCGCAGCCCCTGACGACGGCTTTTTCAGCAGACTGCTAAGTCAGGCCACGCTATAAAGTCAGCCTCAGCCTCGTTCTCTTATACGCGGATGCCTGCGGGGCGACCATCAACGGGACCCCAGCGAACTCTCTGTGAGACGATCATGCTGTTTGCCATGACCGAGAGCCTACAACATCCGTGTGATTTCAGGGTGAATTGTATACATCCGGGCCGCGCTAGGTTCGCATGCCCGATGGAAATGATATCTGTACTTTGCGCCATCGTCGAAACCAAGCCGATTGGCACGCCAATTGCTGGAATATGCTGAGGAAGAACACCAAGATAGCCGAGAGGATTCTATGTCAAACCCTAATTGGTTCTCTTGGTTGAGTTTTCCATTTTTCGCGCCACTCAGCGGGTCGGTGGTGCAGGACATCGCACCGAATTTTCACCGGCAAGTCGATAATGACGTAAGTGCTGAGATTGGCTTAGCTGAACAGCTGGTCATTCTTTGCAATGCCGTTAAAGAGCTTAGGGCGATGCTCGTAGGCATCGAGGAGACACCAGGCGCGAAGCTCAAGATCGCATCCGAGGATGTAACAACAGCAATGGGGCAGCTCGCAGGGATGGAAGCGAAAGTAAACGAGATCAAACAGCGTCATAGCAAGGCCGCCGATCTGGAAGCTGAGCGCGCGCTAGATCGCCTGAAGGAGGTTAATCCGGAGGGATATGAGACGTTCATTCGTAAGCGCGAGAACCGCGCGAGCGCTGGTTAGAGCGCGAGCTCAACCAGCGACTGATGCCGCAACTCTTCTCCCACGCACCTGCCTTTAGATTCGAGGTACGCTGTCAGCATGGTAAAACGGATTGGCTCGTGCAGCTTGTCGATGATCGGGGCGATCGGTTTTGCGATGTGTGGTTTGGCGTCAATCCCGACGACGGCTGGGCCTTTGATGGATTGGTGCACTTCGGAGACCCCGATGCCGATCCGCACGTCTGGCAGAGCTACCAACGCTACTCGGATGGCACCTATCGGCGGCTGCCTTCATTCGCATCCAGCCTCGATCAGTTCAGGCGAGCGACTAAGGGATCATGACAATCGGCCCCGTGCTATACTTCCAGGATGGCTAAGAAGGAGTCCGATTTCGACAAGCTTGCTCGACTTATCAAAGAAGAAGGTGAGGATATTCGAACAGAGATTCGTAACGAGATCGGTCGACTGGAGAAGAAAGTCGACGCTGGCTTCACCCGCATTGATCGCGAGCTTAGTGAAATCCACTCGGAATTGAGAACGCTTCGTCACGACCTCGATGATCTTCGACGAGAAGTCGAGAATATTTCCGGCTACCGCAAGGGGATAGACCAGGCGGGCGAGCGCTTCAAAGATCGCTTGCCAATGTCACAACCACCTTCTTGCCAATTCCGAGATGTTTTTCTATCGCTGCGATTCTCTCGAGTGCGGGCAAGGACGGCGTGACTTTGTCCATCGACTCCACCTCGATCAAGGCGCATCGCTCGGCGAGCGGCGGAAAGGGGGGAGCATGAACAGGCGATTGGCCGCTCGCGCGGCGGGCGGACCACGAAAATCCACGCGCTGAGCGACCCTGATTGCAAACCTTGCGCATTTCATCTCACTCCGGGCCAAGATGCAGATATTGCCGCAGCGCCGGCCCTTTTGGACCTCGCGCCGCCAATGTCTGCCCTCATTGGGGACAAAGGCTACGACGGCGACGGCTTTCGCGCCGAAATCGTCAATCGTGGTGCGAAGCCCGTCATTCCAAACAAATCCAACAGGGTGACCCTCCACAACTTCAGCATGCGCGCCTATAAAGGGCGCAACGTCATCGAGCGTTGCTTCTGCCGGCTCAAGGATTTCCGGCGTGTCGCAACTCGTTACGACAAACTCGCCAGAAACTTCTTGGCTGCCGTCCACATCGCCGCAGTCGTCGCCTATTGGATCAATTGAGTCTGAACCCTAACATTACAGTTGGTGCGCCGGGAGACCGGCAAGGAGTAGGTGGTGGAAGTCCACGACGATGAAGGAGTAGCGACCCACATCGGCCCCGAGCCGTGCGCAGGCATCCGCGAGGATGTCGGCGAAGCGTCGGCAGGGGAGCGCACAGGCCAGCCATTAAGCCGCGAAAGAGTGTTTTCCCGAGAGCCGACGCTGTCAACTGAGCGGAAGGCAACACGAAGGGGTGCGATATCGCGAGCGCCCAGTCGTTTCGGCGTGGTCGCAGACCCTGGCATGTGCAGAAGCTTCTTGTACGGGAACCGGGAGGTCTCTTGGTCGGCCAGATGCTCGCTGAGCAGCCTGGTCCGCGGTGGGAAGGCGAGGAGCCATAGCCGCCGATGAACGATCAGGAGAAGTCTGACTCGGCCATAGTAGCGACGAAGTCGCCGAATAAAGCCGGGGCTCCGGTGGCAGAGGCGATGGAGCCAAGGGCTGGGACCAGGAGGAACGCGGGACAGCAAAGCACGCACCGGACGCAGACCCGGGCTCGCGTGACCCAGGCGCTGGACCGCGTACGGCAAGCGGCAAAGCTTGGGAAGAAAGAGCGGTTCACGGCGCCTCTCCACCATATCAACACTGACACGCTCCGGTTGGCGTTCTACGCGCTCAAGCGCAAAGCAGCCCCGGCGTGGACGGTGTGACATGGCAGGACTTCGAGACAGACCTGGAGCCTCGGCTTGAGGATCTGAACGCTCGGGTCCACCGAGGAGCGATGCGCTGGACGCCCTGGCGGTAGCGATCACCACGCGGAAGGTGAACTGGATAGTTGACGCCGACGTGCAAAATTTCTTCGGAAGTGTGAGCCAAGACTGGCTGGTCCAGTTTTTGGAGCACCGCATCGGCGACAAGCGCATCATCCGCCTGATCCGTAAATGGCTGAAGGCGGGCATCCTCGAAGACGAGGTCGTAACCGTGGACGACAGGGGCACGGGGCAAGGATCGGTGATTTCGCCGCTGCTCGCCAACGTTTACCTGCACTACACATTCGATCTTTGGGCCGAACGCTGGCGACGGCAAGAGGCTCACGGCGATATGATTATCGTGCGCTACGCCGATGATCTGGTGGCCGGCTTCGAGCATGAGGACGACGCTCGCCGTTTCCTTGATGCGATGCGTGAACGGTTTGAGGCATTCGCGCTGACGCTCCATTCGGACAAGACCCGCCTGATTGAGTTCGGTCGCTATGCGGCGGCCAATCGCAAGGCACGCGGGCTCGGCAAACCGGAGACGTTCATGTTTCTGGGCTTCACCCACATCTACGGTAAGTCACGTCGGGGGAGCTTCCTGCTCCAAAGGAAGACCCGTCGCGACCGTCTGCGGACGAAGCCTCAGGACATCAAGGGAGAGCTGCGGCGTCGAATGCACCAACCGATCCCCGTCCAGGGTAAATGGCTGAGACAGGTCATCACCGGCCACTTCGCCTACTATGCGGTTCCTGCAAACGGACGGGCGCTTTCAGCCTTCCGCTATTATGTGACCGACCTCTGGCGACGAACGCTTCGGCGGCGTAGCCAACGAGACGGCTTCACTTGGGATCGTATGACGAAGTTGGCAGATGATTGGTTTCCTCAACCCCGTATCCTGCATCCCTGGCCCCAACAGCGCTTCGCCGTCACACACCCAAGGTAGGAGCCGGATGCCTTAATTGGGCCCGTCCGGATCTGTGCGGGGGGCGCTCAGCAATGAGCGTCCCTACCGCGAACAATTGATTGAGGGTTCTGAATCCATGGGTGACCATGATTCGGGATCTGATGATTGGTGGTGCGTCGGTTGAAGATACGCTGACGCTGTGGGCTTCCTCGTTGCGAGATGCCAAGGAACGCATCCGTCCGCTGTTTACGCAGGAGCGGGTCGCGGCCTCGGCGTGGCAGTTTCTCGACGGACTGTTGGGTAACGAGCCGCGCAAGACGGGTTGGATGCGGGCGGAGGCAGCTGGCGATCCAGGCCCGTGGCGCCAGCAGGCGATTCTAGGCCGAGGGCATTGCGATGCCGACGCGCTGCGCGACATTGTGCGTGAGTACGCACTGGAGACGCTTGGCGATGAGGACGCGGTCCTGGTCATCGATGAGACCGGCTTTTTGAAACAGGGCAAGGCCTCGTGCGGGGTCGCACGCCAGTACACTGGCTCGGCGGGCAAGATCACCAATTGCCAGATCGGAGTGTTCGCCGCCTATGTGTCACGGCATGGCCATGCCTTCATCGACC
>NZ_JBUYEN020000125.1:0-4494 GCF_055229415.2 Bradyrhizobium sp. Leo114 | reverse complement strand
CCAATGAATAAGCGGATGTCAACGTCAGCTAAAACGCGTGTTCTTTCTGCCGGCCGCCCGCTTGTCGTTTTGTCGCGTGTTTGGAAGCATGTTATGGGCTTACACGGCGGGCGGCGGCGGCGGCGGCGGCGGCGGCGGCAGGATATATGGTTGTGTCTTCTATGTTTGTATGTGTGTGTATTTGTGCATGTGTCCTCATCAAGGGACAAAAATACAGACGACTACAACGAAATAGAACGGAGGCGTTCAGAAGCCTTGTATTGGCAGGGCCGACTTATTTATAACGAAACCATTACACATAAAAACTCATACGGCGGGAATACAGCATCTCTTTGCTACAACAAACAAAACACATAAAGACGGACAACCATCATTCAACAAACACGAGGCCAACGTACGGCACTTCGATCACTGAGGTGGACATGCAAGCCCGTATACTATCACCTCGAACGGGGGGCCCTCGTAAATAACATCCACGGCGACGAACCAGACAAGCCCGTCAGCAATGTGACCGGGCGGAGGGTAAGCCGGAGAAATGTTCGATCCTTTGTGGGGGTGGTCGTCAAACCTGCCTGTCTGAACCACTGTGCTGGCACCTTGCTCGGTCGTATAGTAGTACCTGAGTGCAGTAGTGCGCGCATGATGAATTGAGTAGCTGGTCCTGGCGGTTTCGATAAGCTCCACTAGCCGTCTACGAGAGAGAGCCATCCCATTCGCTGGATTGCCACAACGCCACGACATCGAGAGAGAGCCGTTTAGTTCTGCTTCGTGATCGAAGGAGAAACAAACAACGATTGAATATGAGGAGTGCTTGTGAGTGATGGAGCCTAGAAATGAAGAGGTCCATATAAGCAAACAATTGACCCTTGCGAGTGACCGCTACAAATTCTGGAAGAGCCAGATTAGCGCCGCCCGGGGACAACAATGACAAGAAAGTGACACGGACCTGTTTATACCGGCAGACCAGTTTCGGCTCGTCCAAAAACCGAGGCGACATTTACTATTAGTGAGATTGACCGATGGATAAGAACTTCTATTGATAGCTAGTGTTGAGAGCGAGTTTTTGAAAAATACTAGGGGGCTCTGCGAGACGCACCGCGGCGGAGAAGCGCGCCTACATCCGTAATTGCCGGCCCGCAGGGCTTTCCATCGCCGAAGGATGCCGGCTGATGGGAACCTCGCGCTCGACCTACTATGACGTGCCGGTCTCGGCGCCCGACGACACCGCGATCGTCGAAGCAATCGCAGCCATTTGTGACGAGTTCGAACATTACGGCTGGCGGCGCGTTCAGGCCGCCCTGCGGCAGCAGGGAATGATCGTAAACCACAAGAAAATCAAGCGCCTCATGCGCGAGCACGATCTTCAGCCGCGAGCGCGTCGGCGCTACATCGCGACGACGGACAGCGATCACGACCAGCCGATCTTTCCCAATTTGGCGAAAGACATGACCGTCGACGGACCCAATCAGCTCTGGGTCGCGGATATTACCTACGTCGCCATTACGAGCGGCTTCGTGTATGTCGCCGTAATTCTCGACGCCTGGTCGCGGCGTGTCGTTGGCTATGCCATCGGCCGGTCGATCGATGTCCGGTTGACACTCGCCGCACTGAAGGCGGCGATCGAACGCCGCAACCCGCCGCCCGGATGCGTGCATCACTCCGACCGTGGCTCGCAATACGCCGCCCAGCTCTATCGCGACGCCTTGGTCGCGCATGGCGTCGTCGGCTCGATGGGCCGCCGCGGAAATCCTTATGACAATGCGAAAGCGGAAAGCTTCATGAAGACTCTCAAGATCGAGGCGGTCTATCCGATGGCCTTCGAAACCTTCGCCGATGTCATCGAGAACCTTCCACGTTTTATCGATGCAGTCTACAACAGCCGCAGGCTCCATTCCGCCCTTGGCTATTTGAGCCCGCAACAGTTCGAGGATCACCACACCCGGCGCACGGTCAAATCAGCAGCCTGATCCTTGTCCACCCCGAGGGGCCCACTCCATTCAGTGGTCTGACTTTGACAGGCATGTCGAGTAAAACGCATGGATCGAGTTAAGAGCGTTAATGGCAGGCCGGCGGCGGCGGCGGCGGCAGGATATATCGCGTTGTCGCCTTTGCTTATTCGTGCATTTGTGCGCTCGTTTGTTCGTTGGTTTGCCAAACACCATCCGGTACAGTCCCCCTTTGTGTCATGCAGAACGGCTCCCGCCCTCGGGTTCATAACCGGTTAGCTCCGCCGCTGACGGGACGGAGGGGGCTGAAGACGATGGCGGAATCGGAAGGATAAGCCGCGCTCTGGCCCGACGAGGCTGCAAGGAATCCGCTCATGACCCTCTCTCCGATCCGCAAGGTCTGTCAGTGGAGTTGCCCCCGTCAGACCGGACACTCGGCTGGTTTGAGTGATGCTATGAGGCCGACCCTGCTGGCGCGCAAGTTCCGGAGCATCGAACTGCGCGCTGGATTACCCACCAGCCATGCCAAGCGTGGATCGGCCTATGATTACAACATCCCCGCGAAGAGGGCCGAAGAACGAGCACGCGTGGAATGCGCCGAGGAGTATACGAGGTTCACGTCCCGGTGGCGGGCAAAGCCGCGATCCCGACAAAGCAAGGCTTCTGCGACATAGGGCTTGTCTACAACATCCGTGTCAGTCGGCTTGCCGGGCCCCGAGAAGTCCAGCACGACGCCGCGCTGGTAGGCCCACAGGTCAAGATCGCGCGACACGAACTCGCTGCCTTGATCGACGCGGATCGTTGCCGGGAAGCCCACTTCCTTGCAGGCCCTTTCCAGCACCGCCACGACGTCGGCGCCGCGGAAGGTGAACCGTGGCGCCAGCGCCGGTAAGAACCGCGAGGAGATATCGACGATCGTAAGCACGCGAAGCTTGTGTCCTGTTGCCGGTCATGGACGAAGTCCATCGCCCAGGTCTCGTTGGATCGCGTCGCCGGCTTGCGATCATCGCGCAGCTTGGCCTTGACGCGGCGCTTGGGCGTTTTGTTGCGCAATTGCAGGCCCAATCCGCGGTGTACGCCTACGACGAAGCTTACGATTACCCACATTTTTGAGTCAGAGTTTCGCTCCCGTTGCGATATCGATGAATCGCGATAGTCCGCGCCACATGATCAGATTCCCTGGTGGCGGATCGTTGGCGCGGGCGAGATAGCCGCCGAGCCTGGCGATCTTGATGAGATAATGCGACAATGTCTTTCGTTGTGTGCTGACTGGATTCTTGTCTTTGACGAGCCGATCAAGCAATTGGATTTCAGCTTTGGTCAGCGCAAATTCCGGTGAGGCATTTGGCGCTGAACGATTGAGCATCGTCATCCAAAAAATGCGCCAGCTCACAATGCAGAACACCGAGATCAGATTCGTCAATCGCTGAGCAGTCCGCAGTTGCGAGTCCTCCGCCCTACAGCCGGATTTGAGTATCTTGTGGAAGACCTCGATCTTCCATCGCAGGGAATACCATTCGAGTTTCTCGATCGCATCCCCGCGCGATTGCACCGGAAGGTCGGTCAGGAGTTTCCATTCAATCTTCGTTCTGTTCTTTGGCGCTCCTCTTTCATCAGCGTGGATCACTGTCAAAGTCAAAGCTGGATACCGCGACTGCTTGCCTATCGGTGGCAGAATGAATACGGATTTTACGATACCGGATTTCAAGAATAGCCTGGTCTGGATTGCCCTTGCTATCCTGGACTTGGATCCGGTGGAGACCTTTGACCACGACCTCGTCCATTATCGTTGCAACGGTATGATCGCCATCGCCGGCCGGGCGATTGACACAGGTCCTTACCAAGAAATGCGTTCCAGCCTCTTGGGCGGCGCAAAACAATTCATAAATATCGGCCTCACGATCACCGATATGGATGCACTGCGATGGCTTCTCGAAAAGCTCCGTGGATTGCTTGAGGTTCTCCAGCCACCGAATGCTCTCCTTGGTTTCAATGGGGATCCGTGTCAGGTTGACCTCGCGCCTGAGCGCAGCGACCCCTCTGAATTTCTTTCTGGTCCAGAACTTCACAGCGCTGAGCCGCAGTGGAAGCCCATCGAGGGTCACCGCAAGGCTCGAATGCATCAATATTCCGCATGTCGTGTACGTTTGGGGTTTTCCGTCCAATCTTCGAGAGTTGCTTTTGGGGACAGATCTCTTTGATCTTCTGTTCGAGGGCAGCCTAGCCGGAGCGACGGGACTTGTAATGGTAGGTCGACCTGTCAAACTCCAACGCCGCGCAGGCTCTGCGGATCGAGACCTGCCATTCGTTGCGGACTGAAGTGGACCCTATGCTGAGGACCACTGGGTCCGGTTTCTCAAGTGGAACTGCTGCCGTTCGTTCTTGCCAATAACTTTACGCTACTCTTGCTTGCTGCTGTTCTGGCTGTGGGGATGTGGGCAACGCGCAGCGTTGTCCAAGCTTCTCGCTTGCGAGAAGCGTCATATCCACAGCCTCTTCGCCGAATGCGCCGGTGACACCGGCCCGCCAGACCGCCATCGGCGCGCGG
>NZ_JBUYEN020000124.1:0-4665 GCF_055229415.2 Bradyrhizobium sp. Leo114 | reverse complement strand
TATCAGCAGTCGCCGCGCTCATCGTTCGGCTCAATGCGGAGTTCCGGAAGGCGGCGAGGTCGGACCGGTCGGCCGCGCTTAACGTCGAGATCGCTGCGCAGGAAGCTGCTGCCAAGGCGCTTCGCAACTCAGGACTATGCCAGTTGTTTGGCGCAATAGCCACCTCTGGCGGCGCGAGTTAGGTGCCGGTGTGAACCTCAAGGGCGCTCGCCAGAGTCAAGCGCGCTTCGATGAGCTGTACAAGGCCAAGATCCAGACGCCGCTCCCGAAGTCTGGTGTGGAGACGCCAGCCCCGAGAGGCAATACACCTGGCGACCCGCTTAGGCTGGACGCGCCCGATAGCACGACGGACCCCCTTGAGTTTACGCGCGTTGTCCAGGCACAGACAGCTGCCCAGCAGGCGGCGATGAGATGGAATGGCATGGGCACAATCGCAACAGAAGCCTTTAAGCTTCCGGGACCCGGCCTGAACATGGGCGCGACGCACTACCAGGAGGAGAAGGCGAAGCTGGAGGCGGACGGCACCAAGGCGCGGGCGCAGATGGAGGACGAGAGTGAATTCATGGCAAGCTATGAGACGGTGATTCAGGACTTTCTGGGCAAGCTTGCAGAAATTCGTCGTGCCGATACCGAGGCGAGAAGCAAGATCGTCTATATGGCTTGAGTGCATCGTTCGGACGAAAAACGTCTGGGTTTGAGGATGACGTAAGATGATCAATCCAATGTCTGGATACCAGCCCTATGCATGGGCCAGCAGCGCAGGAAATGTTCTCCCCGGGGGGGTATCTTTGGCCTCGATTATGACGCTGGTTCTGATGGAACGGCATGACATTTACCAGAATCAAATCCGCTCTCAAATCGACGATATGCAGGCGCGCAACAATTTGCTGAAAGATATGGATGAGGCGTTGGCTGCCCTGCGTACCAATCGACCTACCGATGAGAAGACGGTTAAAGACTACGGCAGCTTCGTCGATTCGCAAGGCAAGACTCAGGACGTGTTTGAATGGATGCAGGCAAACGGCATCTCCATCGAGACGGAGAATTCCGACAAGAGAGGTGTGCAGTCGCAGTTTGACGCTGCCACCAGCAACCTTAAGGCGGCGATTGACAGTGCCAATAGCGAAGGGCAGATGGCGTTGATTTTTCTGCAAGGGCTGCTTGATAAGCTCAATCAGGTTGCTGAACTGATGTCTAACCTCCTTTCGAGAGATCAAAAGATCAAGGAGGTGATCATTGGCAACTCTCGTTAAGAGACGGCAACACATGAGTAGTACAGGACGGCGGCAGTCATCCCAGTTCTGCCCACCCGTTCTCACAGTTGCAATGAATGCAAGTGCGGCGGTGGATGG
Organism: Bradyrhizobium sp. Leo114; assembly: GCF_055229415.2. Taxonomy (NCBI): domain Bacteria; kingdom Pseudomonadati; phylum Pseudomonadota; class Alphaproteobacteria; order Hyphomicrobiales; family Nitrobacteraceae; genus Bradyrhizobium; species Bradyrhizobium sp. Leo114. The sequence continues at coordinate 3,313 of NZ_JBUYEN020000124.1, read as the reverse complement.
AAAGTTGAATGGATGCGCATTCTCCGCGGGAACGCCGTTTCCTCAATGTCTAGCAAGACCTTGCTGACGTTCCTTGGTCTACTGCTTACCCGATGTGCCGGCTCCGACTCGATTGCTGAACGCGGTGTTCTGCTGGCTTCGCCAAGTGTCGGCTGGCATGCGTCGGAGCCCTCCTTCTCAGCGGGGAAACCGCAAGCACGTAGCTTTGAACTGCTGGCACAGCCGTCGACCCGGCCGGTCACCGCCTCGGTGGAGCGGCGGCTGCCGGTCACCTCCGACAGCACTCGCGTGAGCCTCGACTACGCCAATGCCGATATTCGGCAAGTTGTGAATGACGTCGTGGGCGACATTATGAGCATGCCTGTCATCATCGATCCGGGCGTTGGGGGAAAAATGACACTTCGGACCTCGGGCAAAGTCCCCGTGAGTGATGTGCCGCGATTACTCGACCAAGCGCTAGCACCATACGGCTACGGACTGGCCGTGGTTGACCGCGGAGTTCGGGTGGGGCGCTTGGTCGATCTCGCCGGCGGAGTACGAAGCGATGTTCAAGTGATTCCCGTGCGCTATGTCGATCCAGCCGATGTCATCAAGGTGATCCGACCAAACGTCGAGGAGAGCGTGCGTCTGACACCCGCGCCGGGAGAACAAGGTATTGCCATAAGTGGACCGCCCGGCTCGGTGAGTTCCGTGCGCGAACTCATCGGTTTACTTGACAACGATGCTATGGCTCACAAATCGTTTGCGCTGTATACGCTGGCTCATGCGAGTCCGGCCGCCGTAGAGCGAGAACTCAGCTTCTTGTTCAACCAGAATGACCAGGGCAGAGTGCGCGTTCGGCTTGCGCCACTCGAGCGGCTGAACGGCATTCTTGTGGTAGCGGACGACCCTGTGCTACTTGAGCAAGTTCGTCGGGCTATCGCCAAGCTGGATAAGACGTCGGAGGCGGCGGCAAACGTTCACGTGCGTCCACTTCGGTACCGAAGGGCTACGGAAGTGGCGCAGGTGCTAGCACGAATCTTTGGCGCTCAGCCGCCCAGTGTCGTATCTCGCGCGCAGCCCGCGGGAGAGTTTGGGAAGTTGTCAATCGGAAGCGCATCCGATCGATCGAGTTTGCCCCTAAACGTTCCCGGCCTGTCGGACGAAAGATCGGATGCGGCCGCGTCAGCAACCCAAGCAAAGGACGATGCGGCGGTCCCCGCAGTCAGTCTTGGCCTGTCGGCGCCGGTCCAGATCCAGGCAGACCCCAGCCAAAATGCACTCGTGATCTTAGCAACGCCGACCGACTACAAAATCATCGAAGCCGCAGTTCATCGGCTTGATGTCAAGCCGCGGCAGGTCCTGATCCAGGTCATTGTCGCGGAGGTGCGGTTGAGCGATCATTTGCGATACGGTGTCGACTATCTTCTTTCCTCTCTGGATTTGGGTGCCGTTCCACAAGGTGGTTTGTCCTATGTGTTCCCAAATAGGGATGTCAACGTTGTGCTACGCGCGCTAAGCGGCCTCGGGGACGTCAAGGTCGTATCGGCGCCACGTATTCTCACAGTTGACAACCAAACTGCGACCATTGAAGTGGGCGATCAGGTTCCGGTCCTCGCGCGATCCTCACAATCCACGCTAAGCCAGAGTTCATCGATCGTGAGCGACGTCGAACTGCGCGACACGGGGGTCATTTTGGCCGTAACACCTCGCATCGGCGCCGGGGGTAGCGTGACGCTCGACATCTTTCAGGAGGTCAGTACGGCGAACAAGAACACACTGACCAACGTCCAATCCCCGGTCATTTCGGTACGTCGCCTCCAAAGCACCGTATCGACACGAAACGGCGATACGATCGCGATCGGCGGTTTGATGCAGGATAGCACCAACCGGATGGATTCCGGGGCTCCCGTGCTGAAGGACATTCCGTTGTTGGGACCTCTATTCGGCAGCACGGAGCACGCCAAGGACCGAACCGAGCTCTTGGTGTTACTGAATCCTCGGGTGGTTGAGAGTGGCGCCGATGCGCGTGCTTTGACTGAGGAGTTGCGGGAGAAGTTCGAATCGCTAGCCCCCGATCTCGGCCGCCACCTGACGCCCCAACGTAGGCGTCGTTCTCAGGCCACGGCTTTGAGGGCTTGGGCGCGGCAGGCGCAGGGCAGAAACTGTGCGAGGTCGCGGTGGGGATGTCCGTTGGTGACCTCAAACAGGACGTCAGAGTTAGGCAAGCGGATCGACTGAAATGGACCCGCGGAGCGGGACCGGTTGAACCGGCTTGTTAGTTGGAAACTGATCGCTCCTGATCCTTTTCTATCACGCAGCCAGAGATTCTGTCTGCTGCTGTTGCTGTGGGCATGTGGTCAACGCGTCAGCGTTGTCCACCATGTCCACAGCCTTGTCGGCGTGCATCCGTTCGCGCCAGATCGGCATCGGGGTGCGATAGCCGTGCGCCTGATGAAGGCGACGATCGTTGTAGAAGGCGATCCAGCTTGCGACCCCTGCCTTGGCCTCGCGGCCGTCGGCATAGCCTCTGAGATAGATGTCCTCATGCTTGAGCGACCGCCTCAGCCGCTCGATGAAGACGTTGTCCATCCAGCGACCGCGGCCATCCATGGAGATCCTGATCCCTAGCGCCCGTCAACGCGCCGGTGAAGGCCGCACTGGTGAATTGGCTGCCCTGGTCGGTGTTGAATATCTCCGGCGTGCCATACTTCGCCAGCGCCTCTTCCAGCGCCGCCACGCAGAACCAGACGTCCATCGTGTTCGACAACCGCCACGCCAGAACCGCACGGCTCGCCCAGCCGATGATGGCGACGAGATAGAGAAAGCCACGGCCGATGGGCAGATACGTGATGTCGGCCGCCCATACCTGGTTTGGTCGGTCGATCGTCATGTTGCGCAACAGATAGGGATAGATCTTGTGGCCCGGCGCCGGCTTCGTCGTGTTCGGCCTTGGTCCCAGCGCCGCGATGCCCATCTTGCGCATCAACCGCTGCACGCGCTTGCGATTGACCTGAAGCCCCTCAGCCTTCAGCATCGCGGTCATTCGCCGCGAGCCGAGGAACGGCCAGGCGGTGAACAGCTCGTCGATCCGCTGCATCAGGGCAAGGTCGTTGTCGTTGGCCGGCCGTGGCGGCCGGTAGACCCCGGAGCGCGCGATGCCAAGCAACATGCATTGCCGGCGGATCGACAGCGCCATGTCGGCGCGATCGAGCATTCCTCGACGGTCCGGCGTGCTCATCTTCCGGACCTCCGCGCTAAAAAATCGCGCTCGACTGTCAGTTGTCCAATCTTGGCATGCAGCTTCTCGATCTCGCGTTCGCGCGCGTCCTCG
>NZ_JBUYEN020000123.1:0-4889 GCF_055229415.2 Bradyrhizobium sp. Leo114 | reverse complement strand
CAACCGCCGAAAAGCCTTCTTGAACTTCCCCATACGACTCCCTCCGCCTTGTGGGAGCCGCTCTCAGAATCCATCCTGCAAAACAACGCAATAGAGGCCGCAAATCCATATGCGATTCCCCTGCCGCTTGCGGGGAGAGGTCGGATCGCATCGAAGATGGGATCCGGGTGAGGGGGAGTCTCCGCGAGTACATCTGCTTTCGTATTCGCGGATAGAGCCCCTCATCCCGACCTTCTCCCCGTAAGAACGGGGAGAAGGAGAAGCAAGATGTCCCTGCAGAACCGCGTCACGCCAACCGGCGAGATCGTCGCCACACCGCACCGCGGGTTGTTTACCGGCAACCGCGGCATCATCCATGATCCCGCGACCAAAACGCTCCTGAAAAAGCGCTGGTCAAGCCCGGCTTGGCTGACATGCGTGTGCGAATTCCGCGGCCGGCGTCGCAAGGTGATGGGCGGACGAAGCTGGACCGAATTGTTCTTCCTCGATGAAGCCACCGCGTTCGCCGCGGGCCATCGCCCCTGCTTCTTCTGCCGCCGCGACGATGCCAACCGCTTTCGCGCCGCCTGGGAGCAGGGCAATGACGCGGAAAACATCCACGCGCCCGAGATCGACGCCGTGCTGCATCGCGAGCGCCTCGACCGCGGCCGGAAGCGGCTGCATCCGCTGCCGATGCTGCTCGCGAGCCTGCCAGACGGCGCGATGGTGCAGGCGGGTGAGGAGAGCTATCTGGTTGTGAGCGGCGAGCCGCTGCGCTGGTCGTTCGCGGGCTATGAGCGCGGCAACGTCGACATGGATACTGCGCTGCTGCTGACGCCGCCATCAACGGTTCGCGCATTCGCCGCCGGCTATCAGCCCGTGCTGCATCCAAGCGCGACGGCGCTTGGTTGAACCGATGCGGCCGTCTTCCCTTCTCCCCTTGTGGGAGAAGGTGGCGCGAAGCGCCGGATGAGGGGTTCTCTCCGCGAGCGCCGGTGCTCGTGGAGGCAACCCCTCACCCCATCGAGTCTGTTGCCGGCGTCGGAGTAGCCCTCTCCCACAAGGGGCGAGGGCGCATCAACAGGCTTCGTTGGCCAGCCCACATCAGCCGAGCCGCTGCCGCGCCAGCTTGGCGCCTGCGCCGAGCGCCATCAGCTTGGCTTCCGCGATGTCGCGCCGCATCGGCGCCATGCCGCAATTGGTCGTCGCGACGATGTTGCTCTTCGGCACGAATTTCGCGACCGCCTCGATCACATTGGCCACGTCTTCGGCGGTCTCGACAACGTCGCTCGCGACATCGATCACGCCGGCCTGAACGATCTTGCCCGGCAATAGCGCGAGCAGCTCGATCGGCACTTTCGAGTTGCGGCATTCGATCGCGACCTGCTGGATCGTGCTCTTGTCGATCACAGGAAAAGTCTCTTCATATTGCCGCCATTCGCCGCCCAGGGTCTCTTTCCAGTCGGTATTGGCCTTGATGCCGTAGCCGTAACAGATGTGCACGGCGGTCTCGCAGGTCAGCCCCTCGGTGGCGCGCTCCAGGGCACTTATGCCCCAGTCGCGGACGTCGTCCATGTAAACATTGAAGGCGGGCTCGTCGAACTGGATCATGTCGACGCCGTCGGCTTGCAGCGCCTTGGCCTCCTCGTTCAGGAGCTCGGCAAAGGCGAAGGCCATCTTGACCCGGTCGCCGTAATATTGGTCGGCGATGGTGTCGATGATGGTCATCGGGCCGGGCAGGGTGAATTTCAGCTTGCGCGTCGTGTGGGTGCGGGCGACACGGGCCTCGGTCGCATGGACACGGCCCTTGAGCTGCAGCGGCGCCACCACCTGCGGCACCATCGCCTTATAGCGGTCCTTGCGGATACCCATCTCGACCTTGTGGGCGAAATCGATGCCCTCGACCTTCTCCAGGAAGCCATGGACGAAATGCTGCCGCGCCTGCTCGCCCTCGGTGACGAGATCGATTCCGGCATCCTCTTGCAGCTTCAGCGCGAGCAGGGTGGCGTCGCGCTTGGCGCGCGCCAGCTCGTCGCCTTGCGACTTCCAGGGCGCCCACAGCGTGTTGGGCTCCGCCAGCCATTCCGGTTTCGGCAAGGAGCCCGCGATCGTGGTCGGAAACAGCATGTCTGGCCTCCCTCGGTTCGGATTGAGCGCCTGTCTGCCATGTCTTATGATCGAGGTACAGAACAACAAGCGTCTTTATGACGCGACCTCTGGGAGAAACCATGATCGACCTGCACTACGCGCCGACGCCGAACGGCTGGAAGATTTCGATCATGCTGGAGGAACTCGGGCTTGCCTATCAGGTCATCCCGGTCAATATCCGCGCCGGCGAGCAGTTTCGCCCGGAATTCCTGGCGATCAGCCCGAACAACCGGATTCCGGCGATCGTCGATCACGCTCCTGCCGACGGCGGCGAGCCGTTCGCTGTGTTCGAGACCGGCGCGATCCTGATCTATCTCGCCGAAAAGACCGGCCGCTTCCTGCCTGCGGATATGCGCGGCCGTTCCAGGGTCATCCAGTGGGTGATGTGGCAGGTGGGCGGGCTCGGTCCGATGCTTGGCCAGCACGGCCATTTCGCGCTCTATGCCGCCGACAAGATCCCCTATGCGATCGAGCGCTACCGCGACGAGGCGGCGCGGCTCTATGGCGTGCTCGACCGCCAGCTCGGCAAGACCGGCGCCTATATCGCCGGCGAGTATTCCATTGCTGATATCGCCTGCTTTCCCCTGGACCATGACCCACAAGGCGCAGGGTTTCACGCTCGACGATTACCCGAACATCAAGCGTTGGTACGCCGACGTGCGCGCCCGGCCGCAGGTTCAGGCGGGGCTCGCGATCGGCAAGTTCGTCAAGGAACCGTTCGACGAGCAGGCACGCAAGAACATGTTCGGCCAGCGCGCCAGGGAGATGCTGGAGAAGCAGTAACTACCCGTCATTCCGGGGCGCGACGAAGTCGCGAGCCCGGAATCCATTTCGCCGCTGGCGCACGCTGATCAATGGATTCCGGGCCTGCGCCTTGCGGCGCATCCCGGAATGACGAAAATGGACACAAGCGATATCACAACAGGAAACGCCACCATGATCGAATTCTTCTTCGACTGCTCCAGCCCCTGGACCTATCTCGCCTTCCACAACATCCAGCCGTTGGCAAAGGAGTTCGGCGTCGATATCTCGTGGCGGCCGATCCTGGTCGGCGGCATCTTCAACACCGTCAACCCGAGCGTCTACGCCTCGCGCGAAACGCCGGTGCCGCTGAAGGCGCGCTACATGAAGAAGGATCTCTCCGACTGGGCGCGCTCGGCAGGCCTTGCGATCAAGATGCCGCCAAGCGTGTTTCCCGTGAACAGTGTCAAGGCGATGCGCGGCTGCATCTGGCTCGGCAACGACAAGATGGTGCCGTTCGCGCGCGCGGTGTTCGAGGCTTATTGGGGGGACGACAAGGACATTTCGCAGGATGCGGTGCTGACCGAGATCTGCAACAAGGTCGGCATCGATCCGGCAAAATTCTTCGCCGGCATCAGCCAGGAGGCGATCAAGGACCAGCTCAAGGCCAACACCGATGAAGTGATGGCGCGCGGCGGCTTCGGCTCGCCGACCATCTTCATCGACAAGACCGACATGTATTTCGGCAACGACCGCTTGCCGCTGATCCGCGAGGCGCTGGAGCGCAAGAAGGAGCGCGCAGCCTGATGCCGAAAGCCGTTGTCTGCCGCGAGCTCGGCCCGCCCGAGCGCCTGCGGCTGGAAACATTTTCGTCCGCGCCATTGAAGGCAGGCGAGGTGCGCGTCGCGATCCGCGCCGCGGGGATCAATTTTCCCGACGTGCTGATGGCGGCCGGCGAATATCAGCTCAAGCCGCCATTGCCGTTCACGCCGGGGATGGAAGCCGCCGGCGACGTGGTCGAGGTAAATGATGCCGCGGACGTCAAGGTCGGCGACAAGGTCATCGTCAAGATGCGCCACGGCGCCTTCAGCGACGAGGCGGTGGCCACGCCGTCGCAGCTCACGCGGATGCCGTCGACGTTCGACTATGCGGAAGGCGCGACCTTTCTTGCCGCGCACGGCACGGCCTATCATGCGCTGATCGACCGCGCCCAGCTTCGGCACGGCGAGGTGCTGCTGGTGCATGGCGCCGGCGGCGGCGTGGGACTGGCCGCGGTCGAGATCGGCAAGCTGCTCGGCGCCGTCGTGATCGCTGCCGCGTCCAGCGAGGAGAAGCTTGCGATCGCCAAGGCGAGGGGAGCGGACCATCTCGTGCTCTACGATCGCGAGCCGTTTCGCGATGCCGTGAAACGCATTACGGATGGCAACGGCGCCGATGTCGTGTTCGATCCGGTCGGCGGCGAGGTGTTCGAAAACTCGATGCGCTGCATCAACTGGGGCGCGCGGCTGCTCGTCATCGGCTTCACCGGCGGCATCGGGCTTGCCCGCACCAATCTCTTGATGATCAAGGGCGCCAGCGTGCTCGGCATCCGCGCCGGCGAAGCCGTGCGGCGGAATCCGGCGCTGGGCGAGGTGCGCATCAAGGCGCTGACCGAATGGGCGGAAGCCGGCAAGGTGCGCCCGAACATCTCGCATCGTTTGCCGCTGGAGGATGTTGCGAAAGCGATGCGCCTGCTGCTGGAGCGCAAGGCGATCGGCCGCGTGGCGTTGATGATGGGTTAGCCGTCATTGCGAGCGAGATCGTGTAGATGGGGTAACGGGCCGCGGTCTGCCCTCCAAGCAAGCCGCGCTTGCTACGGCGCTATGGGTGGCGCGCTGCGCGCGGCTTGCTTGGAGGGCGGGCGGTCGTCCCTCACATTGATGGTGTGACGGAGTCGAGGATGGACCTCGCTCCAAGCATCGAGGAGAGTCGACCATGGAGCACTATGCCGGAATCGACGTGTCATTGGAATGCTCGAGCGT
>NZ_JBUYEN020000122.1:0-5205 GCF_055229415.2 Bradyrhizobium sp. Leo114 | reverse complement strand
CCGCTCCATCCTCCAGAACGGCCTGGATCGCACCTTTCTCGACGAGCCCTCCGAACCCCAACCCCTGCGCCACGGCAACATCCGCGGCCGGGATTATTTCCACTGAAGCCAAGGAGACCTGTATGCTTAACCATCCCACCCACGAACGCCTGATCGAGCTCGGCTTGAGCGGCATGGCCAAGGCCTTCGAGGAGCAGCGCCGATCACCTGATCTCGAAGCCTTGCCGTTCGAAGATCGCTTCGGCCTGCTGGTCGACCGGGAAGCCGCGGAACGCGACACCAGGCGGCTCACCACGCGCCTCAAGCTGGCCGCGCTCCGCCAGAACGCCTGCGTGGAGGACGTCGATTTGCGCACGCCGCGGGGGATCGATCGGGCCGTCTTCGCCAAGCTCGTCAGCGGCGACTGGATCGATCGCCACGAGAATTTGCTTTTAACCGGGGCGACCGGGTTGGGCAAAAGCTGGTTAGCCTGTGCCCTCGGCCACAAGGCCTGCCGCGACAATCGCTCGGTTCTCTATCATCGCGTCCCAAGATTGTTCGAAGCATTGGCGCTCGCGCGGGGCGATGGACGCTATGCCCGCTTGCTCAAAACCCTTGGCCGCGCCCAGCTTCTGATTTTGGACGATTGGGGATTGTCGGTGCTCAGCGCTGCCGAGCGGCGCGATCTACTCGAAGTCCTCGAGGACCGCCATGGCCGCGCCTCCACCATCGTAACCAGCCAACTCCCTGTGGACACATGGCACGAAGTTATCGGAGACCCGATGACTTCATGATGCCTCCTTCTTCGACCGCTTGGTGCGTCGTACCCGATTGCGAAGCTGACCGATTTGTTTGTCTGAGAGCTCGATCTGCCATGGTTGGCCTTTGGCTAACTGACGACCTGCCATCAATCCGCGCGCAAGATAATCGAACACTGTTTGCGGGGTTACTCCAAGCTCAGCCGCTGCGCCCTGGATCGAGAAGCTGCCGTCAGGCCAGCGCATCGGATTCTTATCCACGCCGTTGATCTTGACGGTGGGTGCGCAACAGCCAGACGTTCTCGTCTTTGAAGGCGCAGCCGCGGGCCGCGACGAAGCCTTCCTGATTGAGTATTACCGCGATCTCGCCATCCATTTTGTGTTCAGCATTCAACTCGATGATCCGTTGCCGCAACCGATCAATGTCGATGTAATTGCGGTAGGTGTGAACGCGCCTTTGCACGTGATGCTCGCTGGTTGCGCCGGTCTGCCAGACGATCTTGAGCCACACCTGACCTCGGGTCCGCTTCTGATCAAGAACGACTTCGCGGATGACAAATCGCAGAATGCGCTTGCGATCGACTGCCGACGTAGTGGCCGCGTTCCAAATCTGCGGCAGGTTCTCGCCGAGCGCTTGCAGCCCTGCGCGTTCCGCCGGGCCAATCAGAAGCGGCTCTTGCGCGCGCCAACGCGCATGCTCTTGCTCGACTGCCTCGACGACACGCAGCTTCTCTTCCCAAGCCCGCTCAAGGGAGCGCGCCACAAGACGGTTCTCGGGCTCTACGGCGTCATACTGACGCCGCGCGCGCTCGGCCTCGTAGCGGGCGCGCTCCACGCGAAGCGCCCACTGGCGCTCGAGCTGACGGCTCTCGTGCTCCAATTGGCCCGCTGCCGCGAGTGCGATCTCAATCTGATCCGGCATCAGGGCGTCGAGGACCACCCGCTCGACCAGCGCGTCAACTGCCAAGGCCCGGACTTCCTGGCACAGCGCACTGCCTTGCTGGTCCCGATCCGACCGGCAGCAATAGACCGGATAGTCGGCATTCGGGCCCGTGTAGCGCATGCTCATGCGTCGCCCACAACGGCCGCAGATCGCAATTCCTTGTAACAGGGCTGCCCCCTTGCGCGGTACGCCGGCGTGTCCTGCCTCATAGCGACAGAGGTTATCTGCCAGTCGCCCCTGGTTGGCCATGAACTCCTCCCAGCTGATATAGCCTGGGTGGGCGGCGTGCAGACAAACCGCCCAATCCGCGATCGCCACCTTGACCGTTCCCGTCAGTGATCCCGGCCGGCATCGGCTCGGATCCTTTTGCCGGCGGCCATAAACATACGCCCCAGCATAGGCCGGATTTTGAAGGATACTAAGGACGCGCACGCTAGCTGGGGCACGCCAGACGACCTCGTGTGGAGCTGGTCCAAGCAGCGGCCGAACTGGCAATGACAATCCGTTCCGGTCCAAGTAACGCATCACACGGCGGGCGCTTTGCAGTTCCTGGAATTTGGCGAACACAAGGCGAAGGCGGGCCTGCACCTCCTCATCGGGATTGAGAATAATTGTGCCCGCGCGATCGTAGGCGAGCCCGGCTGGCAGGGGCAACCGCAGTTCGCCCCGCGCCGCCTTCTGGCGTTCCCCTTGATGAAGGCGCAGCCGAAGCTGATGCAGCTCCGCCTCGCTCATGATGCCGGACAAGCCCAACAGCAAGCGGTCGTGATAGGCGCGCGGCTCGTAAAGCCGCTCGCCATCCGCAATGAGCACGCCGAATACCGAGCACAGTTCGAGCAGCTGATGCCAGTCCCGGTTATTGCGGGCCAAGCGCGACGCATCGAGACTCACCACAAGACCCGCGTTGCCAAGGCCGATCTCGGCAATAAGCTTCTGGAAGCCATGACGATCCACGCCGCCAGCACCGGATTTGCCCAGATCCTCGTCAATGACCTGCACGCGCTCGGGCGGCCAGCCCAGACCAATGGCGCGATCAACAAGGCGGTACTGTAGCTCGGTGCTCTCCTGGTGCTGGCGCACCTGGTTCACGGATGACTGCCGCACGTAGACATAAGCCAACTTGGCACGGTGCGCGTTTGTGAGCCGCTCGTCAGCGACGTTCAAGCTGATCAGCACGACCCAGTCTCCTTCCGGGCGTGCCGGGGATCGCTTGCATTCGCCGCATCAGCGCGGCGATCGTTTGAGCAATCTGGGTTTGCGTCGCGGTCGACAGATTCGGCCATAGGCGCGGAATGTCGGTCGTTGGACGGCCGGGTGGAGTTGCTAACGTCGGCAGGGGTCGATACGCAACGCGACCCGGAAGCGGTCGGTGGGTCATCGCGAATCACCTTCTCGTCGAGAAGGCTCAGACTCGCGCTCAAATGTTGCATCAATGGGATCAGCGTCCGTGCACTGATGCGCGGCAGATCGGCCGCGTTCGGGTGGCAAGTGATCGGCGTCTCGGCAAGATCGGTCGACGCGACCCGAACCGCCCGCCGCCGACCGTCCGGCAGCGCGACGACGACGTAGGCAGGACCGCGCCCCGACCGCTCCTTCAGCACCTCAAGCCGGTGCCCGAACAGGAAATGATGCGGGTCAGTGATCGTGACGTGAGACACGACCCGCTCAAGAATAGGGGTACTCTGTCGTGTTCGGCGACCCAACCTACGCCGACGCCGTCCTCGATCGCCTCGTCCATAACGCTCACCGCCTCCAGCTGGCCGGCGAAAGCATGCGAAAACGCAACGCCAAAACCATCACCCTTGACGAGCAGCCAGAACGCTGACCCTATCACCGCCTCGGCCGGAGCGGGCTGCTCACGATCGTCTGAATTCGGCGCTCATGATCGCGCGAAATCGCTGCTCACCATCAGTGAAATATGCAATCTGGCAGCGGCGGATCGTCTTTCATGGACGAAACTACGGCGCCGGTGCTCGATCCCGGGCGTGGTCAAACGAAGAAGGGCTACTTCTGGGCGAGCGTCTCCGACGACCGCGGCCATAGCGGCCCAAGTCCGCCGATCGTGCTGTTCCGATATGCCCCCGGCCGCAGCGGCGCCTTCGCTGAGCAGTTCCTGGACGGCTTTAACGGACGCTTCCTGCAATGCGATGCCTATGACGGTTATGACCGGCTGACCGAAGTCGCTCGACCGCAAGGGCCGTGGACGCTCGTGCATTGCTGGAGCCATCTGCGTCGGCGTTTCGTCAAATTGGCCCGCAACAGCAAATCGCCGATCGCCGAGGCCGCCGTCCGGCAGATCGCACAGCTTTACGCCATCGAAGCCATGGTACGTGGTTCATCGCCGGACACCAGGCTGGCCGCGCGCAAGGAACACTCGCTGCCCATCGTCGAGGCGTTGAAGCCGTGGTTCGAGAAGCAGCTGTCGATGATTGTCCGTCGTCAGATAATTTGAGACAGATCAAGCTTTTCGAGAAGGGAGGCTCTGGCTCATCAGGGGTTAGAGTTTAAGCGGCCTGCAGCTGATGCTGCAAGCGGCGGTTTGCGATCGTGACAAGCTTGATGCGTTTGCGTTCTGCAAGGATCGCTTCCGCCCTGCCGAAGTAGACATCGGCAGGTGTGAGGTTGTCGATGCTCTCATGATAGCGGACGTGGTTGTAGTGTTCGACGAAGGCGCGTACCTGCCGTTCGAGATCGCCAGGCAGGTAGTAATTGTTGAGCAGAATGCGGTTCTTCAGAGTCTGATGCCAGCGCTCGATCTTTCCCTGAGTCTGAGGATGATACGGAGCGCCGCGCACATGCTGCATGCCCTTATGGTCGAGCCACTTGGCCAGATCGTCCGCGACGTAACTCGATCCATTGTCGCTGAGAAGCCTCGGCCGGTGCGCGACGGTGATGTGGTCAAGGCCGGAGGCCGCGAGTGCCTGGTCGAGCGTGGCCGTGACGTCGGAGGCGCACATCGTGGGACCAAGCCTCCAAGCCACGATGTAACGCGAGAAGTCGTCGAGCACGGTCGACAGGTAGTACCAGCCCCAGCCGGTGATCTTGAGGTAGGTGAAGTCGGTCTGCCAGAGCTGGTTGATGGCGGTGGTCTTGTCCTTGAACTCGTTCGCCGCCTTGATCACCACATAAGCCGGGCTGGTGATGAGGTCATGTGCCTTCAGCAGCCGATAGACCGACGCCTCGGAGACAAAATACTTCCGTTCGTCGGTGAAGCGCACGGCCAGTTCGCGCGGCGACAGCTCCGGAAGCTCCAGCGCTAAATCAATGATCTGGCCCCGCACATCGTCGGGGATGCGATTCCAGACCCGGTCAGGTCGGGACCGATGATCGGCCAGCGCTTCAATGCCGCCCTCACGGTAGCGATCATACCATCTATAAAACGTGGCGCGTGGGATCCCGTGAAGTGGACCCCGGATTTTGGACCAGCGGCTTAGGTGGTGCGGATGCCGTTCCGTTTTGATAAACGGAGCGGACCATGAAGAAGACGAGACGGAAAATCGACGCGGCGCTGAAGGCAAAGATCGC
>NZ_JBUYEN020000121.1:0-5276 GCF_055229415.2 Bradyrhizobium sp. Leo114 | reverse complement strand
CCTGGTCCAAAGGTGATGCGCCTGGGCCTCGAAGCCTTCCGTCGCATCAAATACGGCACCACTTTGAGGCTCAAAAATGTGTGAATCGGATAGCCGGTCACCGGGGAGAGCACGAAGTAAGCCGTAACACCACCGCGCAGGGAAAGCCGGAATGCTTCGGTTGAACCTGTGGTCCTACCCCCGTGCTTTTTGTTGCACGGGACCCACGGGTGCAACCGGCACCCGGCTTTCCCTGCGCCCTCTGATCTCGAGGAGGGTGGAAAGTGACGCAAAGCTCGGGCGCATTGCGCCGCGAGAATGCGGAATCACGTCGGCTGTTGAATCACACGTAGGATGGGTAGAGCGAAGCGAAACCCATCATTCGCACCGCTTGCTCCATCGCGATGGGTTTCGCTTCGCTCTACCCATCCTACGGATCCGCTATTTGAAATTTGAATCGTGATCTCTCCTCCTGTCGTCCCGGGCTTGCGTGCCACGGCGAAGCCCCTTGGCGTAGCCGGGACCCAGGACCCATAACCACAGGCCTTTGTAATGTGCTCCGCTGCAACCGCTTGCTCCCGCCACAACACCTCCCTGTGGTTATGGGTCTCCGCTTTCGCGGAGACGACGGAGAGAGCGTCGTACCTCGCTACGCCGGGCGGAAACCCGCCTGCTCTAACGCCGCGCGGCTTTCGTCCGAGGCGAGCGCTTCGAGAAAAGCTTGCACTGCCGGGCGATGCTTGCGCGCTGTCACCAGCGCGAAGTCGTAATGCTCCTCCGCCAGCGGAATGAACCCGAGTCCGGACGCGTGCGCGACCGGTGCGATGGTCATGCCCCAGTCGGCGCGATGCTGGGCGACAGCGGCGGCGACCGCATTGTGCGAGCGCGGCTGATTCCAGTAGCCGTCGGGCCTGATACCGCCAAGCAGGCGATCGATCAGGATGCGCGTGCCGGCGCCCTGGTTGCGGTTGACCATGATGCAGGCGGAATCGGAGAGCGCGGCGCGCACCGCATCCTGCGCCGACAGGCCTTCGAAACGCTCATCGCCCTTGCGGAACACGATGCCCTGCATCCGCCGCCAGCCCGGCACGAGCTCAAGCCCTTCGGCGAGATAGGGCGTGTTGTAGGTCTCGCTCTTCTCATCGAACAGATGGATCGGCGCGAAATCGCATTCGCCGCGCTTGGCCGCCGCCAGCCCGCCGAGGCTGCCGACCGCGATCGAGCGCACCGACAGCCCGGCGCGCGCCAGCAGCGCGGTGACGAGATCGAGCCCGGTGCAATGGCTGCCGACAATGACCAGGTCAGGCACGCGCACATGCGGCGTGAACAGCGTCACCTCAGCCTCGGTGCCGACAGGCATCTGGTCGGCCAGCGCATCGATCTTCAGGAAGCCGTCGGCCTGCGCAAACGAGGTGATCGCGCCGGAGCCCTTGCCGGAGGGATAGGCGATCAGCCCTTCCGTACCTTCGACCAGCGACACCATGACGAACTCGGTGCGGCCGAGTTCGGAGGCGATCCGCACCGGCACCTTTGCCATCACCTTCGCATCCGAGCGCGGCGGCAGGCCCGCCATCCGCCGCAGCACCGGCACGATCATGTCGTGGAAGGTGAACATCGCCGAGGTCGGAAAGCCCGGCAGGATCACCACCGGCTTGCCGTCGCACACCGCAAGGCACAGCGGCTTGCCCGGCTTCAGCGCCACGCCATGCGCAATGATGCCGGGCTTGCCGAGCCGCGCGATGATGCGATGGGAGACATCGCCCGCGCCTTTCGAGGTGCCGCCGGAGAGCACCAGCATGTCGCTCTCGGCAAGCGCCTTGCGCATCGCGGCTTCAAGCTGCGCCTCGTCGTCGGCGATGGCACCGACGAAAACGGCATCGCCGCCATTCTCGGAGATCGCCGCGGTGACGATGGCGCCATTGGTGTCGTAGATCGCGGCCGGGCGCAGCGGCTGGCCCGGCTGCACCAACTCGTCACCAGTCGACAGGATGGCGACGCGCGGCCGCCGCGCCACATCGACCTTAGCGATGCCGCAGGCAGCGAGCATGCCGATCTCGCGCGAGCCGATGATGGTGCCGGCGCGCAGCAGCGTTTCACCGCGCGCGATGTCGGAGCCCGCGTAGGAGACGAATTGTCCGGGAGACGCGGCGCGGCGGATCTCGATCGCGCGCTGACCCGCGGGCTGCGTGTGCTCGACCATCACGATCGCGTCCGCCCCGCGCGGAACGGGTCCGCCCGTCGCGATCGAGGTCGCGGTATCAGACAGCACCGGCCGCGCCGGCGCTGTGCCGCAGGCGATGATCTCGTCGTTCAGCACCAGCCGCACCGGTGTAGACTCGCTGGCCCGCGCAAGGTCGGCGGAGCGCACCGCAAAGCCGTCGACATTGGAGCGGTCGAACGGCGGCACGTCGATCGGCGCGACGACGTCGTCCGCCAGCGCGCAGCCGAGCGCCTGCGCGAGCGGTCGTGTTTCGCTGGCGACCGGCCGCGGAAACAGCGCCGCTTCGAACCGCGCCAGCGCCTCCTCGCGCGACAGGATGGTCAGGAACTGGTCCTGCTCGACACTGTCGCGGCCCTTCGCAGAGCTATTGGTCATGTCGGAACTCATTCCCTCAACATATAGGCATCGATCGGCGTGCCCGCAGCAAATCCTTCGGAACCGCCGGGCACGACCAGAAACGCCTCCGCGCGCGCGATCGCATCGAGCGAAAGTTCGCCGACGGCGAGCGGTGTCCAGGCATCGCGCTGCCGCTCCAGCAGCACGAACTCGGCGATGCCGACGAGCGATGCGATCTTGCGCGACAGCGGCAGCGACAATGCCTTCCGCGGCTGCCGTCCGGTCAGCCGATCGAGCACCGGCAGCGCCAGCGCCCACCACACCGCAAACGCCTGGTCCGGCGCGCCGGGCAGCGCGACGACCGGTGTTGTTCCGAGCCGGCCGACCGCCGCCGTGCGGCCCGGCTGCAGGGCGATGCCATGAGCGATAACCTCGCCACGCGCAGCGAGCGCGCTCACCGCCGCATCGGTACGGCCGACGCCGCTCCCGCCGATGGTGATCAGGAGATCGCAGCCCGCATCCTCAAACGCGTCGACGATCGACTCGGCATCACGCGCCCCGGCCTCACGGCTGATAACCTCGGCGCCCGCGGAACGCGCGCTGTCCGCGACCAGGCTCGCGGTCGCCACCGCGCCCGGAATATTGACGATGTGCAATCGCGGCCGCCGCACCTTGAGATGTTCGATCCCGGCTGTGCGTGCGATCAGCAGATCACGCGGGAGCACGCGCCGGCCCGCCTCGGCAACACGACTCCCCTCGGCGATGTCCTGGCCCTTGCGCCTGACACCCTGCCCCGGGATCGCCTCGCTAAGCACCTGCGCAATCGGCCCGGCCACCTCGACCAGATCGGCATCGAGCACGCAGTCGCAGGCCGCGGGCATGGCGTCACCAGCTTCGACCCAGGCAGGCAGCATGGCTAATGGCAACGGCGAGTAGGAGGAGGCGCCGACCAGATCGTTGGCGCGCAGCGCCCAACCATCGGTGGCGGCAACATCATGCGGCGGATGCGCCGGCAACGGGGGCATCTCGGCCGCAATGCAGCGCAGCGCGTCCGCAAGCGGCAATTCGATCGGCTGCAGCGGCTCGAGCGCGCGGAATAGGGCGCTGAGCGCGGTTTGCAGCGGCGTAAGCGAAGCCGGCAGTCGCTGGGTCGTAACCATGGCCGGCCTGTCTACTGTATCAGGCGCGAAATAAACAGGTGCCGCCGAATGTTCCTGCTCCGAAAGGACGCGTTGACGCCGACCCCGAACCGGTTGCAAAAGAAACCAATTCAGCCGGGCCTACGTCCCGGAACAAGCAATAACGGCCTACGTGCCGGTCCAGGGAGAGAGACAAGAATGTTCGGTAAACCATTTTCCGTGCTCGCCACGCTGGCCGGCGCCATGTTGGCTTCAACGGCGGCACTGGCGCAAATCTCCGACGACGTCGTCAAGATCGGCGTGCTCACCGACATGAACGGGCCGGCGTCGACGCCGACGGGACAGGGCTCGGTCACGGCGGCGCAGATGGCGATCGACGATTTCGGCGGCAACGTGCTGGGCAAGCCTGTTACGGTGATCGTCGGCGACCACCAGCTCAAGGCCGATATCGGCGCCAGCATCGCGCGGCGCTGGTACGACGTCGATCAGGTCGACTTGATCGTCGACGTGCCGGTCTCCGCAGTCGGGCTCGCCGTGCAGAACGTCGCCAATGAGCGGAAGCGGCTGTTCATCACGCACTCGACGGGAGCGACCGATTTTCACGGCAAATTCTGCTCGCCCTATGCCATGCAGTGGGTGTTCGACACCAGGGCGCTCGCAGTCGGCACCGCGCAGGAGGTGGTGAAGCGCGGCGGCGACAGCTGGTTCTTCATCACCGACGACTATGCATTCGGGCACTCGCTCGAAAAGGACGCAGCGAGCGTCGTCACCAAGACCGGCGGCAAGGTGCTGGGGTCGGTGCGGCCGCCGTTTGCGACGCCCGATCTGTCGTCCTTCGTGCTGCAGGCGCAGGCCTCGAAAGCCAAGATCATCGGGATTGCCGGCGGGCCGCCCAACAACATGAACGAGATCAAGACCGCTGGCGAGTTCGGCGTGTTCAAGGGCGGCCAGCAGATGGCGGCGCTGCTGGCGCTGATCACCGACATCCATTCGTTGGGGCTGCCGACCGCGCAGGGCCTGTTGCTGACGACGTCATTCTACTGGGACATGGACGACAGGACCCGCGAATGGTCAAAGCGCTATTTCGCCAAGCTGGGCCGGATGCCGACGATGTGGCAGGCCGGCGTCTATTCCTCCGTGATCCATTACCTGAACGCGATCAAGGAGACCGGCACCGACGATCCCCTGAAGGTCGCGGCCAAGATGCGCGAAAAGCCGATCGAGGATTTCTTCGCCCGCAATGGCAAGCTGCGCGAGGACAACCTGATGGTCCACGACCTCTGGCTCGTACAGGTCAAGTCGCCGGAGGAATCGAAATATCCGTGGGACTACTACAAGACCCTCACCAAGATTTCCGGCGAAGACGCGTTCGGCCCCCCGGATCCAGCGTGTGGATTGGTGAAGAAATGAACTCCACCGTCGTCCGCGCGAACGCGGGGACCCATATGTGGACGGCCCCCGTGGCACAAGAGCTTTTGATGCGATCGGATGATCGCTGGCCAAGATGGGATGCGCGAGGCGAGCTCCAAACAACCTGGCGACCTGCTGGCGGCCAATGGGTCCCACGGAATGTCTCGCCTCGTTGATTGATCGATCGCTCC
>NZ_JBUYEN020000120.1:0-5532 GCF_055229415.2 Bradyrhizobium sp. Leo114 | reverse complement strand
GAAGCGCCGCAATGCTGTTGCACCCACAACGACAGCTGCGGCGAAGTCCGCCATCTGAACTACTCTCGCTGCTTTCCGATAGTTTCCTGGGGGCGATCGATCGACCTCGATGCCTTCGGTCGGAATCATCAACGCACTTTTTCAGTCATCTATCGCCACGACGTGGGTGTAGATCCCTGAAGTTGGTGGCTCAATTGCACCTTGGTGTGAACAACTCTTGCGCACGCCGGCAGGGCCGAAACGCTATGAACGAAATCGACGCTCAGTTATCGGCGCGCGATCGGCCTTGATCCGCGTGATAGTCTGCGTCCGCCCAGCCTTTCTCGTCCCGGGTCTTGGAACTACGTCGCTGAAATGCCATGCAACGACTGGGGTGCTCGGCAACGGGCTGATCGGCACGATCTAGGCGTTGCTCTCCAGCGCGCCCATGCTGCTGCTGACCGATTTCAGCGACACACCGGTGCTCTCCTTGCAGTCCGGGACCAGAGAATATGGCAGCTGGGATGCGCGGCGGAGCTTCTCCGGCGCGCCGAAAGAACTCGTTCGGGCTGCCGGATCGTCTCGTGACAACGTCTGCTTCGGCGGCCCTGACTGGCACGAGCCGGGCCTGAAGCTCGAACACCAACGGTGAGGTAAGCTGAGCGCATAGCCCAATAAATGATGAACGCACGCTCACAGCGCCCTCGTGCAACGGTAGCCGACGCGGCGCGCCAAAGGCAGTCGTGGCTCGCACAGATGCTGGCGCGCAAACCGCGCGTGTTCGGCAACCATTGCGCTCGCCAACTAAATGGCGCGGATCATCTGGATCTACTTGCAGAGCAGAAAGACTGCAGAGCTCCGCTCGGATCTTGGTTCTTCTGCAGGGTCTCGCCCGGCCCTGCCGTTGCGGACCATGTAATCACTGGCATCGCCGCCGGATGATCCGGGCGAACAAACCGGGATGGCTTCTGTGCGATTCGCAGTGCTGCAAACCTACCGCTCCCAGCGCGATCCCAGCAGCACGGTCGTGACAGCTCGAATGCGGATTGGTCTGCCGGGGTGGCAATTTCTTGCAGTTGCAGCTGGCGTAGGACCTCCCGTGGAGGGCTCCCATGGAGGGGCCAATCAAGATCAGCGAGATGCCATCGCGCCGAGAATCACGGCGGACTGATAAGCTTTGTCGAATTTGCTTATCAGTTGGCCAGCTGACTCCATTGGTGCGAAATCCTCATCAGTCCGCCATCGACGCCATGGCCAACGCACCTTAAGCCAATCGCATTAGAGTAAGCGAGCGCCCTAGTCCCCTCAGACGTATCAATGCGGGGTCTGAGATCTGGAGAGTACCAGCGGCGAGGAAGCCGACGGGCGACAACTTGCGCGTCGAGCCCCTACCTTGGAGCATTGCAGAGACGGAAGCTCCGCTCCCCCTTACCTACATTGGAGAAATATTTGGGATGACGTCGCAAGAAGGAACTCCCGCAATGCACAACGCTTAGCTGCATCGCAGCACGTTTGAGCGGCGCTTGCCGGTCATCGTCTCGACAACGGTAGCGTTTGCGTTTGGCCAATTGCCCAAGGTTCGCCTGATGGCGAAACGGTGATTCATCGCTCTCCAACCGCACCCAATCGAATGTTAGTCTTTTGGAGCCTAATCGAACGGCTCTGGTAAAGCCTGACAATGACAGGAGGGAGCTATGGCCGACAAACAGATGCAGCCCACCTGGGATCCGATTGCCCTTGCGGCGCAACTGCAGAACATCGCGAAACAAAGCCAGCTCCTGATGCAGCGCTTTGTGTCGCATCAGCCGGACGCGGTCAAGTTCGGCATGGGCGACACGTCAACGCTCGGGTTCGACTTTTTCGAGCTCGTGACAAAGATGATGACCGACCCGGTGGTAGTCGCCCGCGCCCAGATCAACCTATTCTACGACACGCTAGGTATCTGGCAGAAAACCGCGGAACGCATGCTCATGCTGCGTGCACGCGAGGCCGGTCCCCCGAAAGACAAACGCTTCAAGCATCCGGACTGGAGCGAGAACGCTATCTTCGACTTTGTGAAGGACAGCTATCTCGTTGCGGCGAAGTCGCTTCTTTCCGCAATCCGCGAAACTAAAGGCATGGACGAGGCCAGCGCTCGTAAGGTCGATTTCTACACGCGCCAATTCGTTGATGCTTTGTCACCTTCCAATTTCGTCGCGACCAATCCGGAGGTCCTCACCGCGACGCTGGAGTCTGGCGGACAAAACCTGCTACGTGGTTTGGAGAACCTTCTCGTCGATCTGGAACGCGGCGATGGTCGGCTTGCGATTACAATGACCGACATGAAGGCTTTCCGCCTCGGCGAAAACATCGCAACGGCGCCAGGAAAAATCATCTACCAGAACGAGCTTATGCAATTGATCCAATATGCGACGTCGACCAGAGAAGTCCGGAGGCGGCCACTCCTCATCGTGCCGCCGTGGATCAATAAGTTCTATGTTCTCGATCTTCAGCCGAAGAACTCCTTCATCAAATGGGCCGTCGATCAGGGGCATACGGTGTTCGTCATCTCCTGGGTGAATCCCGATGAGAAGCTCGCTGAAAAGAGCTTTGAAAATTACATGCTCGAGGGACCGTTGGCCGCACTGGACGCGATCGAGTCCGCGACCGGTGAGCGTAGCGTCAACACGATTGGCTATTGCCTCGGCGGAACCCTGCTTGCCTCGACGGCGGCTTTTCTGGCCGCGAAGGCCGACGACCGGATTGCGAGCGCCACCTATTTCGTGACGCTCGTCGACTTTACCGAAGTCGGAGACATGGCCGTCTTCATCGACGAAGAGCAACTGGCATCTCTCGAAAGGCGGATGCGCGAGCGCGGCTATCTGGAAGCGCAAGATATGGCGACGGCGTTCAATATGTTGCGCGCGAACGACCTGATCTGGTCTTTCGTCGTCAACAATTATTTGCTCGGCAAGGAACAGATACCCTTTGATCTTTTGTTTTGGAATTCGGATTCGACGCGCATGCCAGCGGCGATGCATTCATTCTATTTACGCAAGATGTATCAGCAAAATCTCTTGGCAAAACCCGGCGGTATCACGTTGGCGGATATGCCGATCGATCTGTCGAAAATCAGGACTCCGGCCTTCATTCTGGCCACGCGCGAAGACCACATTGCGCCGTGGGAATCGACCTATGCGGCGACACGCTTGTATTCCGGGCCGGTCAAATTCGTTCTATCCGCTGCGGGCCATATGGCTGGCGTGATCAGCGCGCCAGGCAGCAAGTACGGCCACTGGGCGAACGACAATTTGCCGCCCAGTCCGGAGGAATGGTTCGCCGGCGCTACGCCTCATCAAGGCTCGTGGTGGCCGCTTTGGGACGAATGGGTCACGCAATTTGATGCAGGCCGCGTTCCTGCCCGCGAACCGGGCGGCGGCAAGTTACCGGTTATCGAAAACGCGCCGGGCTCGTACGTCCGCGTAAGATCGATGGCCGCGTAAGCGACAAAGCTCTTCCTGATCGGCCACTCGTTTGGCGGGACGTTGGCGGCGGCCTTTAGCGCACGCGAACCGCGAGCTGTCCGCGGTCTATTGCTTCTCGGCGCGCCCGTTTGCTTTCAACCAGCGACGAACCGATTTCGCGATGCGCTCGTCTCGATGATTCCGCCTGATCAGAGTGAAGCGGACATCATCCCGGGCTCGCTGCTGTCGCATGCAAGCGCTTTCGTCGCCCCTGATACGTTCGTATGGTCCCGGTTGATGGATGCGGCAATGAGCATTGACGACTTGCGGGCGCTGGATGTCCATGCGCGGGTTGCGCGCTGGGCTCTTGACGAGGCCCCCCTCCCGGGGAGGCTGGTCCATCAGATTGCCGAATCGCTGTATCGGGAAAACCAGTTCTGTCGCGGCACTCTCACCGTGCTGGGTCGCACGATTGGCCCGTCATGTCTCGACGTCCCGACCCTCGCGACCGTCAACACGGCAGACAAGGTTGCACCGCTCGCCTCGATTGAACCGTTGCTTGATGCGTTGCCTACCAAGGATGTCTCGCTCATCAAAAACCCCGGCGAGACGGCGTTGCATTGCAGCACCTCGGAATTCTTGCAGGACGGGCCAAGCATCATCGCTTGGCTGGCGGCGCATCGCTGAAAGGCCGATCCGCCGGCAAACCGGCGCGGATATCTGCTTTGGTCACGGCCAACAACCTCTGCCTTCAATGAGGAGCCGAGTTTTCCGCTTCAACAAAGGAACTGCGCATTGTGAAGCGGAATCGGTCGGCAGCCGAGGCCGCCTGTGGGTCTAAAACGGCGTTTAGAAAGTCGGCCGGTCACTTTCGAATTACCCCGACCATCGAGGTCATTGCACACCCGAACCATTCCGACCGGCCACCGCTCAAGGCCTACATCTACGTGGGCGGCGAGCGTTGGGCGGAGAGCGGCTGCCCAGTCTATAGGAACGTCAGCAACGCCGGGCGCGTTGGATGGAGGCGGTAAGAGCAGAGCCCAAAGTTAGCGATGCGTTTCCTGTCCTCGGCTCCATTGTAAGCCTCATGGCCGCCGCGCTGAAGATGTGTTGCTTCGGTTCGGTAGCGACCTGGCCGCAGAGGACTGTGAAGCCAGCATGGCCGCTCCGGCACCGCGGCGCAGACTAGCAACGAGCAAGCCCATGAAAGTCAAAGACCTGATAGCTGAGCTGCAGAAGCTCGATCCGGAGATGCCGGTCGTCGCTTCCGGCCCTGACGGCTTCGACCTCTATGAGCCGACACTTGACCGCGAATGGATCACGATAGACCACTTCGGTAGCCCGCAGCGCGCCATTTCAGGCGAGCCCGGTGCCGTGCAGGCTATCCGGCTATGATCATCGCATTGCGCGCCATAGACAACGAACATCCCCTCGCCCGGGAGGCCTGGCATACGCCGGCCATGATAAAGCTTGATGCGCTCGCCGAGTGTATCATTGCTCGGGTACATCTGGGTTGGAACGCCGGGGCCGGCACAAGGTTGGGTAGACTGCGAACCATCGCGGCGGCGCCGGAGCACATCACAGAGGCGAAATGATCCGAACAATCGTGAACGAAGCCGGCGATGCAATCGGCGAGACCAACCTCGACGGCATGCTTATCAAGGGGCACCACCGCGTCGACGCCGAGCTAAAGCTCGGCCACAAACTGTTCTTCAGGACCAGCGGCGCGCTGACGAGGATAAACTGCATCACCATTGACCATACCGCGCACAAGATCAGGCTGGCGGTGGACGGGTTTAGTCGGGAAAGTTCTCCTCAACATACAGCTTGAGCCGTTCGCCCAAGCGCGTCGGTGTTCGGATACATCTGCTTCAGATTGCGGACCAGCTTGAAGCATCTTGCAGGCCGGCATCATCGAACATTATGCTGAACTGGATCACGGCTTCACCGAGTCGATCCAGCCGCTGCTCCTCTTGAGCGCCTCATTCCGCCACGGCCTTCGCAGCGCCTTTAGAGATCGCGAGCCATCAGAGTTGTGTCGAAGCCCTTCCAGTTAGTGCGATCAAGGTCCGCCCAACCGTGCCTCGCATAGACCCCCTGCATCCGTGGT
>NZ_JBUYEN020000119.1:0-5617 GCF_055229415.2 Bradyrhizobium sp. Leo114 | reverse complement strand
AGCCAGCTTGCTTCGCGCCAGCGCGAGGCTTGGACATAGTCGAAGAGATAGGCCGACAGCACCTTGGTGCGCCCAGGAATGTTGCCGCCGATCATAAGCACGATGCCGAACGTGCCTATCGCATGCGTAAAGCCAAGCATGGCGCCTGTCAGAACACCCGTTCGCGCCACAGGCAAGGCGACCGTGAAGAAGGTATATAACGGTGAGGCGCGCAGAGTGGCAGCGACTTCCAGCCGGCGGTCACCCATCGCAGCGAAGGCGTTGCGGATGGGCTGCACCATCAAAGGCAGCGCTGACAAAACCGATCCGACCACGAGCCCCGTAAAGGTGAAGGCGAGCGTGGCCCCGCCCCAGAGAGAGGCGAGAAGGCCACTCGGGCCGAGCAGGGCCAGCAGATAGAAACCGAGTACTGTTGGCGGCAGCACCAGCGGCAGCGCGATGATCGTGGCGACCGCCTCAGCCCAAAGGCTCTTCGAGCGCGCTATCCACCACGCGAGCGGCGTGCCAAGGACCAGCAGGATCACGGTCGTCAGGCTCGCGAGCTCGATCGTGAGCCGGAGCGATTCCCAGAGCTCTGGCGAAAAAGCCATCCATGCGTCAACTCTAGCTTTGCACGTAGCCACCCCGCGCGATAATCGCGTGGAGTTTTTGCCATTTGAGAAAGTCGACGAAGGCGGCCGACAGTTTATTGTAGGTGCCAGTCTCCAACAGCACGGCGTCTTGCCCATAAGACTCCTGCGCCACCAGCCAGCGGCAACGGATTTTGCTGTTTGTAAGCTCGGGCGGCGCGACAAATCCGAGTTCGGCATTGCCGGTCTCGGGTTGATAGGCGTGTGTGATGCTGGCGCCACCGGCCTTATTTGGCTGAATCGCCGCACTGACACCTAGCACTTTCGTTACCTGCACCGCCGTTGCGCCATCATAAGGTGCGGCGGCCGGATCGCAGATCGATGATTTTGCGACAGACATCATCTGAAGCCTCTCCGCGCGATTGGCGAACTTCACGTTCGAACGCCACAGCACGAACTTGCCGCTCTTTAGTCGTGAAGCTGCTTGCGATACCCGGAGAGGCTTCTCCATCGACTTACTTGGGCGGAACTGGTCGGCCGACAGAAGGATACAAAATGCGCGGGTTGGATGATCCGGCTGCAAAAATGTCCGTTCGCGCGAGAGCTCAACCCGGCCTCGAGCCGGATCGTCTGAATGAGCGGTGCTGCAATCTCGTTGCCCGGCAGACGGAAGTTTGCGGCAATAGTGGGACTGATGTTGACCGCTGCTGCTATTCCGAGCAGGAGCAGGATCAGGATTAAGGTTGCATTTATCAGGATCAATCGGGCAAGCCTCATTGGGGGTTCTTTCGGAGCGGGGCGGCTGCGACCACTTTGGCCGCGGCGGCTTATGCTCCTCATCCCAGCAATCGGCGTGCCGCTCGCGGAATATGATGCGCGCCTTGCGCCATAGCAGCCAAACACGCTTAAGCGCCAGCGTGGCTGTTGAATTGCGGCGGAATGGCCTCAGCGCCGTGTCAGCTTCCGACTTCGGCGTCTTCAACCGAACATCTCTAGCCTCTTGAACGAAAAACTTCTGGCATTACTCTGCCCAAAGTTGGCTCCGCCGCGCCGTGATGTCCGATTTTGGATCTTTGAACGGCTCGACTCCGATCTCCGGACCGGCTGACCCGACGTGGCCGCCTGAGGTGTCGGAATACGATAAGTTCTGCCTTCACGTCTGCCACTACGAAGCGTCCGTTCGACGAGAACTCTGGGGCAGACGTCTCGTCCAGGCGCGGCGGGAGCTCGGCGTAGATGGCCCGGTGAAGGAGCATCGAGGCTGTCGTTTTTAACTGTGCGAAACTACGACGCGAGGCTCGATAACGCCCGAGGGCAGCTTGCATCAAGGTCTTAGGCGCATGTCTCCAAACGTCGATAATGTGGATGCGTACCATCCAAAAAATCAATTTTACCAATGTCGCGGAATGTTGCATTGACAGCACCTGACGCCCGACGAATCACGTCACTGCTTCTGTCGCGCGGCGCGGCTGAAAGGCAGTGCGTTCGCGTCGAAGCGCCTAATGGAAGCAGCAGCATGGCAGATCAATTCGCGAAGGACATTGTTGCACGAACAAGGAAAACGCTGTCGGCGGCCGCGAGACATCGACCACCACGGAACTGACCTGGTGTGGCATCCAGTCACTGGAGTTGCGGACATCATCTGCGTGGCGCAGTCCTACGCGATCGACGATTGAGATGAACACGGATGACGCCTGATCGAATCTCAAGTCTATCGGCGACGAACCTGTCCGCGGCGTGGTCGCTGAGAAGGCCTGAACGGGGAGGCGCGTCGTCGTTTCCGGAATGGGCGGGACCGGCGGCGCTTCCATTTATAGGGAGATGCGAAGGCCGCTCCGCCAGTGACCCGATTGCAACTCTGAGCTCAGGATAAGGGCCAAGCTCAAAACGCTGCCCGAGCATTAAATCGCCCGCAAGCAGCTGGTCGATCTCGAGGCCGCGCCCAATCTGGCGCGCGCGAGCGCAAGGTGCGCGTGGCGCTGAACAACGCCTCTGCCTTCGGCGGAACAAACGCGTTTCTGGCATTCAACCAAATACATTTAGGAGAAAGTCTGTCCACAGTCTCGCCGGTTGAACGGCAGCATGGCTTCGGCGCGTGGTGCGCGTCTTGCTTAATGAGAGAAAAACACACGTAACTGCCAGCAAATCGCGCTGCCGGCTGTCGGAGTTCCGACATCGCCGTCTTCAATTGCGCACGGCTGGCATGACAAGGCTCGTCTGATGCCGTCGCCTCTCAACGCGCGGTGGCTCGGTGTTCGAGTTCATATTGGGAAGGAGCGTCATGACCACCATCGCAACTGCCGCACCCGCGCCGGTGTCGAGAACTTGGTACAAAATCCTCTACGTTCAGGTGCTGATCGCGATCCTGATTGGCGTCGTCGTCGGTTGGCTGTGGCCGTCGCTCGCGACCAGCGATTGGGTCAAGGCGCTTGGTGACGGGTTCATCAAGCTGATCAAGTTGGTCATCGCGCCCATCATCTTCTGCACCGTGGTCTCGGGCATTGCGCACATCCAGGATGCGAAAAAGGTCGGCTGGGTCGGCCTCAAGGCGCTGGTCTATTTCGAGATCGTCTCCACTTTTGCCTTGTTGCTCGGCCTTCTGATGGGCAATCTTTTCCAGATCGGCCACGGCCTTGCGGCCAAGCCCGATGCGCAGCCGTCGCCAACTACGTGGAGCAGGCGGAAGCTTCGAAAACCGTCGATTTCATCCTCAATATCATTCCCGACAGCGTGGTCGGCGCGCTGGCGCGCGGCGACATCCTGCAGGTACTCTTATTTGCCATCCTGTTCGGCTTCTCGCTGATGGCGCTGGGTGAGCGCGGCGAGAAGTTGCGCGGCATGATCGACGACACGGCGCACGCGGTGTTCGGCGTCATCGCTATTGTCATGAAGGCCGCGCCGATCGGCGCGTTCGGCGCCATGGCCTTCACGATCGGCAAGCTCGGACCCTCGGCGCTCGGCAATCTAATCGGCCTAATCGCACTGTTCTACGCCACGGCCGCGCTGTTCGTGGTGGTCGTGCTCGGTCTGATCGCGCGCTCCGTTGGCTTTTCGATCTTCAAGTTTATCGCTTATATCAAAGACGAGCTCTTGCTCGTGCTCGGCACCTCGTCCTCGGAAAGCGCGCTGCCGCAGTTGATGAAGAAGCTTGAGCGGCTCGGCTGCTCCAAGCCCGTGGTCGGGCTCGTGGTGCCGACCGGCTACTCGTTCAACCTCGATGGCACCAACGTCTACATGAGCTTGGCAAAGTTATTTATCGCGCAGGCGCTCGGGGTCGATCTTACCTTCGGCCAACAGCTCACGATCCTGATCGTGGCGATGATGACCTCGAAAGGCGCAAGCGGTATCACCGGGGCCGGCTTCATCACGCTCGCGGCGACGCTATCATCGGTTAATCCGGCGCTAGTGCCTGGCATGGCAATCGTGTTCTCGATCGATAAATTCATGAGCGAGGTGCGCGCCCTTACCAATATCACGGGCAACGGTCTTGCCGCGGTGTTCGTGTCCTGGTGGGAAGGCGAGCTCGATCAAGCCACGCTCCATGCGCGGCTCAACCAGGAAAGCGATCGTTGTCCCTTGTTAACTGCAGTAGGTGCGCGATACCGCTGATCACGAGGCGGTTGTCCCTCGAAAACGGGGCCGTGGCAGTTAAGGGATCGATCCGTCGTCGATTTTCGTCCATCAGTCACAACAGATCTCGGTTATGCCACCCACCGCTCTCATCCCTCGGTGGTGCTATCGCATACGTGACGCGGCACCAGACATTACTACTGCGCGGCGGGCGATATACCCATTTTCGAGCGGCCAGAAATGTCACTGATTGCTGCGAGAATCGCGTCCATTTGCGTTTTTGTGCCGATGCTAACGCGGATACAGTCTTCAAGACCTTCATCAGGGAAAAAGGCAACGAGTATCTTTTGCCTTTCCAAAGCCAGCTGCCACCATCTGCCGTCGTGTCCCGCGGGCACACGGACTAGCAAGAAATTTGCGTCGGAGGGCGTTGCAGACAATCCAAGTTGTGACAGTGCGCTCGCCACTCGTTCTCTTTCCTGCGTGATGTGCCTATGGTTATCTTCGTAGATGGCGCGGTGCGCAAGAACGCTGATGCCCACCGCGTGACCGATCACATTCATGTTGAAGACGTTCTGGATGTTACGAAGCCTTCCGATAAGCTCTGGGTGGCCTAGTCCGAAGCCGACGCGAATGCCAGCGGCGGCGTAGCTCTTCGAAAATGTTCTTAAGATCAGAAGAGTCGGATAGCGGCTTAGGAGGCGTAGGCCATTATCAGGCGCAAAATCGACATACGCCTCGTCCAACACGACTAGACGGTCCGATTCTGCCACAAGGCGTTCGATGTCAGCGATCGGAATGAACGTTCCGGTTGGATTATTCGGATTAGCTACCAGAACGAACTTCGCGGCTTTTTCGCAACCCAACAACAATTGCTCTATAGGCAAGGACTGAGGTTCGTCACATCTGACTTCGAGAAGTTGAGCCCCTTGCAACATAGCAAGTTTGCGATTGAATGAAAAACCTGGAGACAGCATTGCCACGCTCTCGCCCGGGGGCAAGAAAGGCTCTGTAGATCAGCCCCAGAATCTCAGATGATCCATTGCCGGCAATCACATGATCCGTCGCTACGCCGTACGCATTGGCAGCTGCTTCCCGCAAGCTGAGGTTGTCATCTTCGGGATAAAGATACTGCCGCTCAAGGGCGGTAATTGCACTTTGCCATACGATCGTTGGCAGTGGAAATGGGTTCTCATTGGTATCTAGCTTCACGTAAGTTGCATCCGGCGCAGTCCGGCCGGCCGGCGGAGCATTCAACTGTCTCGCTGTCTGCGAAAGAGAAGACAGCACATTCTGCAATTTTGCATCCGACATCGTGTTCTTCCTTTGATTCGCCGGGGACAATCGCGGTTTGAAATGGACCCCGATTGTGGGACCACGTGCTTAGTTGGAAGGGGCTGCTCCGTTTGATAGACGGAGCGCATGATGACGACAAAGACGAGACGCAAGATCGACGCGGCACTGAAGGCAAAGATCGC
>NZ_JBUYEN020000118.1:0-5925 GCF_055229415.2 Bradyrhizobium sp. Leo114 | reverse complement strand
CGTCGCCCCCTTCAGAGGGGAGCACCCAATCATCGCCCAGCGGCAGCGTCAATCACCCCGATCGGGCAATCCAAAGCATTCCGCGCAAGTCAAGGCCGGGCACGGCGATCCTCTCGTGACGCTCACGGGATAGGTTGCGATGCATTTGTCCGAGGTGCCGAGCACCGCGTGGGTGCGGTTGAAGCCGTCCATCGCGGCGCAGCCCGAGCCCGGATTGCGCTTGTTGCAGGCCTCATAGCTGACGTCGCGGAAATAGGTGCAGCGGGTCCGCTGCAGCACGTTGCCGCCGAGGGTGGCCATATTGCGAAGCTGCGCGCTCGCGGCGAGCTTCAGCGAGTCGGCGACGACGGGATAGTTCTGCTGGATCTCCGGATTGGCGGCGACGTCGGCCATCCGCGCCATCGCGCCGAGGCGCAGATTGCCGTTCTCCAGGCTGACCGTAGCCCACGTCGGCGACAGCGGATTGATGTCGACGATTGCGCGCGGGCGCATCACGTCGAGCTTCATCAGGTCGAGCAGCGTAGTGCCGCCGGCAAGCGGCTGGATTTCGGCTTCGGTCAGGGGATTATTGCTGGCGCTTGCCGCCGCCAGCGCCTGGATGGCCGCAGAGGGATCGGCGGCTCTTTGATAGGCAAAGGATCGCATGGGTATGCCCTTGCTAGCCAGAGAGGATTTCGGGCGCCGCCTGCTTCACGGCGGCCACGATGTTCGGATAGGCGGCGCAGCGGCAGATGTTGCCGCTCATATATTCGCGGATGTCCTCGTCGCTGCCGGCGTGGCCTTCCTTCACGCAGGCGATCGCCGACATGATCTGGCCTGGCGTGCAATAACCGCACTGGAAGGCATCCTGGTCGATGAAGGCCTGCTGCATCGGATGCAGCCGCGCGCCGTTGGAGAGACCTTCGATCGTGGTGATCTCGTGATCCTGCGCCGACAGCGCGAGCGTCAGGCAGGACAGCACGCGACGCCCCTCGATCAGCACGGTGCAGGCGCCGCACTGGCCGTGGTCGCAGCCCTTCTTGCTGCCGGTGAGCCCTATATGCTCGCGCAGCGCGTCGAGCACCGTGGTGCGCGCATCGATGTTGAGGGCATTGTCCTGGCCGTTGACGCGCAGCGTCACGGGAACGGGAAGCGTGGGATCCTGTGTCGAGGGGATCGTGGTCGTCGCCGGTCCGGCCGCGCGTGCCGTCAGCGGGAACATCGCGCCGCCGGCAGCTCCCGCAAGGAACGAACGCCGATTGAAGCTGGAACGAGATTGCGGATTTGTCTTGTCATCCATGACGGGCTCCGCTTGCGAAAGGAATTGCGGCGCACGCCTGCGCCTCACCGCCCTAACAAAGGCAGTGAAGCGTTGTTCCGGAGATGACGAAGCACAGCGCTGTGAAGCAGCGCCAGTTCCAGGATGCTGAAGACGCGCTTGGAGCGTTTTCGAGCGAAGCGGATACCGGTTCGCGTGAAGAAAACGCGTCGAGAGGAGAATCCAGAGCCTCGGTTCTGATTCAATCAGAACCGAGAAAATGCTCTAGTAACCGAGCGCGCAGCCGTCCTTGCGCGGATCGGAACCGCCGGTCAGCGTGCCCTTGTCCCAGTCGATCCAGATCGCCTGCCCGCCACCGAGCGGAGCAACCACGCTGGTGGTCTTGTGCCCTATCTTCTTCAAGCCTTCGACGATCGCGGCCGGCACGCTGTCCTCGAGCTGATAGACGCCCTCGTAATGCAGGCCGCGCGGCATATCGATTGCTTCCTGCACGTCGCAGCCATAGTCGAGGATGTTGGTCAGCACACGGGTCTGGCCGACCGGCTGGTACTGCCCGCCCATCACGCCGAACGGCATGATTGCGCGGCCGTTCTTGGTCGCAAGGCTTGGGATGATCGTATGCAGGGGACGCTTGCCCGGCGCGATGCAGTTGGGATGGCCGGGCTGGATGCGGAAGCCGCCGGCGCGGTTCTGCAAGAGGATGCCGGTCTTGTTGGAGACGATCGCCGAGCCGAAGGAGTGCGCGATCGAGTTGATGAAGGAGCAGACGTTGCGGTCCTTGTCGACCACGGTGATGTAGACCGTCGACGGATTCATCGGCGGCGCGACATTCGGCAGTTCCAGCAGCCGGTCCATGCGGATGTTCTTGATGTATTCGTCGGCGAATTCCTTGGCCAGGATGCCGGCGACATCCACATGCACGTGCCGCGGATCGCCGATGTGCTGCTCGCGCATCATGTAGGCGATGCGCGCGGCCTCCGCCTCGAGATGGAAACGTTCGACGCTGAGCGCGGGGAACTTGGTCAGATCGAAACGCGAGAGGATGTTGAGCATCACCAGCATCGTGATGCCCGGGCCGTTCGGTGGGCACTGCCAGACGTCATAGCCCTTGTAGATGGTGCCGATCGGCGCGGTGACCTCGGTCGAATGATCAGCGAAATCGTCCAGCGTGTGCAGGCCGCCGATGCTGCGCAGCGTCGCGACCATGTCCTCGGCGATCTCACCGGTGTAGAAGGCCTTCGGGCCGTCCTTTGCGATCGCACGCAGCGTCTTGCCGAGCTCGGGCTGGCGGATCACGTCGCCCGCGACCGCGGGCTTGCCGTGCGGCAACAGATAGCGCGCGGTGTTGGTGCCGTTCTTCAGTTTCTCGAACTGGTTCTTCCAGTCGAAGGCGATGCGGGGCGCGACGACATAGCCCTCTTCCGCGGCCTTGATCGCCGGTTGCAGCAGCCTGTCGAGGCCGAACTTGCCGTGATCGTTCAGGATCGTCTGCCAGGCATCGATGGCGCCGGGGATGCTCACCGCATGCGCCGAGGTCAGCGGCACCGAATGGATCTTGCGCTCGAGATACCATTCCGCGGTCGCCGCCATCGGCGCGCGGCCCGAGCCGTTATAGGCCGTGATCTTGCCCTCGCCTCTCGGTTGCACCAGCGCAAAGCAGTCCCCGCCGATGCCGGTCGATTGCGGCTCGATCACCGCCAGCAGCGCGGACGCAGCGATCGCCGCATCCACTGCCGTGCCGCCCTCGCGCATCACGTCGATCGCCGCCAGCGCGGCCTCCGGGTGCGACGTCGCCACCATGCCGTTGAGCGAGTGGACGGTGGAGCGGCCGGCGAAATGGAAGTTTCTCATTAAAGGTAGCTCACTTGGTTGTTCTGCATTGGAGTTCCCGGCGGGGCGGGAGCTACATGACATATTCGTGCCGTTCTCTGCAATGGCTGGCATGCCAGAGCTGCGTTGCGCCGGGAAATCCGACTAAGGGTTTTCGCTGGCCCAACTGCCTGATAAATCCGCGCCATGCCGCTGAAAGTCGCCGCCTTCTACCAATTCGCCAGCCTGCCCGATTACCGGGAGCTGCGCGACCCCCTACACGCAATCTCTGCGGGTCTCGGGTTGAGGGGCAGCATCCTGCTGGCGAGCGAGGGCGTCAATGGCACGATCGCGGGACGCGCCGAGGCGATCGACGCCTTTGTCGGGGAACTGCGGCACGGCGCGCTGTTCGGCGGCCGGCTCGACAGATTGGAGCTGAAATTCTCGGAAGCCTCCGCAATGCCGTTCCGGCGAATGAAGGTGCGGCTGAAGAAGGAGATCGTCACGCTCGGCGATACCTCCGTCGACCCGACGCGGCAGGTCGGGATCTATGTCGATCCCGCCGAGTGGAATGCGCTGATCGCCGATCCTGACACGCTTGTGATCGACACCCGCAACGCCTTCGAGGTCGCGCTGGGCACGTTCGAGGGCGCGGTCGATCCCGGCATCAAGAGTTTCGGACAGTTCAAGGACTTTGCCGCGCGCGAGCTCGATCCGGCCAGGCACCGGAAGATCGCGATGTTCTGCACCGGCGGCATCCGCTGCGAGAAGGCGAGCAGCTTTTTGCTCGCGCGCGGCTTCGGTGAAGTGTACCACCTCAAGGGCGGCATTCTGAAATATCTGGAAGAGATGCCGAAGCAGGAGAGCCGCTGGCGCGGCGAATGTTTCGTATTCGACGAACGGGTCGCGCTCGGCCACGGCTTGCGCGAGCGCGGAAAAGAGACCGCCCATGATTGACGCCAAGACGCCTGATGCGAAGACACTCGCCGAGCGCATCGATGCGCTGGAAACGCGGATCGCCTATCA
This sequence comes from Bradyrhizobium sp. Leo114, assembly GCF_055229415.2. Taxonomy (NCBI): domain Bacteria; kingdom Pseudomonadati; phylum Pseudomonadota; class Alphaproteobacteria; order Hyphomicrobiales; family Nitrobacteraceae; genus Bradyrhizobium; species Bradyrhizobium sp. Leo114. Next base: position 1,832 of record NZ_JBUYEN020000118.1, on the reverse strand, counting down.
GGACGACACGATCGAGACGCTGAACGAGACCATCACCGCGCAATGGAAGCAGATCGATGCGCTGACGCGACAAATGGGGGAATTGCGCGAGCGGTTGCAGGAAGCCGAAAGCAACACGGCCGCTCCGATCAACGAGCGGCCGCCGCATTATTAAGTGTGACCGTCGTCCGAGGACGACGACGGTTAGCGGAACAATGCCTTCGCCTTTTCCCAGAGCGATGGGCCTTCGCGCTCGCCATTGTCCTTGGTCGGCGAAGGTTGGGCCGCGCTCACGGGGTCGGAGGCCGGAAAGGTGTGCTCCAGGCCAGCCTCAAGTTTCTCGTGCGTCTCGCGATCGGCGGCGAGCGCCTCGCGCGGGTCATCGGCATGCTTGTCATGCGGCGCCGGATTGAATTTCTCAGCCATATGCTCCCTCCATTTGCGCGGGATCAACGCACCGTGCTCGCCGGCGGTTCCAGATCCGCCTTGGCCGGACGCGGCGCGCCGTGTATCAGAAGCGTCAAAATGTCAGCCGTTTCAGCAGGAACCTTTCTTGTCCCAAGATTCTCCCAAGCCGCTCCTTGATGTGCTTGCCGGCAAGCGCCAGCCGATCCCGCCGATCTGGATGATGCGGCAGGCCGGCCGCTATCTGCCCGAATATCGCGAATTGCGGGCCAAGGCCGGCAGCTTCCTCGACCTCTGCTTCACACCGGACTATGCCGCCGAAGTCACGCTGCAGCCGATCCGCCGCTTCAACTTCGATGCGGCGATCATCTTCTCCGACATCCTCGTGATTCCCTATGCGCTGGGACGCTCGGTGCGGTTCGAGGCCGGCGAAGGCCCGCGGCTTGATCCCCTCGATACGCCGGAGAAAGTGAAGTCGCTTGCCGCGCATGCGGACTTCACAAAGCTCGAGCCGGTCTTTGAAGCGCTGCGTCGCGTGCGACGCGAGCTTGACGACAGGATCGCGCTGATCGGCTTCTGCGGCGCGCCGTGGACGGTCGCGACCTATATGGTCGCGGGCCAGGGCACGCCCGATCAGGCGCCGGCGCGGATGATGGCCTATCGACAGCCCGCGGCATTCGAAAAGATCATCGACGTACTGGTGGAGAATTCGATCCACTATCTCGTCGGTCAGTTGAAAGCCGGTGCCGACTGCCTGCAGCTATTCGACACCTGGGCGGGCGTGCTGCCGCCGCGCGAATTCGAACGCTGGTCGATCGAGCCGGCGCGGCGCATCGTCGAGGGTGTGCGCAGGCAGGTGCCGGACGCCAAGATCATCGGCTTTCCCCGTGGCGCGGCCGGCATGCTTCCCGCCTATGTGGAAGCAACCGGCGTCAACGCCGTCAGCATCGACTGGACTGCGGAGCCGGCGATGATCCGCGAACGCGTGCAGAGCCGCACCGCGGTGCAGGGCAATCTCGATCCGCTCGCGCTGATCGCCGGCGGCGACGCGCTCGATCGCGCAATCGACGATGTGCTGGAGAATTACGGCAAGGGCCGGCTGATCTTCAATCTCGGCCACGGCATCCAGCCGGAGACGCCGATCGCCCATGTCGAGCAGATGGTGCAGCGGGTGCGGGCGTATCGAGGTTAGCTATTTCTTCTCCCTCTCCCCGTTCTTACGGGGAGAGGGTTGGGGTGAGGGGCTCTCGCCGCGTATATGGTGGCAGACGGATTCGCGGAGGCTCCCCTCACCCGGATCGCATGTTGCGATGCGATCCGGCCTCTCCCCGCAGGCGGCAGGGCTATCGCATATGGCCGAGCAAGGTGAGGAGGAAGCTGTCGTCCCAGCCGGCGCGCTTGATTTTTCGACGTATGGAGGTGGGACCAGGACAAGACCGAAGGATGTT
>NZ_JBUYEN020000117.1:0-6002 GCF_055229415.2 Bradyrhizobium sp. Leo114 | reverse complement strand
CCGGAATGCTTCGGTTGAACCTGTGGTCCTACCCCCGTGCTTTTTGTTGCACGGGACCCATGGGTGCAACCGGCACCCGGCTTTCCCTGCGCCCTCTGATGATTGAGAGGGTGAAACGAGATGCAAACCTCGGGCACATCATGCCGCGAGAACGCGAACTCACATCCTCACGCTATTTGACATTTGAATCCGAACCTCTCCCCACGTCGTCCCGGCCTTGAGCCGGGGCCCATAACCACAGGCCTTTGTGGTGTGCTCCGCTACAACCACTTGCTCCCGCCACAACAACTCCCTGTGGTTATGGGTTCGCGGGGACGACAGTAGGATGGGCAGAGCGGAGCGAAACCCATCATCGGTACCGCTTGCTCCATCGCGATGGGTTTCGCTGCGCTCTACCCATCCCACGGCCGTCTTTCGACAACGCCGCATGATGCGACAGCGCGTTGGTCAATCGTGAGCGCCCCGGACAGAACGTCGCACTTTTGCGGCGCAGCATGCGCCCATCATCGGGCCCCTGCTAACGGGCAATGGCAATTTGGCCGGCTTCTCTGTATTGGTGGCATACAAGAACTTGGGGCGGGTGATTGGCGCGCCCCGCAATGAAGCGGGAGGAAACATGCGTAAGTGGATGTTGGCTGCGGCATCGGTCGTGGCGATTGCTTTTGCCGGGCCGGCGGCGGCGGACGATCCGATCGTCATCAAGTTCAGTCACGTCGTTGCAACCAACACGCCGAAGGGGCAGGCGGCCGAGAAGTTCAAGGAACTCGCCGAGAAATACACCAATGGCAAGGTGAAGGTTGAGGTCTACCCGAACTCGCAGCTTTACAAAGACAAGGAAGAACTCGAGGCCCTGCAACTCGGCGCGGTCCAGATGCTGGCGCCGTCGAACTCCAAGTTCGGCCCGATCGGGGTCAAGGAGTTCGAGGTGTTCGATCTGCCCTACATCCTTCCCGACCTCGCGACGCTGCGCAAAGTCACCGACGGTCCGCTTGGCGCGAAACTTCTGAAATTGCTCGAGCCGAAGGGCATGATCGGTCTCGCTTACTGGGACAACGGCTTCAAGCAGATGAGCGCCAACAAGAAACTGATCGAGCCGGCGGACTACAAGGGCCTGAAGTTCCGAATCCAGTCGTCCAAGGTGCTGGAGGCGCAGTTCCGAAGCCTCGGCGCGATCCCCCAGGTGATGGCGTTCTCCGAGGTCTACCAGGCACTGCAGACCGGCGTGGTCGACGGCCAGGAGAATACCTGGTCGAACATCTACACCCAGAAAATGCACGAGGTGCAGAAGTACATCACCACCACCAATCACGGCTATATCGGCTACATCGTGGTCGTGAACAAGAAGTTCTGGGAAGGCTTGCCGCCCGATATCCGCGCTAGTTGCGAGAAGGCGATGAAGGAGGCCACCGCCTACGGCAACGGCCAGTCGCAGAAGGAGAACGACGACGCGCTCGCCGAGATCAAGAAGACCGGCAAGAGCGAGATCATCGCGCTGACGCCGGAGCAGGATGCGGCGATGCGCAAGGCGATGGAGCCGGTCTACAAGGACGTCGCCAAACGCGTCGGCCAGGGCTTGATCGACGAATTCGTCAAGGAGACCAAGGGGGCGACGAACTGAGACGTGTTGATTGGGGCGTACTCTTCCGTCATGGCCGGGCTTGACCCGGCCATCCACGTCTTTGTGGATGCCCGGGCGGCCTGCGCGAAGACGCCTTTCGCGCCTTAGCCCACCATGACGAATTCACTGTAGACGGGGGGAACATTGATACTGCTCCGCATCCTCGACCGGCTGGAGGAGATATTGATCGCGACGCTGATGGCGGCCGCGACTCTCATCATCTTCGTGGCGGTGTGCCATCGCTATCTGATCGGCATTCCCTTGCTTTACCCGATCCTGTTCCCGATCAACCTGTCCTGGGCGCAGGAATTGTGCATCTACATGTTCGTGTGGATGGCGAAGTTCGGCGCGGCCTATGGCGTGCGCACCGGCATCCATGTCGGCGTCGACGTCGTCGTCAACCAGCTCAGATCGCCGTGGCGCAACATCGTGGTGCTGTTCGGTCTGCTCGGCGGCGCCTTCTTCACCGCCGTGATCGGCACCATGGGCGCAAAGTTCGTCTACGGCCTGATGCAGACCGACCAGGTCTCGCCTGATCTCGAGATACCGAGCTGGTTCGTCTATCTCTGCATTCCGCTCGGTTCCTATTTGATGTGCTTCCGCTTCCTGCAGGTTGCCTGGGCTTATTTCCGCAGCGGTGAACTTCCGCATCACGATCATGCCCGCGTCGAGGGCGTCGAGGTCGATGCGCCCGCGATCGGTGCCGGCGAGGTGACGCGATGACGAGCCTCTTCATCTTCGGCCTGCTGATTGTCCTGATGCTGACAGGCATGCCGATCTCGATCGCGCTCGGTCTGACCGTGCTCACCTTCATCTTCACCATGACCAACGTGCCGACGGAATCGGTGGCGCTGAAATTGTTCACCGGCATCGACAATTTCGAGATCATGGCGATCCCCTTCTTCATCCTGGCTGGCAATTTCCTGACCCATGGCGGCGTCGCCCGCCGCATGATCGCTTTTGCGACCGCGATGGTCGGACATTGGTATGGCGGGCTGGGGCTCGCCGGCGTCATGGCCTGCGCGCTGTTTGCGGCGGTGTCGGGCTCGTCACCGGCGACCGTGATCGCGATCGGCTCGATCATGATGCCGGCGATGGTGAGCCATGGATTTCCGAAGCGCTTCGGCGCGGGCGTGATCACGACTTCCGGCGCGCTTGGCATTCTGATCCCGCCGTCGATCGTGATGGTGATCTATTGCGTGGCGACCGGCGGCAGCATCGCGCTCGATCCGGCCGGCCATCGCGTCTCCTCTGCGTCCGTCGGGCAGATGTTCATCGCCGGTGTGATCCCCGGCTTGATGCTCGCCGCGCTATTGGGGATGACGACATTCTATCGCGCCTGGCGCAACGACTATCCGCGGCTGCCGCGCGCAAGCTGGGCGGAGCGGTTCACCGCGTTCCGTCGCTGCGTCTGGGGATTGCTGCTGATCGTGATCGTGCTCGGCGGCATCTACGCGGGCATGTTCACGCCGACGGAGGCCGCCGCCGTCAGCGCGGTGTACGCCTTCGTCATCGCGGTCTTCGTCTATCGCGATATGTCGCTGAAGGACGTGCCCAGGGTGCTGCTCGGCTCGGCTAACATGAGCGCGATGATCCTCTACATCATCACCAATGCCGTTCTGTTCTCCTTCCTGATGGCGAACGAGAACATCCCGCAGCAGATCGCGGCGTGGATCACCGGGGCGGGCGTCGACTGGATCATGTTCCTGCTGGTGGTCAACCTGCTGCTGCTGCTCGCCGGCAATGTAATGGAGGCGTCCTCGATCGTGCTGATCATGGCGCCGATCCTGTTTCCGGTGGCGGTCAAGCTCGGCATCCATCCGGTGCATTTGGGCATCCTGATGGTGGTCAACATGGAGGTCGGCATGTGCCATCCGCCTGTCGGCCTCAACCTCTATGTCGCGTCCGGCATCGCCAAGATGGGCATCACGGAACTGACGATCGCGGTGTGGCCATGGCTTTTGACCATGCTGATCTTCCTCGGCATCGTCACCTACGTTCCCGAAATCTCGCTGTGGCTGCCGCGTGCGCTCGGCATGTTGTGAACGCTTAATGATGGCGGATTACATCTTGGTAAGGGAACGCTCCCTGTCCAAACTGTAAGTTGCGGGGCGGACAGGGCGGTCTCATCTTCAGGCAACCTTCAAAGGAGGTTCGCATGAAGAAAGTTCTGCTCGCCGGCGCCGCGGCGCTCGCCATCGCCGGCTCCACCGTCGCCTACGCCCAGCATCGTCCGTGGATGCATGGCCAGATGCGGATGAACCCGGAGGACCGCGCGGCCTTCCTCGATGCCCGGATCGCCGCCGTTCACGCCGGGCTGAAGCTCACGGCGGACCAGGAGAAGCTGTGGCCGCCGGTCGAGGCCGCGGTGCGCGATTTCGCCAAGCTCCGGATCGACCGCGCCAATGCGCGGATGGAGGCGGAGAAGAACGCGGATGCGCAGCAGAAGCCGGATCTGGTTGCCCGGCTCCGCGAGCGCGCCGACAACATGGCAGCCAGCGCCGCCGCGCTGAAGAAGATCGCCGACGCCGCCGATCCGCTCTACAAGACGCTGGACGACAATCAGAAGCGCCGGCTCACCCTCCTGACCCACATGGACCGCCGCTTTGGGGGTGAAGGCTGGCGCCGCCACCGCTTCGACCGCGGCTTTGACCGCGACGATCGGGGTGACCGCGACGGCTCCGGCCGGCTCTGACCCCGCCGGTTGGTGACCTAACCATCGGAAAAACCGCCGGAATCCGGCGGTTTTTCCTGTTCCGGGGCGGCCCACCAAAGCACGGGAAAACCTCATCCAGCTTGCTGGACATCGCGGGGGCGCTTTGCTAAACGACGGCCCTCGCAACGAGGTCTTCCGGACCCGTTCCGGGCGCATAGCTCAGTTGGTAGAGCAGCTGACTCTTAATCAGCGGGTCCCAGGTTCGAGCCCTGGTGCGCCCACCACCCTTAAGGGATTGGCCCGCAAGGGCTTTTTTAAACTCCTCGGCAGAACAAACCGGGTCTCGTGCGACGCTTTTAATGGTCGTACGTCGCACGCTGTGCGACGAGTCGGACAACTAGGACCGAAGCCCGTCCACCACTGTAACACGAGACCTACCGGTCTGCGTTCAGCTCTTCATGCCTTCCTTCCGCACCTGCAATTCAGTCTGTCGATACCGGAATCCGCGCGAGCCGCATTGCGGGCGCGGTAGTGCTTCACGATAGTCTGCGCGCTTCGGTATGAATGCCCAGTGATGTCGCAGATCGTCAGCAAGTCGCAGCCAGCCCGAGAAGCATGACGCAGGTATCACGTAGGTCTTGGTCGGGCTCTTGGTCGAGTTCGCCGGCGCCGTTGACGAACATCAGCGCGGGGCAAGGCTTTAGACGCCATGCTGTCTCATGGCCATTGCTGTCGCGCGCGGTCTGCGCATCCAACCATTCCGCTAATGCGCGCTTGCGCTGATCGACCGCTCGAGCGCGCTGCGCCTTATTCTCCTCATCGAGAGGAAAAGGGGCGAACAGCTTGTCAACGTTCTTAATCAGTTCGGCGTCCAGTCGCTCTGCGCGGACAATTGCCTGGCGCGCGTTGTCGCGTGCGAGAAAGCCGAAGATAGCGACGGCCCGTGCGGTCGACACCCAATGGCGATAGGTACTCTCGTCATAAGGCTCACCATTGTCCTCGTTGACCACGAGCTCGGGCGGCACCTTATCCAGTTGAAGCCGAAGCTTGAGCTCCTTTATTCGTGCACGCGAGGCATTTAGCCGTGCGCTGAGTTGTGGCGCCTCCTTGATGTCGACAAGCTCGCCAGTCTTGCTCTGCCGGAAGGGTTTCCAAGCACTGCGCGTACGGTTGTGGACGCTTTGGAACGGGCCTGAACAGCCTACTTGGTGCCCCTGGCCGGCGCCGAATTGGACAGACAAGTTATTGATTTCATTTGGCATTTTATGACGGCGAAATCTCGGTACCAACACGAATACCAACGTTGGCATTCCAAGAATCTGCGCGGATTGTCAGGGCGTGGCCGGCGGTTCCAGTCGCTTCCGGCCATTTTTAGCCCACGATTTCTCATCCCAAACTAGGATTTCATACGATATGGTGCTGGCTATCGTACCCGTGAACGCGAATTGCGACATCGCGTAGCCGGTAGCAGTCGGGTTGTCTCTGAGAACTGATCCCTCGCGCCAATGGCGTACTTCGGCTTCGACCGCACGAGCGAAATCGGAGGATCGGCAGGTTATGGCGCAAACCGGACATTGGAGCCTATGACGGAGCTATGCGGAATTTTGGGTGATGAGGTGATCAGGCGGCGTGGTTTGCCGGCATTTGGATGACCTCGATGCCGTCGTTGAATCTGACACCTGCGATGACCTTCGGCAACTGATTTGTGCCTTTGAGCCGCCGCCAGGT
>NZ_JBUYEN020000116.1:0-6028 GCF_055229415.2 Bradyrhizobium sp. Leo114 | reverse complement strand
AAACCGTCAGCCCCTGCCGATGAAGATCAAGTATCATGATGACTTCCCCAAGCTTGATCACCGCACCCGCTCCCTCGTTCTGGGCAGAGCAGGATCGGGTGATCGATTCGCCGCCCATCCTCAGGGCGCGCCCTGAGGATGGGCGACACGATCAACTGGGGATTTTTTAAACGGCACTTCTGGGGAGAATTACTCAGGCATCAACAGCCGGTGAAGCGAAGCGCTCGGACCGACATGACAGACCGCGCTCCCGCCCACAGATAGAATTCCTGCCGGATCAGCTGGAACGGCCGTTCATTCCAGCCGGCCTCGAAAAGGCCAGGAAGCCGCGCGGACACATGCGGCGCTTATCACTGACGTAGATCGTCGACGCCGAGAGCTGCAGTCAGCTAAGGCGGCGCGACCGAGATCAAGGTGAAGGAGCGCAAGGATCGCGTTGATGACGCAATGCACGCGACCCGTGCGGGGGTGGAAGAAGGCATCGTTCCGGGCGGCGGCGTCGCCCTGCTCCGTGCCACCGAGCAGCTCAAGGGCCTGCGCACCAAGAACGACGACCAGAAGACCGGCGTCGAGATCGTGCGCAAGGCGCTGTCCTGGCCGGCCCGTCAGATCGCGATCAACGCGGGCGAAGACGGCTCGGTCGTGGTCGGCAAAGTCCTGGAGAAGGATCAGTACTCTTACGACACGATGCGCAGACCGGCGAGTACAGCAACCTTGTCTCCAAGGGCATCATCGACCCGACCAAGGTCATGCGCACCGCAGTCCAGAACGCGTCGTCGGTGGCGGCTCTCCTGATCACCACCGAGGCGATGGTCGCCGAGTTGCCGAAGAAGCCGGCCGCCGGCCCCGCAATGCCTCCTGGGGGCGGCATGGGTGTTATGGACTTCTGATCCAGCCGCCGGCACGTGAACCACGAAACGCGAGAACCCCGGCAGCAATGCCGGGGTTTTTGTTTGCTCTTGCAATCTCTTACCACGTTGTTCCGGGCTCGCATTACGCGCGTCCCGGAATCTGCTGTTGGCAGATTCAGCAGCGCTGGTCGCCTTTTTCGTTAAGCATGTTCAGCCGATTGTGAACCCAAGATTTCATATGCCGACCTGATGCAACAAAAAGCTCCGCGAGACGCCCCGCTCGTCTGGAGCGTCCGTTCAGCTATCCACGGGCTTCCGTCAAGTCTTCACAAATGCTTCGTCAATTTTGCTCTGCCAGTTAGGGCCGCCGGCCTTGAAATGATTCAAGACAACGGGGCTAAGCCGAGCTTATTCGTCGGCGCCTTATTGAGCCGCGGCGCCTTGCGCATCGTTGGGAAGACCTCGTCGAAGGCTTTTGTCTTTGCAAAGTCGCGTTTAGTCGATTTCGGGTTATCGCTTAGTCATAGCCTCACGCTGGCACTTGGACACTGCCTGACCGCTCGGCCGACATCCTACAACAAGTTGCTGGCGAAGCTCGCCTCGCACCACCGCAAGCCGCATGATCGTTCCTTACCACGCCAAAGATGGGTCCGACCTCCGTTCAGGATCTCCCCGCCGGGAAATTCCATGAGATCGGGCCGGCGACAAGCGCCAAGATGAACCGCCTCGGGATTTTCCCGGGCATGGACATGCGCAACAGACACTCGAGTTCATGAACGCCAACTTCGGCAAGGCCGATAGCTACTCTGTTGGATACCCACGGCATCGACGAGCGTCCCGTGCGTGCCAACCGGATCCGCAAGTCCCTCGGTGCGGAGAACACCTTCTCAGAGGACCTAGCGGAGTACGATGCTCCGGCAGCGGAACTGAAGCCGCTCATCGAAAAGGTTTCGCACCACTGCGAGGCCACAGGCGCCCGGGGCGGGACGGCGACGCTCAGGGTGAAGTTCTCCGATTGCGAACTAATCACCCGGAGCAAATCAATCGGTCATCCATACCGCAAGCGATCTTCGACCCTCGCTCAGGACCCGCTGAAGCACCTGATGCCGCCAAAGAAGCCAATACAATTGCTCGGAATTGCGATAGTCAGCGTCATCACGCAGCTTCTGCGGTGTGGACGGCAGATCAGCCAGAGAGTGACGACCGCGCTAGATGTCTGACAGAGCCCTCGCCGGCACCGCTGGCGCAGCATCACTACCAACTCGAGGGTGATGGATGAGCCGAACGTCGTTGGGTCCTCCCGGCCCCAAGACGGCGGTGTAGCGCTCGCCGCGAATGTCGTAGTGCTTTACCGGCTCCGTCGCGTCCGGCAAGAGGCCCCAGCGGCCCAGCTTCGAGATCATCATGTCCGGCGCGGGTTGGGTGCCGTGGGAAAAGTCCTCGGGAACGGCCAATGAAGCATCAAAAGTCTCGCCGACCGCTGAGGGCATAGCCTCAGCCCTGGCGGACGCGGGCGCGGCTTGCTCCATCCTGTGTCCAAGCGGCGCTGGCGAGGTCCGATTCCCCGGCCGCGCGCTCGGCTGCGGAGCGTTTTCCGGTCGAGATCCGAGACGAATGGCAGCGCCTGGCGGATTGAGTGGGGCGCTCTGCCTCATCAGCCCCGCGGGCACCAACAGCGCCGTGTAACGGTCAGTGTTGATCACGAAGCTGGTCGGTCGGCTGTCCTGGCTCGGCGGGAGGCTGCTCCCCTCCCGCGCAGTGATCAGCTCGTCCGGCGCGTGCTGGTGGCCGAAGTTCAAGGGACGAACGGCCTCTCCGAAATTCGGGGCCTGAGGATGGCGCGCGGTTGGCCCGAGAGACGACGATGGGCCGGCGCCTTCCATCCTCGCCCACAGCAGATCCGGATCGTAACCTTCCGCAGGAAGGACCACTGGCGAGCCGACAGCTCGCCCGAGAGGCGACGGTGGGCCGGCGTCTTCCATCAACACGCGCGCGGCTGAATTGCCGGCCTCGCTCAGCTGCCGCGCAATGGCATCCTCTTGCGGATGGCTTAGCGTCCTCTGCCTCTTGGCCGCGCTCCCGGTCAGCTCGTCCGGAGCCGGCTGGTAGCCGTCGCGCCGGTTCAACTGACGAACGGCTTCTCCAAAATCCGGCGCTTGGTGATCGCGCACGGTTGGATCGAGAGACGATGCTGGGCTGGCTTCGTCCATGATCCCCCGCAGCAGACCCTGATCGTGACCTTGCGTTGTGAGCCCCTCCGACCATCTCAAAGCTTCCCGCGACGCGCTGTCCTGCTGCGCAGCGGCGTCCCCAAGACGTCTGGCGACGGCGCCTTCGGAATGAGGATCGCGGGCACTATGGCGCCCGAGCTCCAACGGATAATAGGAGCCTGGAGGAGCAGGAACCCCTGCGACGGGAGCGGCATCGCGTTGCGGCACTTCATCCAAGTGCGGCTCAAATTCCGCTTGCTGCTGTTGCTGTTGTGCCACCGTGGCGTTGTACGTAGCGAGATCTCGGTCGAATGGGCTGATATTGTTAAGTGGGTCCATGTTCCCCTCCGGTTGGGGCCGGTTCGCAATCCTGAGCGGATAGTGTCGCTCTCTAGTTCTCACTCTACTAGGATCAGCTTTCGACAAGCTGACGGGCTTAGAGAATTAGAGTGGGCCAAATTGGCCGAAGCGTGCATTCTCTCACACGCAGCAGCATCGGTCGTCCGCCGAAGAAAGGCCTTAATGACCAAGAGGAGAGATTTTTGCGCTGGCGAAGTTGGAGCAATCGGAACCACCGCTTGCCGCTTACTAGTACCCGGAATCAGAGCTGAGTGATACGGCGGCCTTTGAACCGGCGTTGACGGACCCTTTTCTTGGTCCAGACGAAGGGCTCGGCTTTGTCGTTGTAAGCGTTGACGTAGGCATCGATGTGGTCCTGAAGCTGCTTGAGGCTTGTGAAGGAAGTGCCGCTGAGCGACTGCCCCTGCAAGATCGAAAACCATACCTCGACCTGATTGAGCCAGGACGCACTTGTCGGCGTGAAATGAAATTCCACGTTGGGGTGGGCATTGAGCCAACGCTCGTTCTTCTTGTGGGTGTTGAGGTTGTCGAGGATGACGTGAAGCTTCCGGTTTGGAAAAGCCGCGGTGACGCTGTTCATGAAATCGAGAAACTCGACGCGGCGACGTCGTTTTGAGTGCGTTGCGATGATCTTTCCGGTGGCGACTTCGAGCGCCGCAAACAGCGTTGTGGTGCCATGCCGCTTGTAATCGTGGCTCTGACCAGTCAAGGCGCGGCCATTGGGCAACTTCAGATAACCCTGCGCTCGCTCCAAGGCCTGGATCGAGGGCTTCTCGTCCACGCACAGCACAATGGCCTTCGCCGGCGGGGCGACATAGAGGCCGACAACATCGGCGGCTTTGGCCGTAAAGTTCGGGTCGTTGCTCTCACACCAGGACTTGCGAGCCGCGAGGTCGATCTTGTGGCTGCGCAGGAACCGCCAGACATATTGGACGTCAACATCGCCCAGCGCCTCGGCCAGCAGGGGCCCGGTCCAGCGTGCGAACCCTTCCGGCGACGGCTTGTCCAGCAGCTTCAGAATCCGCTTGTCGGTCGTCTTCGTATAGATCGGCTGCTTGCCGGGTCGCGGCTTGTCTTGCAGCCCTTCAAGGCCTTGGTCGGCATAGCGATGCCGCCAAAGGCTGACAATCCGCGGCTGGACCCCAACTTCCTTGGCGATCGACCGGGTGCTGCGCCCGGCCGCCGCCAACAGAACGATCCGCGCCCGCTTCAAATCGCGCTGCAATGTCGTCGGCGAGCGACAACACGCCTCAAGCACCTTGCGATCTTTCCGCGAAAGGTGGACTTCTCTTGCTTCGGGTATCATCCATATCTTGAATCACGACTCACGATCCAAGAAAAGTGAGTACTAGGTCCTGTGGACCTCCTGGGATTCCCTTAAGCCGGCACATCAGTTCAAGACTGCTTTTGGGGAGGCAGTCTTGGGTATGATCGACCGTATGGTTTTGAGCGACGCGCCGTCGGATCGGATGGCGCCGCTGATTATCGGCCGGGCTGACAAAAGGGATCGACTGGAGGCGACTACCGGATGTTCGTGGAGGGCGTTCTATGGATTGTGCGTACGCGAGCTCGCTGGCGTGATCTTCCAGAGGCGTTTGGCGATTGGAACAGCGTTCTCCAACGCTTCAGCCGCTGGAGCGCGAAGGCTGTATGGTGGCGATCTTCGAAGCGATGTCTGACGATCCAGACTTCGAGTATCGATCGTTGATTGCACCATCGTCCGAGCCCATTAGCACGCTGCCAGGGAGCCTGCTCCTCGATCGGGGCGAGCGTACCGCGGCACCCGAGGAGTTCGTGCTTGGTGCGTTATTGCGAGGCTGCACGGCCAGCTTGCCGGATTCGGAAGCGCTCGCCATCCCCCCTCCGCGCCATTCGTGGGAGCCCCGATGAGTTTACCCCGCTCGCCAACTGCTCCGAAATGGGATAGACGTGCGCTTTCGCAAAGACTGCTTGGCCCGCAACGAGCTTTACGTGCTCGGCCCTCTTGCCGGCTCGGACCCGCTTACTGAATGACCCGTCGCCGCGATAGTTGATCATACCAGTCGTTTGGTGCCCTCCTGGTCCCATACTGCAACCGTTGAGCCCCCCCTCCGTTCTTGTCTATCAGGCGGAAACCGGTGTTCCGCTGCAGCAAGTTGGAGCGCTCGTCGGTCAGAGTGCGCATCGAGAGATCTGGCCGCATGTGATCGATTGGCTGGGGCTTTAGGGTTTGAGCTACGAGCAACTACGCGCCCCAGCTGCCGTGTGCCGGCATCGTCGCAGCGAATTGATCAGGTCGCTCGTGGACCAATCTTGGGCCGTGCTTCTTGGCGATGACACGCGGCCTGCCGTTCAGCCCTCATCCAAACTTGAATAACACCCCATATCCGCCACGCGGATAGCTCCATTCGATGTCGCCAGTGGGTTCGCCGATGACACGGCAGGTGCCGCATTCGATGCAGCCGTCGACGGTGACCTCGACCTGCCCCTTGTGGTTGAGTTCATAGCAGCGCGCCGGGCAGACCTTCAAGAGTGCAAGCAGCTGTGGGGACGGCTTCGTATGTGCGCGTACTTTGATGTGAGGATGACCGACGTCGACAAGATAGCGGTTGTAGAACAGCTTGTCCT
>NZ_JBUYEN020000115.1:0-6219 GCF_055229415.2 Bradyrhizobium sp. Leo114 | reverse complement strand
CCTTCGTCGAGCAGAAGAACGGCGCGGTCGTCCGGCGACTCGTGGGGTACGGTCGCTTCGATGGTGTCGAGACGACGCGCGTGCTTGAACGTTTGTATGCTGCATCTCGGCTGCACACCAACTTCTTCCAGCCGTCCTTCAAGCTGAAGGACAAGCGACGCGAGGGCGCGAAGGTGATCAAGCGCTACCATGTTCCAGCCACGCCCTATGAACGAGCACTGGGGCATCCGAGGTTGAGCAAGGTAGTCAAACGGCGTCTTCGAGAGCTTCATCGCACGCTCGATCCCGTGGCCCTGCTGGCCGAGATGAGAGACGCCCAGGCGGAGCTCGGCACGCGTGTCGACGCCCGATCGGGTAGGCTCGCGGCAGCAAGCCCACCGGCGCCGACAAAGATCGCAGCAGCGTTCGCGAAGGAGCTCGGCAATGACCTGCATCTAGGGGAGCAGCGCATCATCCATCGGCGCATGCGCAAGCCATACAAAAAGCGCATGAGAATGCCATCAATGCTCGATCCGCACCTCGCCAACATCGAGCGCTGGCTGACGGCCGAGCCCCGTCTGACCGCGCTGGCAATTCTCGGTCGCCTCGCTGAACAATGCCCCGAACAGTTCGGTCCTCCACAGCACACCATCGTGCAGCGCTTGTTGCGATCGCTCAGACGCAAAGCAGTCGAGACGATCATCCCGCGCACGGCTGAAGGTGCGGCACAGGCCGCTGACCCCGGGACTGGGGCCGCCGCTACGTGTGATGGGCACTCCGCGACGTCCCCAGTCCCTCCGATCCTGCGAGCAATGACGCAACCTCAGACCGGCCGACAGTCGGCGCTACGTCCGTCAAGCGAAAGTAACATCCTCAGATGAGGCAATACGAGAGCCAAATTTGAACGCCGATTGACAGATTGGACTACGCCCGAGTTGCTCGACCTGCAGATTCTGTTCCTCCGGGCCGCGCGCGTCGTCGACGATCGGAGCCTGGACCTACCCATGCCTTTGCGCGGCCTGATTGCCAGCAAGCTGGAGAAATCCGGCGTCCCAGCGCCGCAGACCGCAAAAATCAAAGGGTTCGTTCCGATCGGACGATCCGACCGGGCCAGTCTGTACGACGAGTCACTCCCTCCCGGTCTGATCCTGATCGAATAGACATGCGCGAGGCCCGCGCCGCTAGCGGCCATGCCGCCGCCGCGCCGCCGAGAAGCGTGATGCCAAGCACTGTCGCCGCCGCAGCGGTTTAAAGCCCATTTCTTCCTTGAGGCGTGTTCCGATCAGCTTGCGGCCAAGCCGGACCCTGTCGGCGTGGCGGTAAGTCCCAGGTCTGCCAGCACATCGAGCAGCCGCTCGAGTGCTGCGCGGACCTCGGCACCAAGTAAGTTGAATTTTGCCTTTGCCATTTCCTTTTATCCAAACGCTTATGCCGTCATCGCGCAGGCCGCTTCCCATAGGCGCCCGTGGCGCGAGCAAGCCTATGCCAGTGGCTGGACGGTGGACACTTCCCCGGTTCGCTGCCCCGTTGCCCCGAGGTTGCAGCCCAAGCGCGTTCCTCAGCCAGCTTCAGGATAAATACGAACACGGGAGCCGCCGTCCGTCTCCTGCAGCTCGGCCCTGTAAGGCACGCCGCGGATGTTGATATATGTCGGGCGCCCGACTTCCGGCATCCGGCGCTCCCCCTCTAGTACACGAACAAGGTAAGTCGGAAGCCAGCGTTCGCGGTGCTGCCACCCCCCGCGGATAAGAAACCCAAGATCCGCGACGGGCTGACGGGATGGCCCAGCTTCATTCATCGGCCTCGCGCGAGGATGATGGATGAGACGAACGTCCCTGCGCCCTGCCGGCCCAAACGTGGCCGAGTAATGCTCGCCGTTGATCGCAAACCGGCTTGGGCCGAACTGGTTCGGCAGGAGATTGATGTTACTCAGTACGTCGATCAGGACTTCTGAGGCCGGTTGCGAGCCGTGGCGCCAGCCCTCGCCGACGATAGGTCCGATATCCAGTAGATCCTGAGGGGCCCCTGATGGCCCGACGAACGACGGCGGTCTGGCGAAGTCAGGCGCCGGCGCAGAGTGAGCATCGTCCCGCAATTGATACGGTGTGGGCGGATTCAGGTTAACCAGTGGCTCTAGACCGCCGTAGATGTCTGATGACGGGGCTCTGGCAGAGGATGGCTCGGGTTCTTGCATCTGCTCCCCAAACCAATCCCAAGCTCCCGCGCTCGGGGTGGCCGGCGTTGCGGGAAGTCCTTGCGACGGGCTGGGCTGTGGGCTATGGCGCAGTGTGAGCGTGGATGTCGCGGGTTCTTGCATCGCCTCTCTAAACCAATCCCAAGCGCCCGCGCTCGGGGTGGCCGGCGTCGCCGGAAGCTCCTGCGGCGAAGCGTTCTGCCGAGCGCCTTCCCCGGCGAGCGGACGCGCGTGCTCAGGAGGAGGCAACCCTAGCGCTCTGTTCGCCTCGAGGACTTGTTGGTATCGCCGAAGCCTGAGCAAATCGGCATTGATTTTGGTGTCCTCGGTTTGCTGCCTGTACTGTTCAACATCTCGGGTCAGCCCATCGTCATTGAGTCGGCCAGCCATGGCCCCCTTGTCGCGCGTTTGCAGCCAATCACTCAGCCTGTAAAGGCGGCGTGCGTGTCGATCGACAGTCTCCGGCTCAATCCTGTGTGTCGCCTTTTCCGCGCTGGCCCACATGTCGATGAGGGTTGCGTCTGCGGGATAAGGAACAAGGCGGCGGATATCGACTGACAACGTTCTTCCGGCGCCGACGTCGCGGAGCTTTTTCAATGCCGCTTTGATGCGCCTGCTGCGATCATTCGCATAGGTTTCCACATCGTCATCCAAGCCAGCTTCCAACTCGGGGTTGCCAATTCGATCCGCGATTGATGGCCTCCCGTTCTGGCTAAGGCGGGCGCTCAAATGGCGCAGATCGGCTATCGCGTTTTTGATGGTGCCGTCGCCCAGTGGTTTGGTGCCGTCGTCCTGGGTGACACTGGCTTTGCTTTTGAAGTCCTCAAACAGCGCCTCGTCCTCCTCAGGGACCCCGCGTGTTCGGCCGGGCTGCTTGGCGTAATCCACGCGAAACTTCGTTGAAAGGATCTCTTGCCGAGCCGTGGA
The DNA here is from genome assembly GCF_055229415.2 of Bradyrhizobium sp. Leo114. Classification (NCBI taxonomy): domain Bacteria; kingdom Pseudomonadati; phylum Pseudomonadota; class Alphaproteobacteria; order Hyphomicrobiales; family Nitrobacteraceae; genus Bradyrhizobium; species Bradyrhizobium sp. Leo114. Next base: position 3,119 of record NZ_JBUYEN020000115.1, on the reverse strand, counting down.
GCCAGACGGCTTTTCGCCGTGGCTCGCCCCAAACGCCTTTCCAACCCCTGATTTGATACGCGACCACAGTCCGCGATTTTTCCTGTTCTTCGTCTCAGTCGCGGGCTGCTCCTCAGATGGCAGGGTATAGCGCGTACTGCTGAACAGATCATCCCGCAAATTGGACCGCGGCGATACTTGGGCCGAAGCTCGAAAGTTAGCGCGGGGGAGGTCCACGCTGTGGCGCGTGCTGCTGAACGAGTTGTCCCTCAAGCGCGAGTGTGGCGGCATCCGCATTGAACCGCCGAGGGCACCGCGCCGGAGTCCTTCACCGCCGTCTGCGGGACCCTCATCAGGCGAACTAGACTTTGCGGAGTTCTCATCAGACGAATTGAGCTGCAACTCGTCCATTTGCTGTTCAAAGCTTGCTTGCGGGCTCGTGGTGCCCGATTGCTGCCCCACCTGCGGCTGCTGATAGTACGCTTGCGCGAATCCTTCCACATCAAAATCAAACAGGTTGAAATTGTTATTCGTTCGCTCCATGGCACCTCACATCACATAGCAAAGCTCGTATCTGGCGCACGGCAAGGTGATTGAGTGAAAGCGATGGAATTTTCGGCCGAGAATCCGGCTGCCGAAGCCTGAAACACAATCACCATCATTTGCCGCGGCCGAGACCGCCGCCAACGCCTCCGATTACTCCGAGATCAAGCACTCCGATGTTCATTCCTTCATGATAGGTGGCGTCGCCGTCTAGATATCGACGTTCTCATCCTAAGAGAGTTAGCTGTTAAGAAGCTGACGAGTGTCAGAAGGGCACAATGTGAAAATGGCGCCGGCGTTGTTTCTCAAGAAATATGCGGTGCACGTGCCACGTGATTTTCGTTCAAACCACGTATAAGGCCGTCCCGACACGGCACGTCGGATCAATACGAGCCTTCCCGTGGCACATCGTGAATGACCATGATCGAGCTAGATCAATCATGGCCTCTCGATCAAGCGCTAGGCTCGATCGGGAGGCACGCCGCTCCCAGTTTAAGCACGCCTCCTGCGCTACGCGCCCATCGGTACTGTCCGAACTATCCTGATAGCGGGCACACAACCTCGCCAATCTTTCGGAAACCATGCGCCGCAAGCACTCCGACGAAACCTCAAACACTCTTGTATCACGGGAGCTCTCCACATGTAGAGCCCGACTCAAGGCGACGGCTGTAGCATCGCTAATAGCTCGAGATCGCGGAACATGGTGTAATTCCGCCGGATCCACTGATGCAACTCGCTGGACGAATCCTTCTCGTCGCGAAGATATCCCGTGAATGAGAAGCTCAGTCGGTCGACGTAAGTCTTTAGAAATACCGGTAGCGCCGAAAAGCGGAGTACACGGCCGCCATCCATGGCGTCAGGTAACTCTCCGCGCAGCACGAATTCGTTGTGGACGGTGACCAGCGCCCCCGGCGGAATCCGCCGCCGCAGCATCTCATAGCTGCGCGAGGAGGCGCGGTCGCTAGCGGCGACGAATAGGATGATGGGGGCGACACGGCGACCGAGCGCCTCCTTCATGAAGCCGATCTCCTCGCACATCTTGAAGAATTCATCGAAGGCATGGAAGCCGAGGTCGATGACCTTGGCCACTCGGTCGTGCAGGATAAGCCGGTCCATCAGCTGCATCTTGCCGTAGGTGTCGATCACATCCGCCGTCTCAGTGATGTTAGGGGGGTAATCGACGAGTGACGGCTCCTTCAGGTTGACGTCGAAGGAGAGCGCAGAGCCGTTCTTCAGCAGCAAGAACTCGCTCAGAAGACGAGAGACGAGGGTCTTGCCGACCTGCGGGGTCGGAGAGCAGATGATGTAGACGGGCGTGGCTAACATCGAGCGAGTTTCGTAGGGGGTTCAGGCCTTCAATGGGCGAACGAGCGATTATTTTTCGCCGCCGCCGGTCACTGACTTGGCGCCTGCCACTTCAGTCAAGTTGATGCGATCATATTCGCGCCACACATTGGCGAGCCAGTGCCGGACATACCCGCGCAGCACGAACGAGTAGTTCGCGGCCTCGTCGTGCCGGCCCTTGTTGGCTATGAAGTCGACGAACGGGACGGAAGCAACTTCGACTTGCTCATAGGCCATCTCATTGAGCTTAGGGATCGTCAACTCGGTCGCGTTCTTGATTCGGTGGAAATAGGAGATGTAGGTCGACTGGTCCCACTGGAAGAACTGAGTGTCGTTGATGAAGTTCTTGACCAGAAAATATTTTGCACCAGCCATGAAATTGGCGGTCTCGGCGATCTCGTCCAGGGAAGCGATGGAGGATCCCAAGGTATGGAATACGGCAAAGGTGATCTGGCCAGACGGCGCAGCATCCAAAAAGCCGATGTCGCGCAATGAAGCCAGCGCCTTGGACAGTAAGCCTGCTGCGGGCGTCGATCACAGTGACGGATAGCCCTAACAGTCTGCTGAAAAACGTGAGGAATGAAGCGTTTTTTTTTGTTGCGGAGGCCTCGTTGGGCTGGCGCGTCCGGGAGGCTAGGTCTGGGCTGGCTGGGCTGCAACCAGTTTGGGGATGCGGATCAGATTATAGGCGATCAGATTGAGCAGGAAATCGGCGGCGACGCGACCGATGCCGCGATGTTTGGTCTTGCGCATGGTCCCGTGCTGCTTGCCCCAACCGAAGATGCACTCGATCATCGCCCGGCGCGATTGTGACATGCCGTATCCCGGATGCCGCGTGGTTCGTCCGTCGATGGCGCTGTTGCGGTTCTTGCCGGTTTTGGTGACGGCCTGGTTCTGCGTCACATGCGGTGTCACGTTGATGGCACGAAGATTGGCCACGTGATCGGCGGTATCGTACGCCTTGTCCTCGCCGGCCGTGATGCGGTGGCCGGCGGCTTTGCCTTGGGCCTTCAGCATGATCTCCGAGGCGCGGCGTTCGGTCGCCAGCCCATGCCGGTTCTCCATTGTGGCATGGCCCATATAGCAGAGCTTCGCCTCCCGCCCGGCCGCCTTGCGGTAAAGCCTGCTGTTTGGATCGCTGGTACTCGCATGGGTGTCGTTCTTGCGCTTCTGGCCATGGAAGTTTGCGCCGCCATCATCGTCACCGCTACCGTCCTTGGGACGAAAGCTCTTCTGTGACGCCCAGGCTTCGA
>NZ_JBUYEN020000114.1:0-6225 GCF_055229415.2 Bradyrhizobium sp. Leo114 | reverse complement strand
CCGTCGCCCCCTTCAGAGGGGAGCACCCAATCATCGCCCAGCGGCAGCGTCAATCACCCCGATCGGGCAATCCAAAGCATTCCGCGCAAGTCAAGGCCGGGCACGGCGATCCTCTCGTGACGCTCACAAATGATACTGATCCGGTCGCAGCTTCTCGGACTTCGCACCGAACTTCTCGCGTCGCAATTCGCCGAGAATGACCTCCAGCCGACGCCGCCAGTGCCCCCTGATGCTCACTCAAGGCCGTCTGCGTTTGCGCCAAAAGCGCCTTCAAGCGTTCGTTTTCGTCGCGCAGCGCCGCGATGCTCATGCGCTATTTCGAGCACATCGCCGCCGCACGCGCCACGTTCAAAATAGCTTTCGAGTCACTCTGCCGCAGTTATCCCGCCGCCTGCGGGCGCCGCGCTTCCTCCGGGCGGACCAACCTCCAATCCAGGCCCTCGAACAAGGCCGCGAACATCGCCGGGGATACGCGCATCACGCCGTCCGCGATCGTTGGCCAAACGAACTTGCAGCCTTCGAGGCGCTTGTGCACCAATACCAGGCCCGTTCTATCCCAGACCAAAATCTTGATCCGGTCCGCTCGTTTCGATCGGAACACGAAGGCTGCGCCGCTAAACGGGTCGAGACGGAGCATCTGCTGTACCTTCGCAGCCAGCCCATCATGGCCACAGCGGAAGTCAATCGGCCGCGTCGCGATGTAAATCTTCAGATCAGCACCGGGCGCGATCATCGTGACGCTCGCACCGCGCGGATCAACCGAGCCAGTTGCTCACCGTTAATGGCCACGTCCGTCCGCACGACGACGTCGCCAATCGCAATCTCGAGTTTGACAGCCGGAACGTGACGCTCCTCTAACGGCTCCTCCACGACCAGCGGCGCGAACGGCGGCTGCGAAGCCTCGCACGACGGCAATACGCCTCGCCGGCGAAAGCGTCGTCGCCAATCGTCGCGCGGCGTCAATCAAGGCTTGCCAAAACCGCCGCGAGCGTCAATGATCCTCTGACTCGGCCGCCTCGTCTCATCTTGATTGACGCGCCGTTCTCATCCTGATTGATGTGGTGGAACGGCCCGCTCCGACAGCATCATCGTGCTAAAACGTGGTCGTTGTTCGAACGCCACAAGGAGGGACCGTTCCATGAAGCAGATTAGCACCATCGGGTTGGATTTGGCGAAGCACATTTTTCAAGTTCACGGCGCGGGTCCCGATGGCTCGCCGGTGTTCAACCGGAGACTACGGCGCAGCGAGGTGCTGCGTTTCTTTGAGAAGCTGCCACCATGCCTGGTGGGGATGGAAGCCTGCGGCAGCGCCCATTATTGGGCGCGCGAGATTGCAACTTTCGGTCATCAAGTGCGGCTGATTCCGCCGGCTTATGTCAAACCCTTCGTGAAGCGCGGCAAGACGGATGCGGCGGATGCCGAGGCCATCAGCGAAGCCGTGACTCGCAAGACCATGCGCTTCGTTCCGATCAAAACGGCCGAGCAGCAAGCCGGAACGATGGTCCTGAAGAGTCGCGCACTTCTGGTGAAACAGCAAACGCAGACGATCAACGCCCTGCGCTCGCATCTGGCTGAGTTGGGCATCATTGCCGCCGCTGGCCGGACAAAGGTCGAGGCGTTGGTTGCAATCGTACGGGATGTAGCAGATATCCGCTTGCCTGCGGCAGCGCGCTTCGCGCTGACGGCAATTGCCGATCAGATCGAGGCCCAGGCGGACCAGATTGACAAGCTCGAGCGAGCCATTGTTGCTGCGGCAAAGACCGACAAGGACATGCGCCGACTGACTACCATCCCCGGCATTGGAGCCATTACAGCGGCGACCATCAAGGCGCTGGTGCCAGATCCCGGCGGCTTCAAATCCGCTCGTCACTTTGACGCCTGGCTGGGACTGACGCCGCGACAGCATTCGAGTGGGGGCAAGGAGCGGATGGGGCGCATCTCGAAGATGGGAAACCCCGAACTTCGGAGCCTCCTCGTTCTTGGGGCGACATCCGTCCTGCGAATTGCCCGGAAGGCTGATCGGGCGCCGCCATGGTTGAAGTCGCTGCTCGCCAGACGTCCGTACAAGGTGGCAGCGGTCGCACTGGCCAACAAGACAGCGCGAATTGCCTGGGCGCTCTTGAACAAGGGCGGGATTTATCGGCACCCGGAGACGCTAGCGACGACTACGGCTGCCGCTTGATGAATACAGCAGCTGTCAAAGAGATCTGACCGGCGCGGGCCGGCAGAGGGCAAGGAGCAATAACAGGCGATGAACCCACGGGACGAAATCCCGGCACGAGTGAGGCTGGCGCGACAATGCGCTTCAAGCGCGTCTGATTGATTTAGCCCCTTGTGTCGCGGACTTCATCGAGGCCAGCGGTCATGCGCCGCGCTTTACAGGCCGTATACATGACCGCACCGCTCCCATGTGTGAAGTCGACTGAGAAAGCTCTTGCGCCCGCGGGCCGTTCCATACATGTCGCGCTATACCCATGGGACGAAATCCCGAAACGAGTGAAGCTACTGCCCCCAATGCGCTCAAGCGCGTAAACTTGATTTAGCTCCTCGTTCCCCGGATCTCATCGAGGCCAGCGGCCATGTGCCGCGCGCAAAGGCCGGACATATGACCGCACCGTTCCAATGTGTGAAATCGACTGAAAAAGCTCTTGCCACGCGGGCCGTTCCACATAGGGGGGCAAGGTCACCACCGTCTTGCCAAGGATTGGTCCGGAAATCCTGTGATAGGGTAGGATATAGCGAGCTTTTTTCATCTCACCAAAGCGCGCCCAGCGGGCCGTGCCATGGTGCTGTGGCTTCAACACTATGAGGGCCACGGTGAGCGATGCGATCACAGCCGTGACGCCGATGATTGCCAATCCGCGGTGAAAACCTGCGTCACGTACCCTCGGAAAAAGGGCGCCTCGTACCAGATCGCGAAGATATCAAAGCTCTGAATCGCATGCAGAGTAATTCCCTGCCGGAAGTTCGCATAGACGCTCGCCAGAAATAGACCAACGAGCAGCGATAAAGCTCCACCAAATAGAAGCCCTTTCTGACTCGAACAAAATGATCGTCGGACGTCCTGAGTCAAGCGTACGCGTCGCTGGCTTCGGTCTCGGTCGCAATGTTGCACCATACCCGTTTCAGGTTATAGCGATCGCTCATTCGATTCTTGCGGTGGTTCGACATCGCGAAGGGCAACCTCGTTCTTGGCTTCGCCCTCCTCACCAACAAAGAATTGGGCTCGGCATCTATGGCGCGTCCCGACGCGCGGCCCGTAGGAATGATGACTTGGTCGGTCATCGCAACGATGATCCAAGATCCCTCACCCCCGAGCGTCCGCCGAAATCCCAGCCGTCTATCCCCTTCTCTGCGGGAACAATGCTCGAGTAAGACAACGTCGCGGATCGCCTGTTCAACATCAACATCTGCCGACACCCTCCACAATGCGCGGGTCGAGGCCTGCTCTCTTCGTGGCTTCGTCACGACGTCTTGTTGCTTCCAGCAAAGCCATTCTCCTGTCGTTTGGCGTCGCATTGACGACGCTAGTACTTCGGTAGCTAGAAGGTTGCGCCTTGCTAAAATTATCTTTGATCGCGTCGTTTCTGTTTGCAACGTCGGAGGTGGGTAAGGTCTCTGACGCCGTCTCCGAGACTCCTGGTTTGGTTGCTCCATCACCATGATTCGTTGCTGTCCACGGCGGCATACCCCACGGGTATTCGCGCCCATTGAGCCCCGCACCGCTCTTCAACTCGCCTTGGAGCTTAGGAAGTTGCGTCTTGCCAAAATCTTCGTTGATCGCGTCGTTTCTGTTTCCAACATCGGAGGTGCGTAAGATCTCTGACGTGTCCGAGCCTCCTAGTTTGGTTCCTCCATCACCATGACTCGCTGCTGTCAACACCTTAGGAGGTTGCGCCCGGCTGAAGTCGTCTTGACGTGTTTCCCGAGCGATCTGTGGCGCGACCGTTGACTGCCTTTGCGCAGCCGCCAACATGATCTTGTTGATGTTTGTGGGAGAAATGCTGTTCGCCGGTCCATGGCCGTCCACACGAGTGGGTTCAAAATGACTGGAATCGTTAGGTTGTTGGTGCGTAGCGCCGCGAGCTATATTATCCCTTTCATTCGATGGAGATTCGAAAGGATAGGTGTTGTCCCAAGCAGCCTTATGTTCGGACGCTTCAGCAGCTCTCATTATCTGGGCATTTCGCTCATGCTCTTGAAGGCCCTTCAGGCGCGTCTTCAATTTTATACCCAAAACTGTTGTTGTAACGATCTTGGCATCATTGCCAACATATTTGGTTTCCCGCTTGAACAACTTGCCAAAGGTATGTTTGGCTTCGGTCAATTGATGGCTCGTTTTGTCGAATACGGCCGACCTCTTGTTCCAAAGCCTTCGGTGGGACGTAATGTTTCTGCCCAGCTCATTTCCCTGCGGGTCCAGTAAAGATGTATATGATTTGACACCGAAGAGGGTTTTGGTTTCGGTTACCTCCGTTCTCCTGTCTTGAGATTTTATCGAATGCTTCGAGAAGAAGCCACGAATTTCGCGGCCGATCAGTGTCAGACTGCCGTTTTCGTCCCGCTCGAAAACTTCTTTTCTGGAGCCTTTTGTCCGGGTTAAAGTGCGATACTTCTTATTGTCGGCCTGGCTTACGTAGGGCGCGCTAATTTCCTCGGAAATTGCCCGGAAAAACCGACCATCCCGAAACCTATCCGTGTAGTAGCTGGTGCGGAGCAGGTGACCGTTTTCGTCCCGTTCCCATTTCTCACGCAAACTGCCATCTTTGAGTTTGAGACTGCGGGAGCGGAGTTCACCGTTCGCGTCAAAGCTGTAATGCGCCGTTTTCCGCCAATCCTCCCTTTCAAGCTGGCTGATGTAAACAGTGTCTGACTGAGGAGCACGTTTCAGGACCTCCGTGGTCCTCCTGACCACGCCCCTCTTACGCGTGCGCTCGTCATTGTTTTCGATTGCCAGCTTCTTGTTGCCGAGGAACTTGTAGCCGATTTCACCATGATAGCCCTCTTTCACTTTATCAAAGAGCGCCATCTCCTTGGCATATGTCGTTTGTTTGCTTGGTCTTCTAAGCAAGCGATCTATTCTACGAGCTTCATCAGTCGTTTCCCGCGCTCGACGAGACTGATCTGCTTCTCGCCTAGCGGAACGCGCGTCCTTGTAGACTCTGTCTCTCAGCTTGATTGGTTTTTTTTGGATGTCGACCATTAGTCGGGCCTTCTGCTAACTCTTGAGCTATCGCTGAAAGTTGGTGACGGTGGGAATCGGGAAGGCGCATATCGTGGGGGTGCGTGACGCCTCCACTTCTCCACCGAAGGAGCGATATGCCGCGTCCAAAGATAACATGATCAAGCTGATTCAGCCAGGAAATGTCGACGATCAACTCACCGAAATCTTGCGCAATGGGGCGCGTGCTCTGTTGGCTCAGGCGGTCGAGGCCGAGGTCGCGGACTTTCTCGGCAAGCATTCCGATTTGAAGACTGCGGACGGCCACCAGCGCGCGTCGTACGCCACGGTCACCTGCCGGAGCTATGCGGGAAACTGGGTGATGACGGACTGAGATAGGCGGCGTATCGAGGCGGGTGTCGAAGCCTGCCAGAACCTCACATGGGATGGTTCGTGTCAAGGCCATCAATCGCAATGCATCAGCAGTCCCTCCGAAGCGTCGCTATCCAGGTCCAAGCCCGTGCGTGACGCGGCTCGTTTGCCGAGCCTGATCAACCTCACATTCGGTCGCCACCTTTCGCGGCTGCACCAATATCCCGCTTGCGGCGGACGGGGCTCAGGACGACGAGACCACTCTCTCAAACGGCATTTCGCCAGGGTTCTGGTCGGTTCGTCGACCTGGATCCACCAGGACTGATCGGGTCCTGGAGAATTTTCAGAATAATTCGAGGAGCAGCCGAGATTAGCTGTTCTGCATGATGGCACCTTCGATGACGACACCGGCGGTCACAAACTTCCAGAGCGCAACCAGCAGCTTGCGCGCAAGCGCCACGATGGTCGACTTCTTCATGCGGCCACCATTGCGCTGGACGCGCTCCTTGAACCATCGAGCCAGCGCAGAGCCGGGCTGATGACGCAGCCACAGCCAGGACATCTGGATCAGCGTCGTGCGTAATCTCGGATTTCCAGCTTTCGAAACGCCCTGTTCTCGATCAACGGATCCACTCTGCCAGGGCGTCGGCGCCAGCCCCGCGTAAGCAGCAACCTGGCGGCGATTATTAAAA
>NZ_JBUYEN020000113.1:0-6813 GCF_055229415.2 Bradyrhizobium sp. Leo114 | reverse complement strand
ACCACATCGATGCCTACGTCAACGCTTACAACGACAAAGCCGAGCCCTTCGTCTGGACCAAGAAAAAGGTCCGTCAACGCCGGTTCAAAGGCCGCCGTATCACTCAGCTCTGATTCCGGGTACTAGCTCGCCGAATGGACTGGCCAACCAAAACTCTATACGCCCGAGAAGGGCGATTCCAGCGGACGCGGCAGCTCCATCTCGGTTTTCTCGTCGGCGCGGAGGGTTGGACGCCCGGCTGGCCTGCATGTGCGCTGCATCGCGGGAGACGGTCGCCAACGAAACTGCGCGCGCCGAACTCGATTTCGCGTTGTCCACGCTCGCTAACTGGACACGCAACCAGACAGGCAAGCCGTATGATGAAAGCCGTCGGCCCGACTGTAGAGAATAGGTGGGGCTGACGTCGTCCCGCATTCCTTTTGCTTCCGTCCGCCCTAGCCTGCGATAGGGCACGCCCGCGTGCTTTCAGAATCGGGGGGCAGCCTCCCCACATTGCTAGATCCATAAAATCGCGTGCGGACGAACGCGAGCGGCGCGGCTTCACGCTGTCCACCGAGTGAGGCGGCAAGGCGGCGAACGTCGACGCCAGCACCATTTTTGGTCGGGTGAATCCGCGTGCCGGCTTCGCTTCCAATGAGGCCCCATTTGTGGGGGGAGCCGAGGCGAACAGGTGTTAGTGACATCCAAAACGCGCTCGAGACAAAGAAAGCCCTCGGCGGCTACAACCGCCGAGGGCTCCGTCTGGGCTGGCAGGGGGGATCGCAGACCCAGACGTGACAGGACCGTTAGGCAGTGAAATGACGATCCTGTATCAGGAGTTCTGGGAGACTCGCTTTAGAGTAGGCTGGCCGTGCATGCAGGGAGAGGGGGAACAATCCTGCGAAGTACAAACCCCAGTCACGCGCATCAATTCAAGCGACATATCCATTGACCCTAGCCTTGTAATCGAGGTCTTTGCCCCAGGAATCAACTGATTGAAGGCAAGCGCCTTCAAGGCGGAGAGCGTGAAGCGCCGACGCCACTGGCATCCCCGATTGTGGTTTGCCATGGGCGCCGTCGTGGTCCCAGCCGGCTTGGCTTGCGCCCTTGCGCAAGCCGCGCTCGGCGATCGCGCGCTCTCGTCAGAGCGTTCAGCGCTCACCGAAAGATGCGGTCGGTTCGCGCCGAATGGTGCCGGTAAGCGGTCATGCCCTGCTGTAGCGAGGCGTCGAGCTCATCAGGCAGCTTGGCGAAAATTCATGGGCTCCTCCGAGAAGACGACGGTCGTGACGCGCTACATCCTTCCGCGAGATGACATTGCAAGAGCCGGGCCATGCGGAAGGATCGGGATTCTTCGGCTATTTTGGGGGCTAGCTGCGGAAAAGCTGGAGGCGCACGCGTCTGCTCGATGTTTGTCACGTCCGCAACAAAAGAGACCGTTGCTGTAGCAAACGTGACGATGAGTGGCAGTTGTACGTCGGCAGACCGAGAAGGATCGGCGCAGAAGCGCGCGGCGCGCATCTTGGTTCGAAGCTTGCATGGAGAAGCAAGATGGTGGAGCAAGCCAAGCGGGAGCAAGGCAGATCGCGATGAGGGGACCAGACATCGAAGCCCTGATCAGGAAAGGCTTTTCGGACGCGGAGGTGTCCATGACTGATCTAGCCGGCGACGGCGATCATTATGGCGCCCGCGTCGTTTCGCGCGCCTTCACAGTCAAGAGCCGAAGCAGCATCAGATTGTGTATGCGGCGCTCAACGGGATAATGGGTGACGAGCTTCACGCGCTCGCGCTGACGACCGCGGTCCCGAGCGGTGCACTCGGACCTTGTCCCCCTTCAGATGAACCCAATCGAATGCGTGGCGGGCTCATGAACTCAGAAACGGAATTCGAGCTTCCTCAACTCTACAGGCATCATGTCTTTGCCTGCCACGTCCAGCGTCCGCCTACTCATCCGCACGGCAGCTGCGGTGCAGCTGGTGCGCAAGCCCTGTGGGACAGGACGAGCAAGGCGATCGAAGTGCAAGGGCTCACCGATATCGGCTTCACGGCGGCGGGCTGCCTCGGCTTTTGCAAGGCCGGTCCCTTGATGGTGGTCTATCCCGATGGCGTCTGGTACCGTCCAACCACGCCTGACGACATCGACGAAATCGTCGAGTCCCATCTCAAGGAAGGTAAACGTGTCGACCGCCTGGTGATGGTGTTGAAGCGGAGCTGAGGGCTCGGTTAAAGGCAGCTTGCGCGGGCTATCAAGTTAGCCTCGGCTTCCATCTGACGACTGGCGTCTCTGGAATCCTGGGTTACCCTCTTTCGCCAGGGTGATGAGTGGTGGTGACCTCACGGTCCTTCATCAAGAACTCCGTGCCCAACCGGGCCCTTGACCTTATAGGTGCGGCCTTCGCTTTCGTCGGGATCCTCGGTAAGATGGATGTTCCTGATCAGGGTGCGCGCTTGATCACCGTGGACGAGCCTTTGGATTTCAAGTCCCTGATCACCATGCCCTGCCACCTCCAGCGGCGAGCCGTTTGAATCCCTGACGTTGATGTCCTTGTGGCGCTTTGCGCGACGCTCGCCGAGATGGAAAATGGCTTGATCAATCACTCTTACCCTTCGATCTGGTCCGTCACCTCATGTTGACTCCGCCAATAGCGCAAAGCTAAAGCGAATGCGGCGCCGGGCCCGGCTCCCGGCGCTGAGAGAGATGACGCTTCTTCGAACCGTCAGCTCGCTCGATCTTTTTGTTTGCGCAACCCGGTTTCCACTTTTCCCCGATCGTGCTCTTGGGTCAGAACTTGTAGGTGATGCCGCCGCCGACCAGCCATGGGTCGATATTGGCGCGCCCGGTGACCGGAATCGCCTTGTTTACGGTCGCCGAATAATCCGGCCGCAGCCACAACTTCTTCACGTCAACGTTGAAGCCCCAGTGACGGTCGAGCATGTAGTCGAAGCCGAATTGGACCGCGGCGCCAACTTGGTTGCTGATCTGCAGGTCGGTGACCGCGAGGCCAGCGACCGGCGTGTTGCCCGCCGACTGGTTGAAGAATACGGTGTAGTTGATGCCGGCACCGATATACGGCTTGAACGCGCCGAAATCGGTGAAGTGATATTGCAGCGTCAACGTCGGCGGCAACAGCCAGGATTTGCCGATGTCGAGCCCGTTGAGCGTCCCGGTGCCGTTGATGTGATGCTTGGTCGCGCCGAGAATGAGTTCGGCGGCGATGTTCGGGGTGAAGAAATAGGTGATGTCGAGCTCCGGGACCACTTGATCGCTGATCGAGAGCCCCAAATTCGGTGACGACAGGCCCGGAACGCCGAAGACGTTAACCGAGCTACCTCGAGCATCCGGCAAAACGCCGAGCACGCGCAGGCGGATCATCCAGGGATTGAATGGTTCGACCGGCGGCGCTTTGGTGTAGATCGCCGCCGATGCGAGATCGGCAGCTTGCAGCGACATGGTGGCCCCACCGAATGCCTCACGAGCAGCGAGGCTGTCGTCAGAATTGTTCTTGTTCTCATCAAATTCTTCGATTCCCAAGTCAGCGCGGGGAGTCGCGCGACGTCTCTGTCACACACGCGGCATCGCGAAGGATTTGATGCGAATCAAAATCGGGCGGTCGAGACACGATCAAGTCGCCATGTTGCGAAAGGATCACGACCGTAAGGCGTGATGACTGACTTTTCTTCGAATCGTCATTCCGCTCTATATTTTTTGTTTGAGCATGATCTTCTCGGAAAAGCGGTTTCCACGTTTGCGGATCACGCTCTAATGCAATCCAGCTACAGCGGTAACGCGCGATCGAGGGGCCTCGAAGTTGCGCCGCCATGCCCGCGCATACGCGGGGATTCATTGAGGCAGCAATGTTCGCCAAGTTGCCCGGCTTCCTCCTCTATCTGAAGGGTGCCGGCCGGCAATTGACTAATCAATTCCGCGTCGCCCCTTGTTCGGAAGTCGGATTGGAAATGATCCTGGTGCGGCATATGGTGGCCGAGCCGGGCGCGAGCGGCGAGTTTGGCGTTGCCTAGCCGATCTCGACATAAACCTTCGTATCGTTCCGTCCTACCCTTTGGATACCCGACGATTACCTACGTTCAATTGAGCTGCTGATGGCGGTCGTTCTAGGCTGCGTCCTGCCCTCCTTGGGCGTTTCCTCCCTAGACTTCGGCCGCTTGTGGCAACGCAGGCGGCCATTTCTTTGTCAGATGGCCGCTGACTCGCATGGCGCTCCTGTAATTGGCTCGGAAACGAGTGGGCGGGCCGTAAATGAGCGTCATCATCGATACCAATCTAGCCGAACGCCGAAGGCTAAGCTTGATGAGCTAAATAAGAAGGCGATCGACGCCATCACGTCCGGCAAGCTCACAGATGGGCGCCAGTATCAGCGCAATGTGGGGTAAAGGCGCCCGCCGCCGCTGCGCACCTGCTCGCTTAGACGCTGGAAGACATCCTGAAAGACCAGGAGGAGAGGGATGGTACGTGTTTCGACATTGGAACGCCGTTCCAATTCGGAGGACGAGAAGGGCCGAGCTGATGAAGCTCGTTGGCGATCTGTGCACCATCGAGCTGCTGAACAACAAAGGGGTCAGCATCTACATCGAGCCGGAGAAGATCGATGGCGGGCTCATCCTGTCGACCGGCGCGATCAAGGAATCAGTCTGGCAGGACACCGTCGGCCTGGTGCTCAAGAAGGGCAAGACCGCCTTCAAGCATGAGCCGCAGACCGGCACCTATTTCCACGGCCAGGATGTCAAGGCCGGCGATTGGGTTGTATTCCGGCACGGCGATGCTCGCCGCGTCCGGATCAAGGGCGTGGATTGCCGCATGGTCGAGGACACGCTGCTCGACATGGTGGTCGACAACCCCGACGTGATCACACACCGCTGATAGTGACACCGCTTGGCGGAGCTTTCGGGCGCACTGAACTAGAGCGGGTCGTTTTGTCGGCTTTGAGACCAATATCCACCACATGACGCTACACACACCCAGTACGAAGCGACTGTAGCCAACTTTCAAAATCGGCACATCGCTTGCTTCATTCGGGGCACCATCACCGGTCGCAGGCGGGGCGGTGCTGTAGGGACGGACTCGGCACGTCCTCCATGGCGTCCGGCCGCCCCGCCAATTTGTTGTGGGGCGACATGAAACAGCCCTTCGGCGCCTCGCTCGGCTTGATCGATGTCACTACGAATGTCGATGCGGTCGAACTGGAACGTGCAGCGAAGCGTCCACTGATGTCCGGCTTTCACGCGCAATTCAGCATCGGCGAATGTGCCGGCTCCGCCGCGATGACCGCATTGGCGGGCTGCACCTTGGGGCTTTTTCATCAACCCTAATTAAAATTATAGACGCGCGTGTAGAGCCCCGATCGTCTTCAGCGAGCCTGCTGCCGCGCCCGAAGAAAGGGGAGCGGGGAAACTCCGCTTTCTTCGCCTCTCGTTAAACTAGCGAGTAGCGTAGCTCACCCGCTCCGGCAGTACCCTCCGGCTGCCTCGCTCGAGCATCGCTCGAGATCGTCCTGCATGCTCCGCCCAAGCAGCGACAGCACGGGCTCATGATCGAATCCTGCGCATCTTGCGCCGTCGGCGTTGATCAGCGGGCGCCTTATCTGGAGCGGATCGCTCAGCATCAGCGCGAGTGCGCTCGCCGCGTCGCTTATGTCGGGATTGATTTGGCCTGACTTGATACGGGGCGCGGCGCGGTTGAACCAGGATCCGACCGGCGTATTGCCGAAGAACTGGCGCAGTTGCTCCGCGCGCCACGGCTCCTTCAAGATATCCTTGGCAATCACGTGGTGGCCCGCGGCCTTCAGCGCCTGCATCTGGCGCGCGTTGGTGGCGCAGCCGGGTTTTTGATAGAAAATGATCGTCGCCATGGCGTGGCCTAATTCAGCACCCTGAGCTGCACGATGGGCGCGGTGGCGCCGCGTTCGAGAATACCATCGACCTTCTTGCGGACGGCTTCCAAGGTGAGAGGCTTGATAAGCACGCCGTGCGCGCCCGCCTTGATGCCTTCGGCCGCGGTGGCCTCGTCGGATTTCTCGCAGACGATCAGGATCCGCACCTCGGAAAAATGGGCCGCCAATTGGCCGATCAACGGCGGCCCCTTTTGTTTGAAAAAGGAGGCGCCGAGCAGCACCAGATCGGGCTTCAACCAATCGACGCGCCTGACAAAAGCCTCTTCAGGCGTTGCAAGCTCGTGCGTTTCGATCTCATCGTGCAGCATAAGCTGCAAAGCCACCCGGGTGATTTCGTCATCATCGACCACGAAGACCGGTCGCTGGTCTTCCGCCTTCGAGGTTTCGACGCCCATCTGCATTATCGCTCTCCAAGCGGCTTGTATGAGAAATTAGCAATTTCCGTTCCACGCATGAACGCATCGAAAGGGCCCGCGCCAAGCCGGCTTTTGCCCGTTTGATGCTTGCGATCCTTGTTCGGCTTCTGACAGCGGCACAATTGCTGTCACCTTCAAAACACCTGGTGTCATCCGCGGGCTCGCTGGTTTTTCAACGCGAAATCAGAAGCTTAAAGAGCGTGGACAGCCTTGGCACGGGGGTTGCTATTACGATGCAGCAACACTGAGTGAGGGCTGAGTGCACGCAGACGCGCAAGACGAGCGATGCTCTCCTTCCCTTGAACCCGTGTGCCTCGTTTCTGAGAGAGAAACAAAGCTGGCGCGCGAGCCAGCGCGCAAACTTTGGCAAATCGGTTGATGCAGAGCAACATGTCTTCACTGAGACAAATCGCGTTCTACGGCAAGGGTGGCATCGGCAAGTCGACCACCTCGCAGAACACGCTGGCGGCGCTGGCCGAAATGGGCCACAAGATCCTGATCGTGGGCTG
>NZ_JBUYEN020000112.1:0-6872 GCF_055229415.2 Bradyrhizobium sp. Leo114 | reverse complement strand
CGGCTGCGAGATCGGTGGCCGGGACGGAAGAATGGCCCGCAGCGCGACCGAACAAAAGAATGGACTTACGGCGACCTTTGCAATCTTCGTCTCGGCCATGAAGAAAGCGCTTGTCCATCTCATCCGTATGTGTGCCTTGCAAGGCGCACTGTTCTCCCTGGTGGAAACCCAGGCTGGCTAACTCTCGCTCCAGCCGGAAGTATTCGGGGCGGGTCAGGAGGCGACGAATGACCTGAAGCACTCCGAAAATGAGCCCTTTCGAGGGTCGACGGTCCGCGCGGGCCGCAACGTGAGTGAACATTGAGCAGGCCTCGAAATGTCGTTGTGGGAGCCGACCCGCCATTCTAACGGGGAAGGCCGATGTCGTGGGGGAAGCGAGCGAGAAACGCACCCCAAGGTCCCACCGGGGTAGTGATGGCAGCACGCGCGGGACATGGACAGTGAGCAACAAGGGAAGTCTGCCGCCGTGGGGGGCACAAGCCTACATCCAACGACGAACCCGTGAGGGCCAGCGTCGGCGGTAGCAGATGGCGGATGGGTTCGCAGTACCGGTGATGTCGGGTAACGCCGGCGGAGGAAAGGGACCCTGACTCGATCCATGCGAGAACGACAGTTGAGAACACGGCGATTGGTGATGAACCTAGCAACACCGGAAATATCCGTTCAGAAACTTCAAACCTCGCTGCAGGCGAAAGCTAAGGCTGAACCGGACTATCGATTCTACTCTCTTTGGGACAAAGTCTGCAGATTGGATGTGCTGGAAGAAGCCTACAGGCGCTGCCGTGGAAATCGGGGCGCTCCTGGGGTAGATGACGTCACATTTGCTCAGATCGAAACCGAGGGACGCGAGCGATGGCTGGAAAATGCCAGAGAGGAGCTGATGTCGAGCAACTACCGACCACAGCCCCTGCTGAGAGTATGGATACTGAAGAGCAATGGCGGACGTCGACCGCTTAGCATTCCAACCGTAAAAGACCGGACGGTCATGACGGCGGCGATGCTGGTGATCGGCGCCATCTTCGAAGCGGACCTGCTGGACAACCAGTATGGCTTCCGCCCGAAACTGGACGCCAAGATGGCGGTACGCCGCGTGTTCTGGCACATCAGAGACCATCGACGATCGGAGATCGTCGACGCGGATTTGAGGGATTACTTCACCTCGATTCCGCATGCACCACTGGTGAAATGCCTCACACGCAGGATTGCCGACGGTCGGCTCCTCTCAATGATCAAAGACTGGCTGACAGTCGCGGTTATCGAGAGAGACGGTCGGCGAACCACGAGGACGGCGGAGTCCCGTACGAAGAAAAGAGGAACTCCACAGGGCTCACCCCTGAGCCCGCTGTTGGCGAATCTCTACTTTCGTCGGTTCTTGCTGGCTTGGCGCAAACACGGACACCAAGACCAACTCGATGCGCATATCGTGAATTACGCGGATGACTTCGTGATCTGCTGTCGCCCCGGCTCGTCCGAGACGGCAATGGTGCGGATGCAGACGCTAATGAACAGGCTTGGGTTGGAGGTGAACGAGACCAAGACGCGGCTCGCTCGGGTCCCGGAGGATAGCGTAACATTCCTCGGGTACACGATCGGGCGCTTCCATGGAAAGGGAGGTCAAGCCTTTCTGGGCACAAGGCCTTCCAAGAAAGCCATTCGACGATTGCTCAAACAGATCCATGACCGCACGACACGTCAGTGGTACCCGGACACACCGGAGAACACTGTCGCTGTCATCAATCGCATCCTACGCGGTTGGTGCGGCTACTTCGACCAAGGCCCAGTGGTGGAAACTTACAACCTCATTCGGCAATACGTCGATCGTCGTCTGCGACATTGGTTGGTTCAGCGCACTGGGGCGCGTGGGCGAGGCTTCAAGCGTTACTCGCAGGAGTACCTGCATGAAACGCTTGGCCTCTACCGCCTCCCCAGAGCGCGCGCCGACATGCCGAGAGCGAAGGCTTGACGGATCGAGAGAAAGCCGGGTGCGGGAAATCCGCACGCCCGGTTTGACGAGCGGCGACTGGAAACGGAGCCATGGTCCGAAATGAGGCACCGGCACTCAGCGAAAGCTGCCGGCAAACGGCAACTCCTCGGAACCTGTAGCCACCGCGCCAGTCGTCGACTCTACCCAGCTCGATGCGGCCGTCGTCGAGAAACAAGGTAAGCCCATCCCAATGGTTCAGGAGATAGGCGATCGCCTTGCCCATCTCGCTGCCCGGCGACAGGCGGGCGGCTTGCTCGCGCAGGAACTTCTTCAGTTCGACGACGAGCGGCCGTGATCGTTCGTTGCGCGCCTTTTGTCGGACCGCGGCGTCGGCGCCACGGATCTCCTTCTCGATTGCATAGAGCGCGGCGATGCGCGCGAGGACTGCTTCGGCGATGGGTGAGCCGGCCTTCGGAGTCGCGGCAATGATCTCGCGCCTGGAGTGGGACCAGCATGCGGCCAGCCGCAGCGGCGCGCCGCCTTGACGCTCGGGTCGTGCGAGCCTGTGATAGCCTTGGTATCCATCGACCTGAACGGTGCCGTCGAAGCCGTCGAGGATATGCTCGGCATGTTTGCCACTGCGTCCTGGCGCGTAGTGGTAGACCACGATTGGTGGATCAGCGCCGCCGTGGCCGCGATCGTCGCGCAGGACAGCCCACAGATAGCCGGTCTTGGTTCGGCCCCGGCCCGGATCGAGCACGGGCGCCCTGGTCTCGTCCATGAACAAGCGGCCCGATTGCTTCATCACGACGCTCATGCGCTCGACCAGCGGCGCGAGGTGGAAGGCGACCGTTCCCATCCAATCCGCCAGAACGGCGCGATCGATGAGGATGCCATGCCGGGCCAGAACCTGGGACTGACGATAGAGCGGCATGTGCTCGCTGAACTTGGCGACCGCCACCTGCGCCAGCATCGCCTCGGTGGGGAGGCCACCCTCCACCAGATGGGCGGGCGCCGGCGCCTGGCGCACGCCGGCGCATCCTGTCGCGCAGGCGTAGCGCGGTCGCACCGCCTCGACCACGCGATACTGGGCCGGCGTCACGTCGAGGCGTCTGGAGCGATCCTCGCCGATCCGGACCATCTGGCCGCAGCCGCAGGGACACTCGAGGTTCTCGGGTTCGATCACCTGCTCAATGCGCGGCAGGTGCGCGGGAAAGGCGCGGGCGGCGCGGCTGGCCCGGCGACCCGACGGTGCCGCGCCGGCGCGGCGCGCACGATCGTCCTGGCGCTCCTGGACTTCGGCGATGGCGATCTCGATGTCTTCGAGCACCAGCTGCATCTGATCGGGATTGAACTTCTCCGAGCGTTTGCCGAAGCGTGCGCGCTCGTACTCCTTCACGAGCAGTTCGAGACGGTCGACGATCTGTTTGGACGCAGCTAGTTTGTTCTCGACATGAAGGCGTGCCGTCCGTTCGTCATCAGCGCGACGACGCTCGGCTTCGAGCATCGTTTCCTGCGCGCTGAAGAGCGCTCGCAAATCGGCGGGCAGCGCGGCAAGACGGGCGGGATCAATCGCGGACGGTGGCACATCCGCAAGCTATCATCCCAAGGTGCCGTGCGAAACAAATCGTCAGCCCTGAGTCAGTTCGCCGCAGCTGGCGTCGGGACGATCCGTTCGCCCACGCGCTTCCAGTTCAGCCCGTCAAACAGCGCTTCGAACTGCGTCCGCGTCAAACGCATGACGCCGTCACTGATCCGCGGCCATTCGAAATGGCCGCCATCGCCAAGGCGCTTGTAGACCAGAACGAGGCCCGTGCCGTCCCATAGCAAAATCTTAAGCCGGTCGGCCCGCTTCGAACGAAAAACCACGATCAGGCCCGAATGCGGATCAAGCCCGAGCGTGTTCTGCACGAGGCCGGCCAGCGCGTCGTGCCCGCACCGGAAATCGACAGGACGTACAGCAAGCACAATCCGCAGTCCCTGCGCCGGAATGATCATGCGCCGCGCTCGATCGCAGCTACGATCTCAGCGATCCGCACCGCGGACACGTCCGCGTCCAGGCGAACCGAAACCTTGCCAATCGTAATCTCGACGAGCCCCTCGGTCTTGCCTGACGCCGCTGGATCGCTCAGCTCGATCGACACGAAATCCGCCGCTTCGTCCGTGACCAATGCGAGCCGGCCAGTACGCGCCAATCTGCGCCACGTCGTCAACTGCTGGGCCTTGACACCATAACGCCGTGCGACCTCACATACGCGGGCGCCAGGCTTCATGCTCTCTAAAACAGCACGCCCCTTGATCTCCGCAGACCATAACCGGCCTCGAGAACGCGTACGGCGCGCAAGCTTCCCCGCAAAACCGTCAGCTTCGGCCTCCTCGCTCGATAGTTCCATCGCCGTCAGTCTCCTCCTGGCTGCTGCCCGAACAGCCAAGAATCGCAGAGCACAAACCGAGCGGAAACCCATCAATCAAATGGGAGTAAAGCTTCGCTTACGGAAATCCGTCGCATCGCTATCAAGCTCGCTCAACGGCGCATCGCGATCGACCGAGTTCTCGCGTGGTCGCTCTGGCGCCGAGCTGACCAGGCCGAAGCTCGCCGCGCCCACCTCAGACAAAAAAGGTTCGCGGTAGGGACGCTCATTGCTGAGCGCCCACCGGGTCACCGGAGGCGGTCGCCCGCCTCCGGTTCCCACAGAACGTAGCGTGCGGATTTACCGCACTACGCTCTTCGGCGGTTGGTTCACAGCACTGCTAGCGCCTGCAGCTTCCCGTATGGGAGGCGCAGTTTTGGTGTCAGCAATGGTGTCCGCTCTTTGATTTGGTTGAAGGCATCCCAAGTGAGACGACGACGGCCTGCCCAGCTGCGGCTGCACAACATCTTGCGCCAGTAACGCTCGACGACCCGATAGACTTTTACGAGGCTCCGGAGATTTCCAGCGACGCCGTAATAAGCATAGTGGCCGCGTAGGACGGCGTTGATTTCGCTGACCTGTTCACTGATCGTTTGATGTCGTATTCGCTGCATTAGCTCTTGCAGAGACGTAAGGCTGCGCCGTAGCCGAGATTTCTCGGTGCGCATCCCAACCTTGAAGTTACCTTTTCGGTTTCGCGTGCAATAGAGCGTCAGACCCAGGAAGTAGATAGTTTCCGGGCGGTTCCTGCCGCGTTTGCCAGCGTGTCTTTGCGCGAACCGACCAAACTCGACCAACTTGGTCTTGGTCGGCTCCAGAGTGAGGCCGAACTTCCCCAACCGTAGACGCAAGGCATCCTGTACGCGGATGGCGTCCGATCGATATTGGAAACAGATCACAAAGTCATCGATGTAGCGTACCAGTCGGGCTTCGCCCCGCAACCGGCCCCTCACCACGCGTTCAAACCAGAGGTCGAGAACGTAATGAAGGTACACGTTGCTCAGCAGCACGCTAATCGATCCACCTTGCGAGGTTCCCTGCTCGCTCGGATGAACCGCTCCATCTTCCAAGACGCCCGCTTTCAACCAACGCCGGATCAAGCTGATCAGGCGCGGATCGCCTACTCGATGTTCGACAAACCGGAGGACCCAATCATGATTGAGACTCCCGAAGAAGTTCTTCAAATCCGCCTCCAGCACCCAGCCGATCATGCCGCCGGCGATGACCTCATTGAGGGTCGCCAAGGCGTGATGGGCGCTGAGCTCCGGCCTGCCGCCGAACGAGCAGGGTAAGAAGTCCTGCTCGTAGATGGCGGACAGCACCTCAGCCGTGGTGCGTTGGAGCGCCCGGTCGGCGACAGTTGGAACCCCGAGGGGGCGCTTCTCCGTCTTGCCAGGCTTGGGGATATAGACCCGCCGAATGTTAGGCGCGCGATATCCCTGGCGGTGGATGGATTGGAGCACCGGCTCTATCCAGCCCTCGAAGCTCTCCTTCGCCGCCTCCACCGTCTGACCGTCCACCCCGGCGGCGGATCGCTTCGGAATCTTTGATAGATTCTCCAGCACCCGGTCGCGCGTGATATGATGGGCCAGCGAGGTGAAGCGGAGATTTGGCTCCCTTCGAGCTTTCACTGCTATCTGTTCAAGTTTCGTTTCCATGGTCAGCTGATCTTCTCTTTGAATAGAAGGCCGTAACTCCCGTTGCATGGAGCCCATGTCGCCCAAGAACAATTCAACTACCGCTGACCGCTTCCCCGTGTGGCCGGCTCTCTCGTCCTCGGAGTACTATCAGTCAGTATGACTTCCACCCGGTCATCAGACCCTTCTCACCTCTTCGGCTTGGCAGGTCCTACAAGCGTGCGCTTGAACCGGATGGATCTCCCTTGTTCACGTCAACGCCTTTGGTTGCATGCTGGCGGTACGAACCCCGGGAGCACTTTAGACTGCTCGCGTTCGCGCGGTCTTTGGTTCCGCCTTCCCCGTTACGGGAGAGGGTCAGCTACTCCGATCACGATCGATTTCGGGGCTATTTTCCCGTTCACTTCATTCCGGCCTACAACCTCCCTGTCTACGCTTCGCAGCGGCCGTTACCGGACGCCACGCAAGACTTGGTTCGCGGCTGCTCGCTAGGCTTTGCCGCGGCCGTCATCGCAGACGGCAGACTTCAACGCGCTTGCAAGGCGCAACCCGCACAGATCCGGACGGGCCCAATTAAGGCATCCGGCTCCTACCTTGGGTGTGTGACGGCGAAGCGCTGTTGGGGCCAGGGATGCAGGATACGAGGTTGAGGAAACCAGTCATCTGCCAACTTCGTCATACGATCCCAAGCGAAGCCGTCTCGTTGGCTACGCCGCCGAAGCGTTCGTCGCCGAGCTATGCGGGATTTTGGGTGATGAGGTGATCAGGCGGCATGGTTTGCCGGCATTTGGATGACCTCGATGCCGTCGTTGAATCTGACACCTGCGATGACCTTCGGCAACTGATTTGTGCCTTTGAGCCGCCGCCAGGTCTTTGATGCGGCGATCACCAGTTTGAACA
>NZ_JBUYEN020000111.1:0-6873 GCF_055229415.2 Bradyrhizobium sp. Leo114 | reverse complement strand
GTGTGATGGGCACTCCGCGACGTCCCCAGTCCCTCCGATCCTGCGAGCAATGACGCAACCTCGGACCGGCCGACAGTCGGAGCTACATCCGTCAAGCGAAAGTAACATCCTCAGGTGAGGCAATACGGGGGTCAAATTTGAACGCCGATTGACAGACGTGGGAGCTCATACCCGTTACGAACGAACTTCAAACTGGATTAAGCCCGTGGGGCAAGGTCACCTCCGGCAAACCCGGGGCGGCTCACAACGTCCACTCGGCACAATCCTCACCGAGATCCGCCCCGCTCTTCATCGTGCGATCGTACGATCGCACGTCGGCTGCGAAGTCGCAGTGGTTGATTGGGATCGAGATCCTCAGGTTCAGGCTCGCGGCGGCGATGTCGCCTCGCGCGTTCGTCTGCCTCGCGCTGTTCACGGGCCGCGCGCTGGCCGCGAGTTTCGATGATGGATGGCGGGAAACGACGGCGCTGGCGTGGCCGCTCGAGCGAAGTGGGCTGGCCGTCGCCGCCTTCGGGCTCGCGGCCGCGGCGCCGCTGAGTTTCGCGCTGGAGTTCAACACCACCTACATTTGATGCACTGGGGTCCGCGTCTTGTGCTTCGCCTCCCCGAACATTACCTTCCGCCGCATCTTCTTCGGTCTGGCGCTGTTCACGGGCCGCGCGCTGGGCGCGCGTTTCGATGATGGATGGCGCGAAACGGCGGCGCTGCCGTGGGCGAGCGAGCGAAGTCGGCTGGCCGTCGCCGCCTTCGGGCTCGCGGCCGCGGCGCCGCTGAGTTTCGCGCTGGAGTTCAACACCACCTACATTTGATGCACTGGGGTCCGCGTCTTGTGCTGCGCCTCCCCGAACATTACCTTCCGCCGCATCTTCTTCGGTCTGGCGCTGTTCACGGGCCGCTCGCTGGGCGCGCGTTTCGATGATGGATGGCGCGAAACGGCGGCGCTGCCGTGGGCGAGCGAGCGAAGTCGGCTGGCCGTCGCCGCCTTCGGGCTCGCGGCCGCGGCGCTGCCGAGTTTCGCGCCGGAGTTCAACACCACCTACATCTGATGCACTGGGGCCCGTGTCTTGTGCTTCGTTTCCCTGAACAATGGCCCCCGTATTTGCGCGGTCGTCCACTTCCGCAGTGCTCGTGGACGCTTGGAATGCCCGGCGACCGCCACGTGCTGATTGAAGGGCTTCGGAGGTCCTGCCGTCGCGTTCAAGGTTCGGCGGTCCGGGGTGGCCTCTAGGACTAACAGGAATATCGGGCTCAGGTTCCGGTTGAATTACGACGGCTTCTCTAACCCTCTGCCTGCGTCGGAATTCCGCATAAGTAATCGGACGCTCCATAATGCCTCGGTCGGCACGACGTGTCGCATCCAATTCAATGCCATGATCATCGGCTGCATCAACCAATACGGCGCGCATATTATCGTAGTTGTGATGAGGATTGCGGCGCGAGATCTTCAGCCAATGGCCTTCCTGTGCCCGTCGATTGACGACTGCATGCAAGTGTGGATGCGGCCGATCGATATGGAACGCCGTGATGTAGTCAAATGAACCGCCATTGTGACCTGAACCAAACATTCTTTCGGTCCATGCACGACCGGCAGCATGCGCATGGTTGGCATCTGTGCCGGGCGGGAAGCTGATGATGATATGAGTTGTCAGGTCCTGATTGCTTTCTGCGACCGACTGACCGGCCTGATAGTTGCCGGTCTGCACGGCCCAACTTTGGGCAAACTGGTCGAGTTGGTCATATGGCAGCAAAACGCCTTGATGACGTTCGGAACGTAGAAGATCAACGGCTCCGTTGCGCGAAAGGTATTGCAGCTGATTTCGGATTTGCTGGGCGCTCCGAGAGCCGCCTCGAGGCACAATTCTTACGATTGCTTGCGGATGAGGCACTTTGGTTGCCTAATGATCGTGTTCATGAGTGCTATCGCCCTGCATGAGCTCCTGCAGTCGCCTACGACCGTCCTCTCGCCGTCGCGATACGTTCAATATTGTGCGGAGCAGGGCGTCGAGCGCGGAAAATTCCTGACCAAAGTGTTGCCTGTGCCTCTCGAACCTTTCGATGTCGAAGGTGGCGTCACGGTTAGCAACTCGGCTTAGTTCCCTGAGTGCTTGGGCAATGTTGCCGATGTGACAGGTGATCGCCCGAAGATCATCCCGAGTCTCATCGCCAATCTCAATAAATCCGCCGATCCTGCGGACCGCAATTCGCAGCGCCATACTGTTGGTCAGCCCAAGCACACGCAACTGCTGCGAAAACGCATCGAATTCGGCCGCGCGTAAACGCACGCTGATGATTCTATAGCCGCTCTGAGCGATGATAGCAGCACTCCCACTTTTACTTAAGCGCGTCATCAACCGAGTCGACACGTTGCCCCTCCATCATCTCTAGGGTTATCATACGGTGAGAAGCGCCAAATGTAATACCGTCGGTCCCGAATTGCGCGAAAGACTGGTTGCGATTGTAGCTAAGAATCTGACTCAAAATTCATGACTTGACGTTGGCCGATCTGGCGATGCGGCGCACCAGTTGTCGAGTTGACGCAATAAGGAGCCATGCTTCAGCCGAGGTGACGGAGGCCTCCCAATCTTTGGCGAGACGTCGGCAGCGGTTGAGCCATGCCAACGTGCGTTCGACGACCCAGCGTCGGGCAACAATAACTGAAATGGACCCCGATTTTGGGACCAGAGGCTAAGTTGGAAAAGGGCCGCTCCGTTTGATAGACGGAGGGCATGATGACGAAGAAGACACGACGGAAGATCGACGCGGCGTTGAAGGCGAAGATTGCGCTGGAGGCGGTGTGGGAGCAGGCGACGGAGGCGGATCCGGCGCAGCGCTACGAGGTGCATCCGAACCAGATCTATGCGTGGAAGAAGCAGCTGCTGGACCAGGCGGCCCGGGCCTTTGACGCGGGTGTCGGGCGGGAGAGCGAGGAAACGCGCGAACGCGAGATCGAGAAGCTGCACGCCAAGATCGGACAACTGACAGTCGAGCGCGATTTATATGAGCGCCTGCTTGTCAAGGAGGACATGCTTTTTCATTCCGGCCAATTTTGCAATGGACCGGAGAACAGTCTGGTCATCATTGTCGGCCGGAAGCCGTCGTTTTTTCCGATCGGATGGTTTCAGCGATGGGATCGATCTTCTGTGGTGCGGTCGTACGCTTGGCGCATCAACTTATATCCGGCAGCTCCATGACGGCTTGCCACAATCCTGCATGCACATTTCAGACGATCGAGGTGACAAGTTCACACTTTTTACCGGCGCCGTGAAAGACGCCAATCGCTGCCTCGACGCCCGTCGCCCCGTCTTCGCGGCCGATCGGCTTTGAAGCTCAGCGATCTCTTCAATCAAACCTTTGCTGGTGCGGTGGGCGGCACATTAACGCCCTCCGGCACAACGCCGGTCTCGACATAGCGCCAGAGGGTGATCGCGAGTTTTCGCGCGAGCGCGATCAGCATGATCCGTCGGATGCGCGGCGACTGATTTTTCGTCTTTTCGACGTACCAGCGCGAGAGCGGGCTTGCCGGCTGATATTCCGCCAGAGCCAAGCGATCTCGATCAACACGCGGCGAGCCCAACTGTTGCCGGCCTTCGATATCCCTTGCGAGCGTGTCATTGAGCCGCTGTCATAGGCGCTCGGCGTCAGCCCAAGATAGGAGCCGAGTTGACGTCGGTTGGCGAAGGTGCGGGTGAACACCTCACGTGCTAGAATGGCTGCGCTGACACCGCCGATCCCCTGCAAGCTGATGAGCAACTGTCGTTTGCGTTCGATGGCTGGTGATTGCGCGTCGGCAGTATCGCGCTCTCTCTCCGCCTCACGGATCTGCGTCTCGACCAATTCGAGCCGAACATATTCCCGTTCCAATTCACGCCGCAGCCGTTCTGGCAGCGGATGTCCTTCTGCGGTCCGCAGCGCCGAGAAGTCGATCCGAGTCCGGCGCAGTTGCGGCTCGATGCCACGGACGCCCTGCGCGAACAGGAGCCCCTTGATCCGGTTGATGTGCCCTGTGCGCTCTCGAACCAGGCGTTGACGTTCGCGATGAGAGCGACGGGCGTCTTCCTCTTTGATCGAGGGTACGCGAACCGCAGCGCAGATATGACGGTCGCCACGATCGATGGCAATCAGCGCTCGCAGAAGCGCCAGCACGTCGATCCGATCGGTCTTGACGCGCCTCGCTCTTCGATTGACCTGGATACTGGCCGGGTCGAGAACCCGGCATTCGATCTGCTGCCTGGCGAGCGAACGAGCGAGCCAGAACCCGTCATAACCAGCCCAGTAGCAAACCAAGACGCGGCGTCCGTTCTTCGATGCCGCCCGCAGACGCGCCATGAGTTGGTCAAAATCGCCTCCCGCGATACGGTGGATGCTGGGACGGTCGCGATCAGGATGCGCTATGCTTAGAACCCAGCTCTTCTTGCTGAGTTCGATCGCGGCGTAAACCGTGTCAACTGTGGTCGAGTGCTGTGTTCTGATCGACATCGCATGGTGCTCCGGTTCGAGTGACGCGCCGATCGTAACCGAGGATCCGAGGCGCGGCAGTCCTCATAGGATCTTTTTAGCGCGGAGGTCCGGAAGATCAGCACGCCGGACCGTCGAGGAATGCTCGATCGCGCCGACAAGGCGCTGTCGATCCGCCGGCAATGCATGCTGCTTGGCATTGCGCGCTCTGGGGTCTACCGACCGCCACGGCCGGCCAACGACAACGACCTTGCCCTGATGCGGCAAATCGACGAGCTCGTTCACCGCCTGGCCGTTCCTGGGCTCGCGGCGAATGACCGCGATGCTGAAGGCTGAGGGGCTTCAGGTCAATCGCAAGCGCGTGCAGCGGTTGATGCGCAAGATGGGCATCGCGGCGCTGGGACCAAGGCCGAACACGACGAGGCCAGCGCCGGGCCACAAGATCTATCCCTATCTGTTGCGCAACTTGACAATCGACCGGCCAAACCAGGTATGGGCGGCCGACATCACGTATCTGCCCATCGGCTGCGGCTTTCTTTATCTCGTCGCCATCATCGACTTGGCGAGCCGTGCGGTTCTGGCGTGGCGATTGTCGAACACGATGGACGTCTCGTTCTGCGTGGCGGCTCTGGAAGAGGCGCTGGCGAAGTACGGCACGCCAGAGATTTTCAACACCGACCAAGGCAGCCAATTCACCAGTGCGCGGCCTTCACCGGCGCGCTGGCGGGCGCAGGGATCAAGATCTCCATGGATGGCCGCGGTCGTTGGATGGACAACGTCTTCATCGAGCGGCTGTGGCGGTCGCTCAAGCATGAGGACATCTATCTCAAGGGCTATGCCGACGGCCGCGAGGCCAAGGCAGGCATTGCAAACTGGATCGCCTTCTACAACGATCGTCGCCTTCATCAGGCACTCGGCTATCGTACGCCGATGGCGGTCTGGCGCGAACGGATGCAGGCCGCGAAGGCTGTGGACATGAAGGACAACGCTGACGCGTTGAACCACATGCCCATCTGTGGACGCCCCGGTGGATGCAAGAAGAATCGTTCGATTAGGTGTTGCGCGTAGTCGGGTGCTGACATCTGTCCGGCCTTTATTGCGACCGTCATATGTCGCGGGCCCGTATGGGAGTTCGCGGATCAGGTCCAAATCACAGCGGCGTACTTGGAAGCACCTGGGCATGTACTGGTTTTCCCGACCCCGTCCCATCGACTGTTGCGCCGTACCTTCCGTTTGACCTTCCTACCTCCTCGACGACCTCTGGTCGGGCGGACTAAGCGATTAAGCTAAGCGATTAAGCCGCTGCGACCGGAGCTTTGTAGACCCCACCGTTGACCATCAAAGCCCAAACGGTGCGAGCCATCTTGTTGGCGAGAGCGACGGCGACAAGCATGGGCGGCTTACGAGCGAGCATGCGCTCCAGCCATGTCCCTTGCGATGGACCGCGTCGGCGAGCCAGATTCACCACCGCACTCGCCCCGATGATGAGGAGACGCCGCAGCGTTCGCTCACCCATTTTCGATATTTGACCGAGCTTCTGTTTTCCACCAGTGGAACGTTGCAGCGGGGTCAACCCCAACCACGCAGCGAAATCCCGGCCACGTTTGAAGTTTTCCGGCTCAGGCGCTAGCGCCATCAGAGCTGTCGCCGTGATTGGGCCTATTCCAGGAACCGTCATAAGCCGTCGAGCAATTTCCTCTTCTCGAGCTCGTCGCGCGATCTCAATATCGAGCTGCTTGATTTGCTCTTCCAGCACCGCCCGCATCTTGACCAGGATATCGAGCGCCGGTTGCGCCGCCGTTGGCACGCTGCTCCCGGAAGCTTTCGCGTGCTCAACCAGCGCGCCGACATTGGAGGCCCCCTTTGCAACGACCAGGCCGTATTCGGCGAGGTGACCTCGCAACGCGTTTATGATCTGGGTACGTTGCCGGACCAAAAGATCGCGAGCGCGAAACACGACCGCGCTCGCCTGCTGGTCCTCACTCTTCACGGCGGCAAAGCGCATGGTGGGGCGTTGGGATGCTTCGCAAATCGCTTCCGCATCGGCCATATCGTTTTTTTGGCGCTTAACAAACGGCTTTACATAGGCCGGTGGAATCAGTCGCACTGTATGACCCAGCTTGCCAATCTCACGAGCCCAGTGATGGGCGCTGGCGCAGGCTTCCATCGCTACCAGGCACGCAGGCTGCTGGGCAAAGAAAGCCAACACTTTGTCACGACGCAGCTGTTTGCGGAAAACAACATCGCCGCCAGGGTCTGCGCCATGCGCCTGAAAAACATGTTTCGCCAAGTCTAGCATTACAGTTGTCTTTTTGTTTTGAAGTGCGCGCGCTGGGCGGCGGCCTGGTGAGCTCTACGCCAAAGTGACCATGCGATGATGTGTGCGGGTTGGATTCGCTTTCGAGCGAGTCTGATGGC
>NZ_JBUYEN020000110.1:0-7194 GCF_055229415.2 Bradyrhizobium sp. Leo114 | reverse complement strand
GACGAGCTGTCCAAATGGACGTCCTTTTTGCCGTCCAATCCCATCCCAAACCTCCGTTCAATCCGGACGCTTCTTCGCACATCTAATCTAACCCCGAACCCTGGGTATCGGCTTAGCGCTTACAGTTGATAGCGGCGCGAGTTTTGTTTCGCTGCCGCTCCCATGCTGCGACCTCGCTTCTAAGGCGTCGATCCGGCGGCCGAGACACTGCCCTTGGAGCACGCCGATCTCGATCTCGACCATATTGAGCCAACTGGCGTGTTTCGGGGTGTAGCGGAACTCGAGGCGGCGCAGGATGCGGCGGGCCTCGGCGGGCGCAAGGCTTGGTAGAGGGCGCCGGGGGCATGGATCGACAGATTGTCTTGCACGAACCGGATGCAGGCGGCCTTGGGGTAATGGAAATCGACGAGTTCGCGCATGCAGTGAGCATAATCCACGGCGGTGCGCCGTTCGGTGACTTTGACCTTGCGCCAGACCCGATGCGGATTGAAGGCGACGAAGAGATTGACGGTGCCGTTGCGGTGGTACTCGTAATCGTAACGCTCGCGCTTTCCCGGCTCGGGTAGAATCGGCTGGCGCACTTCGCCGATGAGCTGAACGGCGGTTTCGTCGAAGCAGACCAGCGGCCGCTCGAGATCAGGCACTTCAGCGTAGAGATCGAGCACATCTTCCATGCGGGCGACGTATTCGCCATCGACATGGGGAATGCACTACATGTCCCTGCGCCACGGCTTGAGGTCATTATCGGCCAGTCGGCGGCGCACGGTCTCGCCTGACAGGCTGTCATGATCGGTGAGCTTGACCATCACGTCCGCCAGCAGCGCCAGCGTCCAGCGCCTTCGGCCGGCGGGCGGCTTGGCGCATGCGGTCGCCACCAGCAGGGCTTCCTCCTTGCCGGTCAGCTTGCGCTCCGCACCGGGACGCGGCTCCTCACTCAAGACCCGATCGAGATTGCTTTCCACGAAGCGGCGTTTGGTCCGATAGACGGTGGAGGCGCTTATCTGACGGTCCGGGCAATCTCCTCGTCGCGGCTGCCGATGTCGGCCGCCAGCAAAATCTGAGCCCGCTTGAGTTTGCGAGCGGCATGCTTGCCGCCGCTCAGCATCGCCGTCAGTTCCTCTCGCTCGCCTTGGCTCAATTCGATCCGGTACCGTACATTTATCATTCGCCTCCCTATTGGAGGCTCCGGACGAATCGATCCATGAGTCAAAAATCAGGCGTACGCCCTACCAAGAAGCAGGGCCATGATCTGGCTTTCATCTATACCTACTCGCACGTGCTCGGACGGCCATGCATCGCGTTTCGGCATTGCGAAGCCTCGGTGTGCACGTGGCAGCGGTTTCACGCGAGCTCCAGGAACGCCTCGTCCCCATGGCCGAGGGACTCGCCGATCCCACAAACCGCGCCTTGGCCTTGCGGAGCGTCGGGGCAGCCGTGGCGGAGCTTCCCCGCGAGCTCCAGCGGCGTCTGGCTGTCCTCGCCGAGAGTCTTCCTCAGCCTGCGGATCGGGCTCGGGCCTTTGCAGCATTGGGCTCGTAGGAGGTACGGGACGATTTGCAGGTCTGCCTCAACGGCCTCTGTCAAACGGCGCGACTGCTTCCAGTCAAGCCTCTGCCGCCAAAATCGAGTCGATCTTAGTCGGCCAGCACTCCAAACATAAAATGGCCTGCGTCTCACCTGCCAAGCACGCCGCGAAACCCTTGCCAATTACGGCATGTCATGCCGATCAGCCGTATGTGTGAGTGACCTCCGAAAATCGCACTGGTCCCTGCTCATTCAAACCGGCCATTGGACGCTGAGCATGTTGTTCCGGAAAGGCATAACCTCATCAGCTGGCTCCATATCGAAATTGTATTGGCTCCTGGTCGACCGTGAGTACATGGAGAAGTGGATACTACTCCCTTGAGCGGCTGCCTGCCTTTCTCCTAGGAAGTAGGTTCCGACAAATACGATGTCCTGGAGACGTAGGCCCAGTGAAAACTACTGTTGTGGTTCGGTAAGTCGGGGTGATGGTGAATGGTGTGTTCTGCCGAGCGCTTCAACGCGGCTGAGCCAGGTGACCCAGTCCCACAGCGGTCAAACTTAACGGAGGGAGTTAGATGCAACTAGCGACAAGGGCTGCGATGTCGTGCATCACACCACGTGGCCGTTCAATTCCGGTGGCGGCCCCGGTGCCGACGTGTGTGCGTACCGGGGATATCGCTTGGTTCTCGCAACTGATCGAAGAGGCGAATCTAGACGCCTGCGAGGGCTCCGATCGCGCACCTGATTGCAAGGATTTCGACAATGATCCGCATGATCTGGCCGAAAGCGAAAGCGCCACGTCTTCTCCCTTGATTGTCGGTTCGATCATCGGCGCCATGCCGGGCCCTATACGGCGTCGGCGAGCGCCCGAAGAGCTTTCGCGATCGGTCGAACTCGCTGAGTTGACCAGGAGGATTACCGAGCACACTTTGGTCAGCCAAGATTGTGCCGGCAATACCGAGGTGCAGATCATGCTGAACCGCGAATTGTTCGGCAATGCGCGTGTAATCGTCAGTTTCCAGCATGATACCCTAAGGGTTTGCATCGAATCCGAGCGGCTTTGGCCTATCCTGCAGGTACATGGTCATCCATTTGCGCGCGATTTGTCCGATCGACTTGAAATGCGCATCGTGATGGTCGTTTTCGCCTGCAGCTCAATATTGGACGAACAAGGCAGCAACCGGCGATCTCGCACATTTGAGACACTACTCTACTACAAAGTTGAGAAGGGCGCGTGATCGATCTGCCCTGCTATGGCCCACGTGAGGCTGCCGCCGTTTCGCGTCTTGCTACACGTCTGCCGGTCCTCTTCAATATCGCTGGCATCGACGTGGAAGCTGTCATGCCAGGCTCGACACCTCCGCGCCTTCCAGCGGATTACTGCCGGGCCGTGATGCGCCCAAGCGGCCACGGGATTCGCGTCGCAGTTGACTCGACGCTCCTTCCGCCGGCGGCTGTGCAACATTGGCCGGAAATTACCGCATTGCCTCCGGGTGACGGCCTGCGAGAAATCCTGTTCGACATTGTCTTCCGAGATCTCGCGATCCAGGTGGAACAATGGTGTGGGCATCGGCCGATCTGGTCTTCGGCCGAGAGCACTGAAGCGTTTCCCTACGCATTTGAGATTCTTCGCTTGGAGCGTCCGGGCGATATCCTCGGGCTGGTCGAATTCGATGGCGGTGGACTGCAATGGATGGCCGACTGCTGCTCTACGCTTCCCGTCGTGTACGCCGTGCTCGATGATCTGCCCGTTTCTCTCGATCTGCTGGTCGCACCCATCAGCCTTATCTTGACGGATCTGCATCAACTCGCTTCAGGTGACGTCGTCCTGCTGGATACCACCCCCGTCGACCATGACGGCGTCATGACTGTTCTTCTATGTCTCTCTGGCGGTCCTTCCTTTCGAGCTTCGATCTTCGATGGCCGCCTTGCCATCCTTTCAACTGCGGACTGTATGATGGATAGACCGGATCCACTCCCGCCGGAAACCTTCGACAGCATTGATCTTCCTGTTGATGTGGATGCTGGACGCCTGACCATGCCGCTCAGGCAGCTTCGCGAATTGGCTGTCGGCCAAGTGCTGGATCTTGGTTTTGATGCCACTACCAATATCAGCTTGCGCGTCAATGGCCAGGTCGTCGCAACCGGTGAACTGGTGCGCATCGCCGAGCGAACAGGTGTGCGCGTGCTCGACCTGCGATTAGCACGAGCAGAACGATGATGGCGCTGCCTGATCCCGCGACGCTGATCGTCCTAATCGCCTGCGTCGCGATCGCCCCCTTCGTTGCGATTACCGTCACCTCTTACGTGAAGCTCGTCGTCGTCTTTGGGCTCATTCGCAATGCTCTCGGCGTTCAGAACATTCCGCCGAACATGGCGCTGAATGCGATCGCCATCCTGCTCTCGGTCTACATCATGCAGCCAGTGGCTAAAGGTGCGTATGAAGCAGTGCGCGACAAACCAATCGCATCCCAAGATATCCGCGAATTAGGGACAACGATAACGCTAGCTGCTGAGCCAGTTCGCAACTTTCTCCTGAAGAACACGTCGCAACGGGAACGGCAATTCTTCGTCAATGCGGCTCGGGGATTGTGGAGCAAGGAGGACGCCGCCGCCATAAGTGGCAGCGAATTTATGATTTTGATTCCGACCTTCATGACATCCGAACTGGAAGACGCGTTCAAAATCGGCTTCTTATTGTTTTTGCCGTTTATCGTCATTGATCTCGTCGTTTCGAACATCCTTCTGGCAATGGGCATGATGATGGTCTCACCAATGACCATATCCTTGCCATTCAAGCTGTTCTTGTTCGTTGCCGTGAACGGGTGGCAGCGCCTAATTCATGGCCTCATCTTCTCCTACGCGGGAGCAGCAACATGAATACCGCCACACTCACCAACATTGCCATTGGCGCTCTCAAACTGACACTTGTCCTGTCGATGCCCACAGTCCTCGTCGCTACGGGCGTCGGACTGATCGTCAGTGTTATGCAAGCTCTGACCCAAGTTCAGGAGCAGACACTCTCTTTCGCCGTGAAGCTGATATGCGTGAGCCTGATAC
Organism: Bradyrhizobium sp. Leo114; assembly: GCF_055229415.2. NCBI lineage: Bacteria > Pseudomonadati > Pseudomonadota > Alphaproteobacteria > Hyphomicrobiales > Nitrobacteraceae > Bradyrhizobium > Bradyrhizobium sp. Leo114. The sequence goes on along the minus strand of NZ_JBUYEN020000110.1, from coordinate 2,610 downwards.
TGGCCGCCACCGCGAATTGGTTTGGTGAACTTAGCCGCTATACGGTGAACATCTTCGACCAGATCGCCGGGATGTAAGTCTGAGGCCCAAGGGACTTGCTAAATTTGCCTCTCTTCGCCCGGCGGCACGCAACAAGAGCGACCGCCGCCAGCTTCCTGGGCAGCGCTAGAGTAGTCCATTCCATGTCACCACTTGATCCAGCTCACCTGCGTACTTTCCTTGTTGTCCTTGCGCTTGCGATGGCACGGGTGACAGGGATGGTGCTTGTCATGCCCTTTCTGGGACGTGGTATGGTGACGGCGCCGGCGCGCAACGGCGTGATCATGGCATTGGCGCTCCCGGCAATGGGGTTTGCTTGGGCAACGATGCCTGCGGATCTCGACATTACACGTCTGGTGCCGATCCTGGGCTTGGGGCTCAAGGAACTCTTGCTCGGGTGCCTCCTGGGCATGCCAGTTGCCGCGACTATGTGGGGTGTGGAAACCGCGGGCACGTTCATTGACCACCAGAGGGGGGCCACGATGACAAGCCTCTTGAGCCCGGCAAGCCTCAATCTGGACTCGCCGCTTGGGACCTTCCTAGCTCAGCTTTACGCTACATGGCTGTTCGTCAGCGGCGGCTTTTCCAAACTATTAGAAGCGCTCTATCGCTCCCATGACCTCTGGCCGCTGTGGAGCTTTCATCCTGCATTTGGTCCGGCCTTCGTCACCGGTATGTTAGATCTTGCAGACCTCGTGATGCTGCTGACATTGCTTCTCGCCGGTCCAGCCATCGTTGCGATGTTTCTCAGCGAGTTGGGCTTGGCACTGGTCAGCCGGTTCGCGCCGCAACTGGAGGTCTTCTTTCTCGCTATGTCGGTCAAGAGCGCAGTTGCCCTTCTGCTGCTGATTCTATCGCTCACGATTGTTTTGGCCAATGCCGACAAGCATATGCCGTCGCCTGTCGCGATCGTCAATCGCATCGCCAGGTGACTGTCGTGACCGGTAGAAAGACCGAAAAGCCGACCCCCACGAGGCTGCGGGACTTGCGCAAGAAGGGACAGGTTCCGCACAGTAAGGAGGTCGTGTCGGCGGCGGTGACCCTTGGGTTCTTCGCGCTGTTCTTCGCCTCTTTGCCTGGCCTAGTAGACCGACTTAAGGCAACGATCCTTTTGCCCGTATCATTTCTTGAAGAGGACTTCCTAATTGTCAGCCGACAGCTACTCGAGTTTTATTTCGGTGAAGTACAAAGTATGGTCGCACCTTTCCTCGGCATCGTCCTGGTCATCGGCGTGGGCGCTAACCTGCTGCAGAACGGGGCGATTTTCTCCCCCGAGGCTGTCACGCCGTCGCTGAAAAAGCTGAACCCCGGTGAGAACGTCAGAAGGATAGTCTCGCTGCAGAATCTCGTCGATCTGGGTAAGGCGATCGTGAAGGTGCTGATACTCGGCCTCGTCATAATGCTTGTGCTGCGCCAAGGTGTGCATGCGCTTGTGTGGACGCCGAGCTGTGGCATATCGTGCCTAAGTGCCGTGACGGGTAACCTGCTGCTCGGGATCGCTAGTTATGTGGGGGCGAGCTACCTTGTGGTGGCGATTGCGGACTTTGCGTTCCAGCGATGGCAGTTCACGAACAAGAATTTGATGTCGCTGGACGAAGTGAAACGAGAAGCTAAGGAAAATGAGGGCGACCCTCTGATCAAAGACCGACGCCGGCGCCTCCATTCGCAATTGTTAGCCAAGGACGCGATTGAGCAGTCGCGTAGAGCGACCGTGTTGATCACCAATCCCACACATATTGCAGTGGCGATCTACTACGATCGGCAGCGCACCCCCCTGCCCATGATCGATGCCATAGGTACCGATCTCTTGGCGCAGCAAATGATTGATGCCGCGGCCGCTGCGGGGGTGCCGGTGATGCGAAACATTCCGCTGGCGCGCGCGCTCCTGAAGGACGGCCTGGTGGATGAGTATATTCCATCGCACCTGATTGTACCTCTCGCGACGGTTCTGCGGGCGCTCGGAAAACTGGCGACTGAGACCGGTTATCGGTCCTGACTTCAGCTTGATGGTTGCTCGCAGTTTTCAACAGCCCGAAACATGCCGCCGGTGCGAAGGATCTGCGGTTCCTGTAGCGGCCATAGGCAAGAGATATTGCTTCATAACGAACATCTATTTGTTCTCGAGATAGTGCGCGTCTATCTTCATGTACGTGGGAGAGGAAATGGGCGCTGCCAAACGCGACGGTCCCATCGGCCTCGACGTCTTGCCGCCAAGATGCACGTCGACGCGAGTGGTCTCTCTTGGAGACCCGTTCGTCCCCTACTTATCAGCTTAAGCCGGAATAATCGATGCTCTTCGCGGTCGCTTGGGCATTTATTGGCCATAGTAGCTGTGACGGTGACGAGATGCTTGCGAAGCCGGGAATGTCCCGATCGGTGTTGAACTAGTACCCGGAATCAGAGCTGAGTGATACGGTGGCCTTTGAACCGGCGTTGACGGACCTTTTTCTTGGTCCAGACGAAGGGCTCGGCTTTGTCGTTGTAAGCGTTGACGTAGGCATCGATGTGGTCCTGAAGCTGCTTGAGGCTTGTGAAGGAAGTGCCGCTGAGCGACTGCCCCTGCAAGATCGA
>NZ_JBUYEN020000109.1:0-7668 GCF_055229415.2 Bradyrhizobium sp. Leo114 | reverse complement strand
GCGCACCGCGGCCGGGCGCGAGCACCAGCGCTAACTACCCATGCACAACTTCATGGACAACAACACGGACACAAACCGCGGGGCGCCCTGACGAGGCTCCCGCCCCCCCCGGGTTGGGCCCACCCCCCCCCGCCGCCGTCGCTCGCCAGCGCTGCGCTGGGGGCGAGCGCGCGACGGCGGCTCCGAGGCGATGGCTTGGCCGGACCCCATGATCAATTTTGCTGAACTTGACGCACAGAACTCGTCCGAGGGGGAAAAAGCTTCAATGACCCTTCCAATTGAGCCACCACGCGGACATGACGGGCAGTCGTTGGCGTGGTGATGGGACACCTAACTTCCTAAACGAGGAGGGCTGGGCGGCGCGTCGTCGCTCGGCACAAGCTTCGATCGCCGTTCGCGCGCCCGAGCGGCATCAGACGCGCCCGCGGGTGCGTGCCTAGATCCGGCTCAAGAAAAACGCCTCCAGTTTGCCTTTGCCCTTCACGTCAATGCTGCCGCGTGGCTCCAGCGCGAAGGGACCGACGAGGTGGCGGGCGATATCCTGGGACACATGGATTCGATTGGGCAGAGAATAGGCCTCGAGCCGGCTGGCGACATTTACAGTATCGCCCCACACGTCGTAGATGAAGCGGTGCGTGCCGATGATGCCGGCGACCACCGGACCGGAATGTATGCCGATCCGGATTTGCAAGGGCCAACCGAAATGGCCGTTGACGCGGCCTAGCCGATCGATCATGCCGAGCGCCATTTTCGCGATCGCTGCGAACGCATCGGGGTTCGGATCGGGCAAGCCGGCCACGGCCATGTAGGCATCGCCGATGGTCTTGATCTTCTCGACGCCGAGCTCGTGGGCAAGCGCGTCGAATTCCGAGAACAGCCGGTTCAAATACTCGACCGTCGCTCCAGGCGTGACCCGTGCCGAGTGCTCGGTGAAGCCCACCAGGTCGGCGAACAGAACGCTCACGCCCTCGAAGCGGTCGGCGATCATGGCTTCGCCTTGGTTCAGGCGGCCAATCACCTGTCTTGGCAGGATGGTCAACAGCAGCCGCTCGAACCTGGCGGTCTCGTCCTCGATGCGGCGAAGATACCTCTGCTCGCGGTCACGCCAGCGCTTCTTGTGTAAGCACGCGTTGATGCGCGCGCGCAGCAGGGTCGGATCGAACGGTTTCGGGAGATAATCCTCTGCGCCGGCCTCGATGCAGCGGACGGCGCTCTCTGTGTCCGCCAGGGCCGTAATCATGATAACCGGAATGCGACGTAGCCGCTCATCCGCCTTCATGCGCACGAGCACGTCAAGTCCGTTGATGTCGGGCATGATCAGGTCGAGCAGGACGAGATCGAATTCATCGTGCTCGAGCGCCTGCAGGGCCTGCTGACCCCCGGCTACGGAAGCGACGCGATGACCATCGCGGGCCAGTCGGCGCGACAGCATATCGCGGTTGGCTTCGATATCGTCGACGACGAGAATGGAGCCGGTTTCGGTGACGGCAGACGGCTCTTGCCGGACTGGCCCCAGGCTGCGAATCAGTTCGCTTACCATTGCCGCGCCGGTCTGGTCGCAGGCTAGGTTCGTCTCACCGAGATCGGCCGAAAATCGCACGATGCGATCGAGACGTGGCAGCAGGTCGGTGGCCGCCAGCAGCACTCGGTCGAGGTCTGACCGCAGCGCGCCGCTCGAGATATCGGCTAGATCCTCGCTGAGCATCTCGGCATAGCCTTTGATCGCGTTCAAGGGTGTGCGCAGCTCATGGCGTAGCTGCTGCTCCTGGGTGGCGGCCGCCGGGTCGGTCGCGTTGTTCTCGCGATCGCCCTCGACCAGCTGGTCGACCTTGTCGGCGAGATCCCGGGCGGCACGGAGGACACGGTTGACATCGGGCAGGATATCCTGACGCCCTTCCCGCGACGCCTCTTCGTGCATGATCTCTGCATAGCCGAGCAGAGCGTTGACCGGGGACAGCAGTTCCTGGCGAAGGTGGGCTAGCCGAATACGTGAGGCGCGCGCGCGGTCGGTGTCAATGATGCTCATGGTCGCTCCGGATCCGCGCGTGGGCATGCCGGGGGACCAGCTCGTCGAGCGCCGCCAGCACGGCCTTGCCGCTGTATTCGCCTTTGTGCACCAAATGCTGTACCTGGCCGTTGAGACGCGCGAGATCCTCGGCCGTCAGGGCCTTCGCGGTGACGACGATGACCGGGATGCGTCGCCAGCGGGATTCGGCGCGCAGCCGCGCGACGAACTCGAACCCGTCCATCTCGGGCATCATCAGGTCGAGCAGAATTGCGTCCGGTGAGGCCTCGTTCAAGCGTTCGAGGCCAACCCGACCATTCTCCGCTTGTGTGACCGTGCACTCGATCTCCCGCAAGGCGCGCGCCATCAGCTCGCTGGTCGGAGCGTCGTCCTCGACGATCAGCACGTGCCGTGGCTCGCCCCGCGGGCAGCACTTTTCCACCGCACGGACCAGTTGGTCGCGATTGATCGGCTTGATCAGGTAATCGGCGGCGCCGAGCGAGAAGCCGATGCTCTGGTTGTCGACGATCGTGACCATGATCACGGGAATTTCGGCGAGTGCCGCATCTTCCTTCATGGCACTGAGCACGGCCCAGCCATCCATCTGCGGCATCAGAACGTCGAGCGTGACCACGTCGGGTTTCAGCGTGCGGGCAAGCTGCATCGCCTCCTCGCCATTGGCAGCCATGCGAACGGCGTAGCCACAGCGCTGCAGGTGTCGACGCAGCAGCTCCCGCGCGTTGGGATCATCGTCAACCACGAGAACGATGGGCGCATGCTCGGGCTCCGCGACCTGCAGATCCAGAGAACGCTTCTCTACCGCCCCGGTCGCAGTGTCCGGAGCGGCGTGTGTCACCGCCGGCAGACGAACCACAAAGGTCGTCCCCTTGCCGGCTTCGCTGGTCAGCGTCACATCGCCGCCCAGCAGCCGGCAGAAGCTCCTGGTGATGGCGAGGCCGAGCCCGGTGCCCCCATAGGCGCGGTTCGTCGATTCATCGGCCTGAGTGAAGGCCTCGAACACCTTGGCCTGCTGATCCGGCGTCATGCCGATACCGGTGTCGCGCACCTGGAACTCGATCCCGTCGCCGGCCTCGTTCGTATCGCGGAGCGCGGCCAGGGTGATCGTCCCGTTCCGCGTGAACTTGCAGGCATTGCTGAGAAGATTGAACAAGATCTGCCGCACCTTGGTCAGATCGCTGTGGATCGCGCCGACCTCGTCGGCGCAGTTCACCACGAGGACGTTGCCAGTCTTCTTGGCCAGCGCGGTGACGGTCGCCGCCACACTATCGATCATAGGCCGCAGCTCGAAAGTCTCGAGATAGAGCGTCATCTTGCCCGCCTCGATCTTGGAAAGATCGAGGACGTTGTCGATCAGGCCGAGCAGATGCTTGCCGGCATCCTGGATCTTGCGCAAGTCCGCCATCTCCGATTCGCGCCCGGAACTCTGGGCGTCCTCGAACAGGATCTCGCTGTAACCGATGATCGCGTTCAAGGGCGTGCGCAGCTCATGGCTCATGCTGGCGACGAAATCCGACTTCGCGCGGGTCGCCTGCTCGCTCGCCCAGATCGCCTTGTGCAACTCGCCTTCCATGCGCTTGCGGTCGCTGATGTCGGCGAGGCCGTTGATCATCGCCGGGCGCCCCTCGAACTGGACGCGCTGCGACGCTATGAGCGCCCAGAACTCCTCGCCTCCAGCCCGCTTGAACAGCATCTCCATTCCCTCCACATGGCCCTGCTCGGTGAGTGCGCCGATGAAGCGCTCGCGATACTGCGGGTCTGCGTAGAGAGTCTTCGCTTGCACGCCCAGGGCGGGCGAACTTTCGAGCTCGAACATTTCGCTGAAGCGTTGATTGGCATACCGGATGATCCCGTCATCGAAGGTGACGATCGCCACCGCCATCGGCGCGGCCTCGGCAATGATGCGCAGCCGCTGCTCGCTCTCCTGGATCGCCTGCTCCGCCTGCTTCACGTCGGTGATGTCGGTGTAGGTCGCGACCGTGCCGCCGTCATCGGTCTTGCGCTCGTTGATCTGGATCCAGCGCCCGTTTGAGCGGCGTTGCACATGCGGGCCCTGGGGATCGCGATGCCGGGCCAGACGTTCCGCGACCCAGGCCTCGACGTGTCCCTCCGCGTCGCGGATCTCGCCGCTCGCGGCCGCATTGCGGAGGATCGTTTCGAACGATACGCCCTGATTCACGACATCGATGCTGCCGGTGCCGTGCATGTCCCGGTACCGCCGGTTGTATGTCACCAGCTTGTCGTCGGCATCGTAGAGCGAGAAACCCTCCGAGATGCTCTCGATCGCGTCGGCCAGCCGGCGCTGGGCCTCCGTTGCCGCGTCGCGCGCAACTGCCAACTCCTCCTCTCGCCGTTTGAGTTCGGTCACGTCCGTGAACACGGCAACGGTACCACCATCCTGTGTTTTGCGCTCACTGATCTGGATCCAGCGACCGTCCCACTGGTGCTGTAGAAACGGCCCACTGGGGTTGCGATGCCGGGCAAGTCTTTGCTCCACCCATTCTTGAGGTCGTGTAGCTGCATCGGCCACGATCCCGCGCTCGACCACGGTCTCGATCAAATGCTCAAACTCCAGCCCCGGCTGCATGAGGTCGGCCAACCCCGGATAGAGCTCGCGATAGCGCGAGTTGCATAGCACCATGCGATCATCGGATTCGAACAGGAAAAAGCCTTCCGAAATGCTCTCGAGCGCGTCGGTCAGCCGGGTCTGGGCCTGCGTGGCCTTGTCGCGTGCCTCCGACAGCTCTTTCAAGCTCAGCTCGAGTGAGCGCTCCAGTATCGCCCGATCGCCATCGAAATCGGCGTATGCGGCATCGACGGCTGCTACGAAAGCTTGCAGCACAGCCGGTACTGCGTCCTCGATACCGAGGTGCTTTCTGAGCTGGCGTCGTAGCAGCCTGTGCATCGGTGCCCTATGAGGTTCAGTGCTCGGCGAACGTCGTTATGGTCATGGTTTGATTGTGCAGGCGGCACTCGCCACCGTGCACGAAGGGACAGAGCTCGCCGTACGAGTAGAACCCGGAAATCTTCGTATCCGTCCCGAAGACATCCCGGATTGCTTCAATTTCTTCCTCGGTACGCTGCTTCATCACCAGCTTACGACCGACACAGCTCACCAGAATTGCAAGATCTGGTCGCCAGCCGCCCAGCCCACTGAGGCTGGCCTTGGCGGCGGCCGTCGCGCCGTCGACCAGATCGTCAACATGGGTCTTCATCAAGTGCGCCGTTCCGCCCTGTGGGATGTCGCCGGCGAACGTCATTGACTTGTTCTGCTCGTCCACAGCCAGGACGGTCCGGACGACACCCTGGCCGCCCTTTGCTTCGGTAACCAAGATTGGAAAGAGCAGGGCAGAGCTTGGCAACCGGTCGGCGTGTGAGCCCAGGTACGATTTATAAAGATCGAGCGCTGACCGCCTATCCAGCTCGTAGAGGATGTTGCCCTCGGCCCGAGTGATGATGCGCAGCGGCCCGAATGGCTCCCAGCCGCCCATCGATGCGTAGCCAATACGCAAATCGTTGCCATACAGGCCGACCGCTGCCACGCGCTGGGGGCCCGCGCCACCGTCGGCAATCACCCAAGTCTCGGCGAAGTTGGTTCCATCTCCGGAAAGGCCGCCGGTGATCGACACGCCTTCCGAGACGCCGCCCGCGAGACCGCGCGCCAGGTCGGAGCCATTGACGTGTAAGCCATCAGAAAGCACGAACACGTGGCGCAACGAGGCGTCGTTGAGCTGCCGTGCGAGCTCCTTGCCGACGTCATAGCTTGCCTTCGCCTCGCCAATCGCAGCGGAGGCGAACCGGAGCCGCGTATGTTCGAAGTCCGCAAGGGTGGCAATCACCGAGTCGTCGACGACCATGTCGCCGACGATCTCGCCGGAAGTCGAGCAACCGAGCATGGCGGCCCCTTTGAAATGGTCGCGCAACTCGCCCACGGGGGCGCCTGCCTGCATCAGCGATCTCGCGCCAAAAACGAACACGACACTTTGTCGTCCGACTTCACTGGTCGGCAAATTCGGGCGCCACCCCTCACTTTGAGACCATTTGTATTGAGCCGTTTTCATGAGTTACTCCCTCTCATCGCATGTTCAGACCTTGTTGTCGTCTACTGTCCCGCAGCCGCGAGCAGCGTCTCGACCTTACTCAGCAGCCTCTGCAGCTCGATCGGTTTTGTATCGTAGTCGTCACAGCCGGCCTCGAGGGCCTTGTCCCGGTCGGTCGCCATGGCGTGCGCCGTGAGCGCGATGATGGGGATCTTGCGCAGCTCGGGCGTGGCCTTGATCCGGCGCGTCGCCTCCCAACCGTCGATCACCGGCAGGCTCATGTCCATCAAAATGAGATCGGGCCTGTCGCTCGTCGCCATTGCGACGCCGCGCGCTCCGTCCTCGGCAACGATGACCTCGTAGCCGCCGCGCACAAGGCGCCGCGAGAGCATGTCGCGGTTCATCTCGTTGTCTTCGACCAGCAGGATCTTGGGCATCGCACAGCCTCGGGTGTGTTCATCTTTGCCTCCCGAGCGGCTTGAAAGCAGTCTTGCTCTCCTGCCTACCAAGCCCCAATGGCAATTAAGACAATAATGGCCAAGCCAAAAACGGCGGCGATAGTCGCAGGTACGGAATACCATTCCGGTGTAGTCATCGTTGCCTTCCGAGCGGTGGTTCTCAAAGCTTAGGCCCTCGGCTTCACAAAGACTGTGAAGGGGCTAACACCTTGAAACTAAAATGCATTTACAATCTAGAGGCTGTTGCGCCGCCGCATGCGCGCGGGGCGCGAGAGCGGCCAATGCACGGCGCAAGCTGGTCATGATAGGAAGCCAAAACAAACCTCATCACGACGCGCGCGACTTCCACATCGCCGAGCACGTACTCAAACGCCTCGCGGATCATTTCGCCCGATGGCACGGGGCACCATTCATTGGCGTGGAAGCCAGGCCAATTCAGCATCTCACCGCGCTCACTTTCACTAGCGCGGGCGAGGATGGTGCCGCCGCATTCAGGGCTTGGACTCATAACCACTCAGAGGTCTGGGTTGGGTTGAGCCGGACAGCGGACATATCGCAGATACGGCAAAATCGATGTCTCACCATCGTCGGGTTTTGATGATTTTGTCCGGCGCCGCGGAGGTGATAACTGCTTTTACCCATAAATTCTTTGGCATCTCCACTGCACTCGGCGCTGTTTCTGCGGTTTTAGTCTTTGGATACGGCACCCTATACACAATTGCCGGGCTACTTCTCCTCATGTTGCGCAGACGGGCTGCCGCGCTCGCTGTCGCGTGCTTGGTAGTTGTACTCGTCGGAAGAGTTGCGTTGGCCGTGTCCAGTGTCGTTCCACTCGATTCATTAGAGCAGATATTCGCCATGGCTGTGGGGACGGGAATCGTTGCCTTCTTTACGGCCTATATCGGTTGGAATTGGCAAGCGTTCAGGTAACAACTTATTCTGCGATGAAGGCATCTTACCGAAAGTGGTCCATGCCCGATTTGTGTAAAGATCTATATAATCGCGGGCGCATTGTTAGATGAAGCGCCGCAATGCTGTTGCACCCACAACGACAGCTGCGGCGAAGTCCGCCATCTGAACTACTCTCGCTGCTTTCCGATAGTTTCCTGGGGGCGATCGATCGACCTCGATGCCTTCGGTCGGAATC
>NZ_JBUYEN020000108.1:0-7979 GCF_055229415.2 Bradyrhizobium sp. Leo114 | reverse complement strand
GAGAATTTCCTGCACCGCACCCTGGATCAGCGGCTTCAGGAACTCCTTGTCCGACCTCAACAACTCTTTGACTGCAGAGACGTCCGTCCTAATCTTCGTCACGGTCATGGCGGGTCCAAGCTCCTCTATGAGCGGTGATCTTCGCAATCACCGGACTTACCATGACCGCTCCAGCCTCTCAGGCTTTTGCAGAACCTTCCGCACACTACCTAAAAGCGCCAGCGGTTTGATTCTGATCAAGGAAGTGATCGAACTTTTTAGATAAACTAGCATCGTTCACTCAACCTCAATCGCGAGTTCACTTTGATCTGCAATAAACCCGGAAAACCGATCCCGATCATTAGGAGCACCTATGACAAAGGAAAATACAGCTGGATCCGATGGTCCGTTTACGCCTCCCGAATTGCTAAGATCATTTAATGAAATGCAAAGGAAGATGTCCGCAGTGGCAGCAAAGGAAGTATTGGGATTTGCAGCTTCCCGCCTACAGGACCAAGCCGACTACCTGACGAGTCTTGCCGGCTGCACAAGCTCTTCCGAAGCGCTCAAGTGCCAATGGGACTTCGCGCAGCGGTCGTGGTCGAAATCGCTCATTGACGGATGGAAAATGTTCGATAGCTTCAATGCAAAGAGGCAGTAATGGACTGCGGTTTGAGAGGTAACTTGTCGCGCTGAGGCGGGCTTACAATCAATATCGTCCCTCTATCGACCTGGCGCAGTCACGTTGCGATCGCAATCTTTTTTCTAACGGCGTCAGTATCCCTGCTAAACAGCGGAGCCAACGAGTCGTCCGTGAAGAAGCTCCCAAGTCATTGAGCGGGAGTCGAATTTTGGATCGGAGCGAGGGTCGGGATTGCAAGCTTTTTGGATTTGAAGGCCCGAAAGCTTGCAATTTGATTTCTGGGATTCCGTCGAATCGCGTGTCGTGATTCCGTGGTCGCAACGGAGGGGACGATGCGACCCAAGGAACGACGGGACAGCGGACAGGCCGACCTTCTGCGCTCGCGGCTGGACGCGATCATCGACATGAACCATGCGCTGGTGCAGCTGGCGCGGACGATCGACTGGGCATTCCTCGAGCAGAAGTTCGGCGCGGTCTATGAGGACAAGCCGGGCCGATTGGCTGCGGCGCTTAGGGTAGTGCACGAGCAACTATTCGCCCCAGCTGCCGTGTGCCGGCATCGTCGCAGCGAATTGATCAGGTCGCTCGTGGACCAATCTTGGGCCGTGCTTCTTGGCGATGACACGCGGCCTGCCGTTCAGCCCTCATCCAAACTTGAATAAGACGCCATATCCGCCACGCGGATAGCTCCATTCGATGTCGCCAGTGGGTTCGCCGATGACACGGCAGGTGCCGCATTCGATGCAGCCGTCGACGGTGACCTCGACCTGCCCCTTGTGGTTGAGCTCATAGCAGCGCGCCGGGCAGACCTTCAAGAGTGCAAGCAGCTGTGGGGACGGCTTCGTATGTGCGCGTACTTTGATGTGAGGATGACCGACGTCGACAAGATAGCGGTTGTAGAACAGCTTGTCCTCGACGCGCACTGATGTCTCGACATTCATATTTCAGCTTCCTTAGCTTTGATTCTGATGGGTTATCGCCAAGCGCGCGCGAGGCGGAATGCATCGCCAAATAAACCGGTCCATGACCGCGCATTGACAAAGGATTTCAACGTCAGCTTCTCCTTCTCGGCCTTCGGCGTGCCGTCGACCCGTACATAGTTCTGCATCGCCCTGGCGACGAGCTGCGGATAGGTGAGAAAGAAGTTTTGCGAGTTGGTATGCATCAGCATCGGCATATCCTTGTGCTTCTTGAGATCCTTGATCACGAAGGATTCGTCCAGCATCTTCTTGTAGAGCGACAGATTTGCCGCAGTCATGGGATAACGCCGTGATCTCACCTGGACGATAGCTTCCGCCGCAATGCGGCCCGAGGTCATCGCGAGGTTAGAGCCCTCGCGATGAATGGCGTTGTTGAGCTGCGCCGCATCGCCGACCACGACCCAGCCTTCGCCATACAGCTGCGGGATTGCCTTGTAGCCACCTTCAGGGATGAGGTGCGCAGAATATTCCTTGACCTCCGAGCCCTCGATCAGGGGCGCCACGGATGGATGACGCTTGAAGCGATCGAGCAGCCCATATGGCGTCTCTGCAGTGCTCTGAAAGTCGGCGACGATACAGCCGATGCCGATCGATATGCATTCTTTATTGGCATAGATGAAGCCCATCCCTGTCATGCCGCAAGAAATGGTGCCGGCCGCTTCGACAACGACGCCTTCGTCGCCCTTGAGATTGAAACGGGCCTCGATGGTCTCACGCGGCAAGAAGTGCATTTCCTTAACCGCGAGTGCCACCTTGTCGGGCTTGGGCCGCTCGCGCAGGCGCGCACGCGTACCGAGCAGGCCATTAACGCCTTCGGCCAGTACCACGACATCTGCGTGGATTTCGCCGTCGCGACGATCTGTACGAACACCGATGACTTTCCCATTGGCGTCCCGTACCAGCTCAGTGACCGTGGTCTCGCACAGCACGGTCGCGCCGGCCTCGCGCACTTTCGAGGAGAACCATTTGTCGAACTGCGCACGGATGATCGTGTACCGGTTCGGCCGCTCCTCGTTGAAGTCCTCGGAGCGGTAGTGCACGCCGACATGCGAGCGATCGTCCATCATCCAGAACCGTTGCTCGACGAGATGACGTTCGAGCGGAGCGTCGTCGCGGAAGTCCGGGATTAGTTTTTCCAGCATGTCGGCGTAGAGGATTGCGCCCTGGACATTCTTCGATCCAGCATATTCACCGCGCTCGAGCTGTAGCACCTTCATGCCGCGTTTGGCCATGGCCAGCGCCGCCGCGTTGCCCGACATGCCGGCGCCGACCACGATTGCATCGAACTTCTCCTCGATCATAACAACCTCCTCTAGCTCGCGATCCGGTCGCGCGAATGCGGCGAAAGCCGTGCACGAAAAGCGGCCGTCAGCGCGGGTAACAAGTGCATAGCGTCATTGACGATGCCGATGTGGGCGAAGTCGAAGATCGGTGCGTTCTTGTCGGTATTGATGGCAACGATCAGATCTGCGCCCTCTACGCCGACCCGATGCTGGATCGCGCCGGAAATACCTGCGGCAATATAGAGCTTCGGCCGGATGGTCTTGCCGGTCTGGCCGATCTGCCGGTCGGAGCTGACCCAGCCCTTTTGTACCAGCGGCCGCGAACAGCCATATTCCGCGCCGAGCACGTCGGCGAGCTGTCGTACCAGCTGGAAACTCTCCGGCGAGCCCAGCCCCAGCCCGCCGGCGACGACGGCGTCGGCGTAGGCAAGATTGGATTTGGCCGAATCACGGTCCGGCATGAAGGATAGCACCTTGGTGACGATGTCTTCTTCGAGCAGGCGGAGCGGATGGATGATAATGCGGGCGGCATCGCGCGCGAGGCGCTCTGGCATCGGCATCACGCGCGGGCGGACGGTTGCCATCTGCGGCCGGTAATTCAAAGTGTAGATCGTGCAAAGCAGCGATCCGCCAAATGTTGGACGCGTGGCCGCAAGCGAACCATCCGCGTCGACATCGAGCTCGGTGCAGTCGGCGGTGAGACCCGTCAGTAGGGTGGTGGCTACCGAGCCCGCAAGATCGCGACCGAGCGTGGTTGCGCCCAACAGCAGGATCTCTGGCTTATAGGTGTTGACGAGATCGGTCAGCGCCTTCGTGTGGGACTCGTTGCGATACTCCGACAGCACATTCTCGCTCACGAGATAGGCTAGGTCGGCGCCGTAGCAGAAGGACTCGAGCGCGGCGTTACGCGCGGCCTCGCCCTCCGGGCCGATAACAACCGCAGCGAGATCGACCTTCAGCTTGTCGGCAAGCTTGCGGCCCGCACCCATGAGTTCCCAGGAGACTGGATGCACCTGGCCGCGCTCCTGCTCGACGAAGACCCAGATATGCTTGTAGGCCTTAAAGTGCTCCGGCAATTCTCTTTTCGCTCCTGCGCGGCCGCCCGCGACCGGCGTAGGAGCTGTGGTGATGTTGCTCATAGCCTTGTCCCCCTCACAACCCGCGCGCCTGCGCCACAAGACCGGTTTCTAGCTTGGGTCGGCCCTTCAAGATGGCTTTCATCAGCAACTCGGTCGGCTGCTTCGTGGCTCCCATCCGCCTCCTCTCGGTTTGTGGCGAAGGCGCAAAGACACGCTTGACTATGATCGGCGAGCCGCGCACGCCGCATTTCGAGATGTTCTCGACGCTGGCCTCCTGCTCGCTCCATTTCACAACTGGCCCCAGCGGCGCGCGCAGGGCGTCGGTTATGAGACCGCGGCAAATCTGGCTCGCTTCCGGCATGGTTGGCAAGGCACGGCAGCTCTGTGCGCAACATCGACGCGCCGCGTTCGGCGCGGCGCTACACATCGAGCCTGGTGAGCGCGGTGATCTTACTGGAGAACTTTTCACGCAATAAGCGCGCGGCCTCGCGCGCAAACAAGGCGTCTTGTTTGACGATACTCGCCGACCCTGACGCAAGATCGTGTTGGTAAGGGGATTGACGCCGATCTGCGCGAAATCGGGAACCTGCTTGATGGAAACGATACTGTGCATGCCTTCTCCAGAGGTAGCGTGGAAACGCGAGTTACCCATTAGCGGCCAACGCCCGGTCAATCCCAGCCTCAACGGCGTCAAAGATAAGTTCGAACGGCATTAACGCGAGCGTGAGCCACAAGATGACGCCGGCGCAAGCGGCGAGCAGTAACGGTAACATGATTGGTCTTTCTCCAAATCTCATCTCGGACGGCAACAATTCTGTGTACGCCGGCGCCAATGACGGACTTGGCCGGAGAACAGCAAGTGTCGTACCAGTTGCACGCGATCGAAAATCAGAGCTCCGATCAATGACTTGAGAAAAATTGATGAGGGGTCAGTTAGCATCGCAGACAATACAATCCGCCCATACGTCGGGAAGGCGACAGCGTGGCTTCGCGCGTTGCTGTAGAGAGTTGATCTGGAGGAAGGCGAATGGCACAACACACCGCACCGACATGCAGGCAGATCTGAACTGATACATGAGGCTATTTCAGCGAGCTCAACGGCACGAAGGCCGCCGGTTTCTTGGGCTCGGCGACCGCATCCTTCAAGACCTTGAACACCCGCTGATCGATCGGCGAGGACGCCACGAAATCGGCATAAGCCTGCTCCAGCACCGCCTTGCACCGCGCCGTGACCTCCGCCTCTGCGCTACCTTCGAATTGTTCCTTGGCGAGATATTGCCCCATGCGCCTTAAGATATGCAGGCGCGCGACATTGACGATCTTGGGGTCGTAGTCGACGCCAAGCAGCGCAAAAAAATCTTCAGCCGACGAGGCCTTGTTGAGCCGATCCAGGATGCTGGCTGCCCTCTGTTTGTTGCTCATCGAAACTTTCCTTTGGGTTAGGCCCTCCGGCCGGTGGTCGGGACGCAGCACAGGCTGGTCACTTCTTGCGACGCTGCTTCGCGCACGCGGCGCTCTATATTGCCTACGTAGACTATGCGTTGGCGCATCAGTGCGAGCAGCGAGGATTTCCGCGGCGCGCCCACGGTTTCGAAGTGATCGGCCGTAATGGTGCCGGACCATGGCCCGCCTCACGCGCAATTTGTCAACGAGCGCTCGCGGATGTCGCGCCAGATCGCCACCACCGTCTCGCGCGCCACCGGCCGCTTGTGCTCGGTGGCATGTTTTCGCACCCGCGAGAGGATCTGTTTTGTCTCCTCGGAGCTGGCGGCGAGCTGCAACTCGTCAAGGAGCGTCGTGATCGCGGACAGCCCGGAATGCTTGCCGATCACAATATGATTGAACCGACCAAGCAAATGGGGGTCGAGCCACTGATAGGTGCGTTGATCCTGCAATAAGCCATGCACATGAATGCCGGATTCATGGGTGAACACATGCTCCCTGACGATGGCCTTGTTCAGAGGAATTGCACGTGCAGCCGCGGCTGCCACTACCGCGGCGACGTTCTCGAGCTCCGGCAGCACGATGCCGGTGGCGCGCCCGTAGAGCTGTTTGAGCGCGACGGCGACTTCTTCCAGCGGCGCATTGCCCGCTCGCTCGCCGAGCCCTATGACGGTCACCGAGGCGTGGCTCGCGCCCCCCTTGATGGCGGCGAGCGTATTGGCGGTTGCGAGCCCGAGATCGTCATGGCCGTGAAATTCGAGCTCGAGATCGGTGGTCGCGCGCAAACGCGCGATCAGCGCATAGGTGGAGTCGGGATCAAGCACACTGAGCGTATCGGCAATGCGAAAGCGCCGTGCGCCCGCGGCTTTTGCGATGGCGATCAGCGTGATGAGAAAATCGACGTCAGCGCGGGAGGAGTCTTCGCCGCCGACGGCGACCTCAAGCCCCCGCTCGCGGGCGTAACTGACCACCCGCCTCACCTGCTCTAGCGCCAGCTCGCGGTCACCGCTAAGCTTGGCGGCAATCTGCACGTCAGATGCCGGAATCGAGACATTGACCATCGACACCTTGGCCTCGATCGCCGCATCGACATCGGCTTCACGCATCCGGCACCAGCCGATGATGGTGAGCGGGAGACCGGCCTCAACGATGGCGCGGATGGCGGCGATCTCTTCACCGCCCATCCCCGGCGTCCCGGCTTCGATCTCGGTAACGCCGGCCCGCGCCAGCGCCCGCGCGATCGCCACCTTTTCGTCGGTGGTGAAGGCAACGCCAGGCGCCTGTTCGCCGTCGCGCAGTGTCGTATCGTTGAGCACGATCGGACTTCCCGATGCCGTCTCGGACCATGACGGTTTGGCAGAGGCGGCGGCGATCATGCGAAGCTCCTTGTTGTCTTTGGCAAAGCAAGGCTTCAGCAACCCGCATGCCACGCCGGCACCCGCCCCAAGCTGTTGAACAAGCACACAGTTTTTGGCTCAGCCGGGTTGTCGCAAACGCGACAGCGTGGCAAAGTCGACGCGTCGGCTTATCTCAGGGCGCGATCGCTTGGCATCAACTCGGCTTGCGACCCAGATGGATGATCAGATCGACGCGCGAGACTGCGTGGCCGGCAGCGGCACGGGAACATTCACAAGCAGGGGATTCGCATCGGGACCGTTGAGCAGGATATCGTCGCCGCCCAGATAATAACGCGGATGCGGCGTGGTGTTGGTGTCAAAAAATGATCGCGAACCGTCAACACGGATCCGACCCGATAGGCCGGCTCGCGTGAACTGGTTCAAAGTCTTGTAGACGGTAGACTGTGAGACCGGAAAGCCGGTCTCACGCGCCTCGGCAAATAACATCTCTGCGGTGACATGCCGCTCGCCCCTGGCAAACAACAACTCGCTTAAGATCACGCGCCGGCGCGTCGGGCGCAGCCCGGCCTTGAGCAACATATCCTTCCAGCCGGCGTCGGGACATTGCCTGCTGAATTGGGCGCAGGTCGTATCCACCTGCACCTCGTCGAAGCCAGCGCGATCCGCGCGGTCATCGGTTGGAAGTCTGGCCAACGGACGATCCATCCCGTGTTGCTCACATAGGCCAGATGCTGGCGGCGTCCGGGTTAGCCGCCCGCAACAGAACGTCACGCCGGCGCTCAGCCATCCGGCTCTCGCCACTTTCATCGCCAAAGCAGCGGTTGAAGTCCTTACATTGCGTGCACACCGGTGTCGTGCACATCACAAGGCCGTCGCCCTCGCACAGCATGCGATAGAAGAACCGCTTCCAGCGCATATTGTTGACATTGCGCGCGGCGAGCGGCGCGAAATGGCGGCTTAAGAGGCGGGATAATTCGCCACGATTGCGCAATCCGAGGTCTTCCCAGAGGTGATTTGGCTCGATCGCGCGACGCGCGATCATCGCAGCCAGCCAGTTGCCGATATCCCCTTCGGTCGAGCGTTGCGTGAGCAGGAGATCACGCAACATTGCGCCCTCATCGCTCTCATTGCGCTTGAAACGCAAGAGCAACTCCTCGGCGTTCATCCGAACCGACGGGAAGTACTGCTCCAGCAACGCCGCCAGCTCATGGCTT
>NZ_JBUYEN020000107.1:0-8053 GCF_055229415.2 Bradyrhizobium sp. Leo114 | reverse complement strand
ACGCTGTCAACTGAGCGGAAGGCAACACGAAGGGGTGCGATATCGCGAGCGCCCAGTCGTTTCGGCGTGGTCGCAGACCCTGGCATGTGCAGAAGCTTCTTGTACGGGAACCGGGAGGTCTCTTGGTTGGCCAGATGCTCGCTGAGCAGCCTGGTCCGCGGTGGGAAGGCGAGGAGCCATAGCCGCCGATGAACGATCAGGAGAAGTCTGACTCGGCCATAGTAGCGACGAAGTCGCCGAATCAAGCCGGAGCTCCGGTGGCAGAGGCGATGGAGCCAAGGGCTGGGACCAGGAGGAACGCGGGACAGCAAAGCACGCACCGGACGCAGACCCGGGCTCGCGTGACCCAGGCGCTGGACCGCGTACGGCAAGCTGCAAAGCTTGGGAAGAAAGAGCGGTTCACGGCGCTTCTCCACCATATCAACACTGACACGCTCCGTTTGGCGTTCTACGCGCTCAAGCGCAAAGCAGCCCCCGGCGTGGACGGTGTGACATGGCAGGACTTCGAGACAGACCTGGAGCCTCGGCTTGAGGATCTGAACGCTCGGGTCCACCGAGGAGCGTATCGGCCCCAACCGTCACGCCGGACGTATATCCCGAAGGCTGACGGCCGGGAGAGACCGCTGGCGATCGCAGCTCTGGAAGACAAAATCGTCCAGGGCGCGACCGTCATGGTGCTCAACGCCATCTACGAAGGCGACTTCGTCGGCTTCTCTTACGGGTTTCGACCCGGCCGGGGGCCACATGACGCGCTGGACGCCCTGGCGGTAGCGATCACCACGCGGAAGGTGAACTGGATACTTGACGCCGACGTGCAAAACTTTTTCGGAAGTGTGAGCCAAGACTGGCTGGTCCAGTTTTTGGAACACCGGCATCGGCGACAAGCGCATCATCCGCCTGATCCGTAAATGGCTGAAGGCGGGCATCCTCGAAGACGGGGTCGTAACCGTGGACGACAGGGGCCCGGGGCAAGGATCGGTGATTTCGCCGCTGCTCGCCAACGTTTACCTGCACTACACATTCGATCTTTGGGCCGAACGCTGGCGACGGCAAGAGGCTCACGGCGATATGATTATCGTGCGCTACGCCGATGATCTGGTGGCCGGCTTCGAGCATGAGGACGACGCTCGCCGTTTCCTTGATGCGATGCGTGAACGGTTTGAGGCATTCGCGCTGACGCTCCATTCGGACAAGACCCGCCGATTGAGTTCGGTCGCTATGCGGCGGCCAATCGCAAGGCACGCGGGCTCGGCAAACCGGAGACGTTCGTGTTTCTGGGCTTCACCCACATCTGCGGTAAGTCACGTCGGGGGAGCTTCCTGCTCCAAAGGAAGACCCGTCGCGACCGTCTGCGGACGAAGCTTCAGGACATCAAGGGAGAGCTGCGGCGTCGAATGCACCAACCGATCCCCGTCCAGGGTAAATGGCTGAGACAGGTCATCACCGGCCACTTCGCCTACTATGCGGTTCCTGCAAACGGACGGGCGCTTTCAGCCTTCCGCTATTATGTGACCGACCTCTGGCGACGAAGAGCTATGCGGGAAACTGGGTGATGACGGACTGAGATAGGCGGCGTATCGAGGCGGGTGTCGAAGCCTGCCAGAACCTCTCTCAAGGAGAGCAATACGCCATGAACGAGACTAGCAACATTGTCCCGCTTCGTCAGCCCGACGAGATCGACGATCCACTGACCAATATTTTGCGCGCTGGTGCGCGGCAACTTTTGGCGCAAGCGGTCGAGGCCGAAGTCGAGACCTTTCTTGCCACGGTGAAGGACTTGAAGCTTGCCGACGGACGCGCCCGTGTCGTGCGGCATGGCTACGGCCCGGCGCGAACGATTGCGACGGGCATCGGTCCGGTCGAGGTCGCGCGGGCGAAGATTCGCGACCGTGGGGCGGCCGGCGATAGTGAGCGGATCCGGTTCGGCTCGGCGATCCTGCCGCTGTGGGCACGGCGGACCAGAAGCCTGGATGCGCTGTTGCCGATTCTGTACCTGCGCGGCATCTCGACCGGCGATTTCCAGGAGGCGCTGACGGCCTTGCTGGGCAAGGACGCACCGAACCTGTCGCCCGCGGTGATTTCCCGGCTGACCGCGGAGTGGCAAGGCGAGTACGAGCGCTGGCAGAGGCGCGATTTGTCGGCGCGACGATACGTGTACGTGTGGGCCGATGGCGTCTTCCTGCAGGCCCGCATGGAAGACCACGGCGAGTGCATGCTGGTGCTGATCGGCGCGACGCCGGAAGGCAAGAAGGAACTGATCGGCTTCCAGGTCGGCGTGCGGGAGAGCGCGCAGAGCTGGCGTGAGCTCCTGATCGACGTCAAGCGGCGCGGGTTGCAGATCGCCCCGGAAATTGCCGTCGGCGACGGCGCGCTCGGCTTCTGGAAGGCGCTCGACGAGGTCTGTCCCGGCACACGGCACTAGCGATGCTGGGTGCACAAGACCGTGAACGTCCTGGACAAGGTCCCGCTCTCGGTGCAGGCCACCATGAAGAAGGATCTGCGCGAGGTCTACTGGGCGCCGAACCGGGCGTCCGCCGAAGCGGCGATCGACGTTTTCGCCGAGAAATACCGCGCCAAATACGGCCGGGCGGTCGAATGTCTGGTCAAGGATCGCGACGCCCTGCTGGCCTTCTACGACTTCCCGGCCGAGCATTGGGATCACTTGCGCACGAGCAATCCCATCGAAAGCGTGTTCGCGACCGTGCGGCACCGGACGGTGCGCACCAAGGGCTCGTTGTCGCCAACTCCCGCCAGGCTGATGGTGTTCAAACTGGTGATCGCCGCATCAAAGACCTGGCGGCGGCTCAAAGGCACAAATCAGTTGCCGAAGGTCATCGCAGGTGTCAGATTCAACGACGGCATCGAGGTCATCCAAATGCCGGCAAACCACGCCGCCTGATCACCTCATCACCCAAAATCCCGCATAGCTCCGCGTCCAGGAAGCGATCAAGCTGGTGTTTGACAAGGTCGAGGAACTGGGCAGCGCGCGACAGGCGCTCTGCTGGCTCCGCGAGTACAATCTCGATCTGCCGGTGAAGCAGACCAACGGCGACACGGCCTGGCGGCGACCAAACTACTCCGCCATCCACCGGATCATTGAGAACCCGGTCTACGGCGGCGCCTATGCCTATGGTAAGACAGCTGTGGCGGCGGGATACAGCACTGCAGGCGTGAGCGTGAAGATCCGCCGCAAGGCGCGGAACGAATGGCTGACGCTGAAGCCCAACACTCACGAAGGTATGTGAGCTGGGAGAAGTTCGAGGCGATTCGCACCATGATCAGCAGCAATGTTCCCACCAGTCGGCATCACGGCGCGCCCAAGCATGGTGACGCGCTGCTGGCCGGTCTGATCCGCTGCAAGCGCTGCGGTCCCAAGCTCATACTCCGGTCCTCCGGCATGGAAAGCCATATCCCGCGCTACAGCTGCAGCCGCGCCTGGATGGACAATGGCGGGGCCCACTGCATCGCCTTCGGCGGACTGCGCGTCGATGACGCCATCGAGGAAGCACTGCTTGGAGTCGTCGGTCCGGGCGCTGCCGCAACCGCTGCCGCCAAGGGAGCCAGGGAACGGCGCGATCAGGTACGCGATGCCCTCAGTCGCGACCTCGAAGCGGCGCGCTATGCCGCCGACAGGGCTTTCCGGCAATACGATGCCGCTGATCCCGCGAACCGGCTGGTGACCAGTGAGCTGGAAGCCCGCTGGAACAGAGCGCTCGCTCACGCGGCGGAGGTTGAGGCCAAGATCGCCATGCATGATGCGGCGATGCCCTCACCCCTTGCTGATCCAGCCTCGCTCGGCGTTCTGGCCTCGAACCTCAAAACCGTCTGGGATGCGCCGACGATGGATGCTCGCCTCAAGAAGCGCAGTGTGCGCACCCTCATCCATGAGGTCGTGGCCGATATCGACGACGCGGCCTCGGAGATCGTTCTCATGGTCCATGGGGTAGGGGGCGCCCACAGCGAGTTGCGCTTGCCGAAGCGCCGGCGCGGACAGCGCAACAGCACCTCTGCCGATATCGTCCAGGCCGTGCGTCAACTGGTGCTTATCGCCAGCGACGATCTGATTGCTGGCCTCCTCAATCGCAACGGCCGCAAGACCGGTAACGGCAATCGCTGGACCCGCGAGCGCGTCACATCAATGCGCTCGAACTACCACATCCCGGTGTTCAAGCCCGCCGAGGACGGGATCGAGCCATGGCTCAACCTTGGCAACGCCGCAAAGCTCCTGAAGATCGCGCCCAAGACGCTCCGACTGGCCGCTGAAGCCGGCGAGATCGAATCCATCCATCCTCTGCCGGATGGTCCTTGGACCCGTCGATCGTCAGCGCGAAGAACGTGCTGGTGATGCGGCTGGTGAGGAATTCGCGCATAGCGAACATGTCGGCGCGCATCCATAGTAATGGCAGGATCTCGAACATTATAGTCGGGGTCGACCTGACCGTATCGCTCCGGCGAAGGCCGCCTTGCGAGGTGTGATGGAGATTGAAGACATAGGCGTATGACTGACCATACGCCTGTGCCGAAGGTCTCTCGGCTGGAAGTTGTCTCGACGGGCGCTCGGCGCCATTGGACATTCGAGGAGAAGCAGCGGATCGTTGCCGAGAGCTACGACGGGCCACGATTGGCGTCGGTGACGCGCGGCGCAACGGGTTGTCTGCGAGCCAATTGTTCACATGGCGCCGGTTGGCGCGCCAGGGTCGACTGGGGCGGAGATGCCGCGCCTGCTCTTGTTCCCGTCGAGATCACGCCTGTGGCGGCTCCGATCTCGAGTGGCGCGCCACAACCGACGTCTTCACCACCTGCGCAGCGTCCAAGGGCTGGAATCATAGAGATCGAGCTTGGCGGCGGCTGTCGTGTTCGCGTTGACCGTGACGTGGACGTTGAGACGCTGCAGCAGGTTCTTGAGCTCTTGCGGCGCCGATGATCCCGATTCCGAGCGGCGTCAGGGTCTGGATCGCTACCGGCTACATCGACATGCGCCGCGGCATGCGAAGCTGGGCTCTCACCGTTCAGGAGAGCCTGGAGCGCGATCCTCATGCCGGCGATCTCTACATCTTCCGGGGCCGCCGCGGTGATCTGGTCAACATTCTCTGGCATGGTGTGCTGCAGAGCATGAAGGAGGTGAATAACCAAATTTAATGCGTACAGCTTTATGAGAGATGGAGGACGGCCCTCCTGCATCGGCGTTCCAGGCGCAGATGCAAAACCACGACACTGTGGCTTCGCTTAAAAGGCGCGGTCATCAGCAAGTGTTGCAAAAGATCCCGGGTTTACGGGGCAGGTAAGTATCCAGAAGGCGAGCGAAAGCAAATCTTCCGATGACGCGTCGAAAATTATTTAGACGTCGCCAACATCAGGGGCGCGTGCCATCCCTGAGATCAATCCGTGAGACGCCTGGATTACTGCGCGGAGGGGATGTCCCGATCGGTGTTGAACTAGGTCTGGCCGACGTTGCCGGAATGAATGTTACGCGACGCTCGTGACGTGGGCAACGGGGTTGATCGTCATGGGATTGTGGTGAGCTTGAAGGGCCGCACGCAGAATCGCCAATTGCTGATGTGCCTTCAATCGTCGGAAGCCCTTGTTGGCCTCGATCATGCCGGCCGCGACCCATCGCAAGGCCATACCGGCATCCCGCCAGCGCTTGACGTTGCGCGTGACGCGGCGAATGGTGCCCATCATGTTCTCGGCGATGTTGGTACAGGCGAGCGATCGACGAAGCTCCTTCGGCAGCTTCAACCGGACGACGGTCAGGATTTCGTCGAGGCCTTCGAGAATGCTCGCCGCTACGCCAGGCCATTGCTGGTCGAGTCGACGCGCGAGATTGCGGATCAATTTTTCAGCCTTGTCGGCGTCATCGAGCTCCCAGGCCTGGCGCAGCACCCGACGGGTGGCCGCATGATGCTGTTTCGGCAAGCGTTCCATAATGTTGCGGGCCTTGTGGATCTGGCAGCGATGAACATGCAGTCCCGTTCCACTGCCAGCGTGCCGCCGTGCTCGGGCCGGTCAAGGCGAAGCCTTGCGGTGGCCGCAGATGCGGCCAGCCTTGACCGCCCCTCCGCGCGGCGGCTGCGAGATCGGTGGCCGGGACGGAAGAATGGCCCGCAGCGCAGCCGAACAAAAGAATGGACTTACAGCGATCTCCGCAGTCGTCCTCTCGGCCACGAAGAAATCGCTTGTCCATCCTCAGGCTCTGCTGGACAACCTGGTCTCGCGCGGGCTCGACCCGACGGTGCCAAAACTGCGATGGTCTTCAAACTGCTGGAGGCCACGCAGAAAAGCTGGCGTCGCCGCGATGGCCACAATCAGTTGCCAAAACTCGTTCGCGGTGTGACATTCAACGACGGGATCGAGGTCATCGCCAAGCCAACCGACCGTCAGACCATAACCGCCGCCGCCTGACCGGCCTCACCGTCACCAAAATTCGGCGATAGCTCGACGGCAACCCTTCCCAGACGGGCCGAGGACCGAGTTACAAATGTAGTCGATATCAGCGTAGCTAGGGGCTCTTACATGGTATGCTCACGCTCTAAAAGGAGGCAGATGCTCAGTGACAGACAGTAGAGAGCAGACACATAGACGAAATCATGCAACTGGTGATGGTCGTGGGACACGGATAACGGCGCTGTCGAGCGGCGAAATGGCCGATATTGCGAGACGTGTGATCACCGACGACCCGGTTGAAACAGCAAACCAGCTCACGACGATTAAGCTCATCGGCCGCTCCGCACGAGATGCAGTGCAGACGGACCCCATTGGGGCGTTTCACAAGCGGCTTAACCGGATCGGCACTGTTGCCCATGCTTTGTACGAAACTGCAAAGCCGGATAACGGCGAGCCCCCAGCGTATCCGGACGACGAGCCTGGGAACGCAGCTCGTCGGGCCGGCAGTGTCGCGCCAATACTTAGGTTCCAATCTGCTGGCCGGAAAGCGGCCACGGTTGATCACATTCTCGACCTGTCTCGCATTAGCAATAATGCTGCCCCCATCCTAGCAATCGCGGGCCACCTGGGCTCCCTTGATCATGCGAATAGACGGCGTCTTCTTGATCAAACAATTGAACTATTTAAGGATGGCTATTCGAATCCGTTCGACCACCAGGCCGCAGCCTCGACCCTTGTCGTGGCACACGAACACTTGGAGGTAGATCAAAAAGCGGCACTTTACGATGCGTTGAGAGGTAACGAGGATCTGAGCGACCGTCTTGCCGAAGCGGATAGGAGAGAGCGCCTTTTCGGGACTCGCATGGGATCTAGCAAGATGGTGAAGCCGTACAGTGCAGACGTGAACACTAGCATCGATGCAATTGAGAACTCGTTCCAAGCGCTGCAAGCGGATAGAGGAGCCGAGACGCTCAAACGACTAAGCAGGATACGCAAGCTCGGCAATTCTATCAACAATGCTTACAATCGCGCACGGGAGGAATTGATGGGTTCTGTCAGAAGCAGAGAAAACGTCGGTCGATAAACTTCGCGAGCGAGATCGAGGCGTTGGAGCTATGCGGGAATTTGGGTGACGAGGCGATCAGGCGGCGTGGTTTGCCGGCACTTGGATGACCTCGATGCCGTTTTCGAATCTGACACCTGCGATGACCTTCGGCAACTGATTTGTGCCTTTGAGCCGCCGCCAGGTCTTTGATGCGGCGATCACACCATCAGCCTGGCGGTGGTTGGCGACAACGAGCCCTTGGTGTGCACCGTCCGGTGCCGCACGGTGGCGAACACGCTTTCGATGGGGTTGGTAACCGGTATGAGATGTCTCGGTGCCAACGTTCCGCTGCGGTGTTCTACATCGTGGCGTATGGTGCGACCATCGGGACAGAGGCACCGGGAGCACGAAGTGCGGGCAGGCCGATGCACACGATGAGCCGAGAGCTCGAGTTAGTAGCTGGCCGCCTCTGCGACTCGCCCGGTTGCGCCGCGAGCGCGAATCCGTAGTTGTCGTGTCGCCCGCAGCTCCCATCGTTGTCCGGCAGAGGAGGTGCGAATGCGACGGGTAATTGGCATTGATGTCCACCGAACCTTCGGGGAGGTGGTATTTTGGGAGAACGGC
>NZ_JBUYEN020000106.1:0-8305 GCF_055229415.2 Bradyrhizobium sp. Leo114 | reverse complement strand
CGCCGTGAGCTCGCGCCGCGCACCCATGCTGATCCGTCCTGCCATCGGCGACACCGATCCGATTCGGTGTCGCCGCCCCAATCCTGACGGTCAGTTCTCCGGTAACATCCTTGGTGAGGCAATGCGCCCCTACGCTTGCGAGATCAATCAATCACTTAAGACGCCGATCGGTCTCCGGACCCTACGCCGAATAACAATCGAGGCCGGCGTACCAAGCCTGGTCGAGGCACGCGAGATCATCGCCGAATTCCACCTGATGATCCGGCGCAAGATCGAGGTGGGCCTCATCCCATGGATCGAGCGCGCCCGCGCCAGCCTCGTCGTCTCGTTTCGCCAGCGGCGTCGCGAAAGATGAAGCGGCGGTTCGAGCAGCAATCGCTTTGCCCTGGTCCAACGGACAGACTGAAGGTCAGATCACGCGCCTCAAGCTCGTCAGACACCAAATGTACGGCCGCGGGAAAATCGATCTGCTTCAAGCCAGGTTGATCGGCGCAGAATGAACGGAGCTGCGTCGGAGCCCGTATTGCAAGCCGAATGACAGGAAATGTCGTGGAGTTTGTCGCTGCGCTCATCACCACCTCCGGGAGCGCACTATTTGGCAGGGTCGGCCAACCATTTGAAATAGGCCTCGCGCTACCCCACGTTGGCAAAATTGATACCGACCGCACACGGAATCGGCAACGACGCCATTCGCCACGAATATGTGCAGCAATCGGGCCGTGATGGTTGTCATGGCCCGCTTTCGGGCATCCATTGTCCGGAAAGATTTCGGCTTTGCCTACTCTGCGGCGCTCGCCCTCGCAAAGGTGGCTTCGAGCTCTTTGCGGAGAGCAAACGCTGGCAACTTCGTGTCCCACGAAACGTCCTGCCAGGCGATCGGCTCGTCCGACCGGATGTCGCGGACCAACTTGATGCCATGGGCCAAGCCCAGCGGCAGATATCCGCTTGCGAGCGACTTTCGAGCCGGAACGAGCTTGCCGAACACGGTGTAACCGCCCTCGCCGTCCAACACTTCCCCCGCCTTCAGATCGCGCTTGGCCGTCGCGACAGCATCGGCGTTGAAGGCCGTGGCCACGCCGGTCGCTTCGCGGCGCAGACCGATCGACGCAACCGAGATGCCCAGTTCCAGACCGATCAGGTGCCACTTCTTGTAGGAACTCATGTAGCGACCGCTCGGATCGGTGATCACCTGATATTCCTTGAAGCATCTCCGGATGTATTCGGTGTCGCCCTCGAAGCTCACCCAGACGCCCTTTCGGATATCGTTGGGGATCGGCGTCCCGTCCGGGCGAAGGCTGGACACGACCTCGACGAGTCCCTTGCGCGACAACACGCCGCCTTCGGCCTTGGGCCGCATCAGCGCGGCAATGTCATCGACCGATCCCGGAGGGAAGCTCAGCCCGTCATCGGCCGCATCAAGACCGGTCGCATTCGCGATCGCCGCGCTTTCGATCGCAGGCTTGGAGCCGTCGAGAAACGCGTTGAACATCTTCGGGTTCATGCCGCCGAGCGCCGCCTGCTCCGCGGTGACGCCCCAATGGTCCCAAACCGTCTCCGGGGTCGACTTGCGATAGGCAGGCAGCCATTTATGCCCGCGCCCTGCCGCCACGACTGGGAAGCCGCATGCGCGTGCCCAATCGACAAGTTCACAGGTAAGCGCGGGCTGGTCACCGTAGGCGAGGCTGTAGAGGACATTCGAGGCCTTCGCGCGCTTGGCGAGCATCGGCCCGCAGAACGCATCGGCTTCCACCGTGACATTGATCACGTCCTTGCCGTGTTCGAACGCCACGAGGCAGTGCTCGATCGCCGCAATCGGATTGCCGGTGCATTCGACGATGATCCCGATCTCGGGGCGGGCCACGACCGCGCGCCAATCATCCGTCAGGTGCGTCGTTCCATTGCCAAGCGCGTCGTCGAGCGATTTGGCTGCATGGCGTTCGGACGGCCAACCGACCCGGGCGAGGTTCTCGATCGCACGTGCCGGAGCGACGTCCGCAATGCCGACGAGATGAACGCCCGGCGTCTTCAGTACCTGGGCAAGGTACATCGAACCGAACTTTCCGGCACCGATGAGACCCACGCGGATGGGCCGACCATTGGCCTCCCGCGTCTGCAACATCTTGAAGAAGTTCATCAGCACGTCTCCGATTGATTGTCCTGGCCGCCTTCGACGTCCCCAACGAGGAAATCGAAATCGCAGCCATGAGGGGCCTGCAATACGCTTCGACGATATAGCGCTTCGTATCCGCGTTTCGGAACGCTCGGCTGACGATGGGACGCCAGCGGCTGCGCGATTTCGATGTCGTCAACGGGAAGGGCGATCCTCTTGTTCGCGACCGAGAGCCGGATGCAATCTCCCGTGCGAACGGCACCCAAACGGCCGCCGATTGCGGCTTCCGGAGCGACGTGCAGCACGATCGTGCCGAAAGCCGTTCTGGACATGCGGGCATCCGAAATGCGGACCATGTCCTTGACGCCCTGCCGAGCCAGTTTCTCGGGGATCGGAAGATAACCCGCCTCCGGCATGGTCGCTCCCTCCGGACGGGCATTCTGCAGAACGAGGATATCGTCTGCCTTGACGTCGAGATCGGGATCGTCGATCCGGCGGCTGAGATCCTCGAGGCCGGTGAATACCACCGCGCGTCCCTCGATTTCGAACAGCTCCGGCGATGCTGCTGCACGCTTGAAGATGGCGCCGTCCGGTGCAAGCGATCTCTTCAGGGCGATCAGGCCGCCGACCTCGGAGACGGGATCATCAGCGCTAGGGATGACCGAGCGATTAATCCAGTCCAGCGACGCCGCGAGGCGCTCCGCAAGAGTGACGCCTTCGATATCGATCGTGTCCAGATGCAGGAGCGGCTTCGGTTCACGCAACACGGCGCCGACGCCGCCTGCCGCGTGAAAATCCTCCATGCGGAATTCGACCTGCAGGAGCTTTTCGTTCGGAAGGATCATCGCGCCCTTATCGAGTTTGCCGTGTCCCTGCTGCAGTGCTTGCTGATAGGTGGCAGTCGCGGCGGCCAGAACGGGAAGCGGGATGCGCTGCTCGGCCGACGACGTGGCGGCGCAGATCATGTCCTTATAGGCAGCCTTCATTGGATAGCCCGACTCAAACTCGCCCTTGGGAATGTTCGGCACGAAGACCTCCGACGCGTAGCTTTTGCCCGTGCTGCCGTTGACGACTTCGGCGACGAGGTCGGGATCGAGACCGAGCTTCACCGCCATCGGCAAGACTTTGGCGGGTGCGGCCATTCGGAATGGAATTAACAGCGGCGGCATGCGAGTTCGTGCTGAGGTCGATGACGATCGATCCCAGTGCGAGGTTCGCCGCAAGGCCGTTGCTTCCAAGCAGAATGCCGTCAACGGACGCAGTGTCAGGCAGACACAGGAAGACGACCGAACAGGAGGCTAGATCGAGATAATTGGTGGTCGTTTTCGCCCCGGCCCTCTCGAATGACGCGAAGGTGTCGCGACTACGGTTGCAAACGATGGTCGGATCTCCGCCTTTCATCAGGTTACGCGCCACGTGGCGCCCCATCTGACCAAGGCCGACAAAGCCGATTTTGGTTCGTTCGATCATGCTTATCCCGTCGGTGACGATCGCCTTTGGGCGAACCTAGCTTTTCCGGAAGAAGCGTTGCATCACTGGATGGGAACGCCGCCCAACGCCAATCACGATGGCTACGGACTAGGGACTTCACCAGGCGCGAAACATTCGATCATGGCGCGGGCCACGACGGGTAGCGACCGGAATTCGCGATATCCCACCAGCAGCGAGCGTTGCGCCCACGGTTCATTGAGGTTCATTGCCGCAAATTCGCCCTTCTCGATATAGGGCAATACCGCTCCTTCCGGCAGGACGGCGACCCCAAGCCCGGCCTCGACCATCCGGCGGACGCCGTCGAAACCGAACACCTGCACCCGCATCCGGATGTCGATGTCCGAAGTCTTCGCCTCCGTCAGGATCTTCGCCTGCAGCGAACTGCCCGCCTGCAGCCCGACATGCTGATAAGACGCGGTTTCACCGAGGCGGACGCTGTCGCGGCCGTCGAGCTCGTGCCCCTTTGGCACGATCACCATCAAGGTGTCGCGCCGGTACAAACGGGTCTCGATCGAGGAGTGGTCTATCTGATCGGATATCACGCCGATATCCGCCGTTCCTTGGCCGACGGCCTGCACGATCCTGTCGCTGGTGTCCTCGCGCAGATCGATGCGGACCTCGGGATACTGAGCCACATAGGATGCGAGGTCTTCCGGAAGAAACTGGGTCACCGCCGAGGTGTTGGCCCACAGCCGAACCAGGCCTTTCGCGCCTGACGAGAACTCGCTCAGTTCGGCATCCATGTCCTCGGCAATTCGCGAGATGCTCTGCACGTATCTGTAAAGCGCTTCGCCCGCCGGCGTGACCTCGATCCCGTCGCGAAGCCGATACAGCAATGCGACGCCGAAGCGTGCTTCGAGATCGGCCACCCGCTTGCTGACGGCCGACGCAGCGATGTTGTTCGCGCGAGAGGCCTGAGCAATGTTGCGGTGCTCAACCACGGAAGCGAACAGCCGCAATGAAATGAGATCGAGATGAGCCATTGGGGCGAAGACGCTTCCTTGGACGCGGAGACCGCCTCGTAACGTCGAGGCTCCGTCGAATGCTTTCTCGCGGAAACCTGCCCTCGTTTCAACCGGCACCGGAGCCACCGCCTCGAGCGGCTTGCCGGACTCACCAGTTACGTATACGTTATCGCATGCATAATGTGACGGTAAAGAGACACCGGATGGCTCGAATGGCTTCGTCTCGAACATCAGCAGGACGCCGCGGCCGTGCGCCGACAACACACGAGACCCGCGGCAAGTCCGCTCCGAAGGTGAGGGCCCGGATTCCTCGTTCTGGAAACTCAGCGACAGTCGCAACGCCTAGGGCCCGCGCAAGTCGTTCGGATGCGGCGCACAAGGCGATGCGCGTCCTCATCCTCAACAACGCGTGGCCCGCCGGATTCCAAGCCACCGAGCAAGAAATTGCCGATCACTTGAAGATGAGCCGGACGCCTGTGCGCGAGGCAATGATGAAGCTGCAGCAGGAGGAATTGGTACGCGTCGTTCCCCGTCACGGACTGCGCGTCCTGCCTGTCTCTGCGGATGACATGCGCGAGATCTATGAGGTGCTGACCTCGCTCGAGGCGACTGCGGCCGGACTCGCTGCGCAACGTTCACTATCGACGCAGGACCTCGCCCCGTTGGTCTCCGCGACGGCGTCGATGGAGCGCGCGCTTTTGGCCGGAGATCTCGACGCATGGGCTTGCGCCGACGAGGATTTCCACAAAGCCCTGCTCGCGCTTTGCGGCAACCGGAAGCTCGAAGCCGTGGTCCTGAACTTCATGGATCGAGTTCACCGGGCACGCATGGTGACCTTACGGATGCGCGCGATCCCCACGGCATCGACCGAAGAACATTCTGCACTCGTGGACGCAATCCGCCGAGGTGATCCTGAAGCCGCGCACAACGTTCACAGGTCTCACAGGCAACGCGCGGGCCGCGAGTTGCTCGCTCTCCTGGCGCGAGTGGGCCTGAACCAGATTTGAATTCACCACCATGGAGGTTCGACATGGCGACACACAACGACACGCTCGATATTGCGGTTCTTCCGGGCGACGGCATCGGACGCGAGGTCGCGGCGGCCTGCATCGAACTGCTCGCGGCAACCGAGAACGTCGCCGAGGGCCCTAAACTTCGGCTCACGACGCATAATGCGGGAGCGCAATATTACCTCGAGAGCGGCGATGCATTGCCGAAATCCACGATCGACGCATGCCGCTCGGCCGACGCGATCTTGTTCGGTGCGATGGGATGGCCGGACGTGCGCTTGCCCGATGGCACCGAAATCATTCCGCAACTCGACCTGCGCATGGAATTCGACCTCTATGCCGGGATCAGGCCCATACGCTGGTTTCCGGGTTTGCCTCAAATCCTGAGCGACGACCGATCGCGCCAAACCGATCTGGTTCTCGTCCGCGAACAGACTGAGGGCCTCTTTTACGCACGCGGTACAGGTACCGTCATCGAGGATCGCGAGGCCCTGGATACGATGCGGATCACCCGCGAGGGGACGGCGCGCGTCAGCGAATACGCCTTCCGGCTCGCAAAGCGCCGCAAGGACCGCCGCGGATCAGCGCGCGTCACCTGCGTGGACAAGGCGAACGTCTTCAGCTCGATGGCCTTCTTTCGGAAGGTGTTCGACGAAGTTGCGGCATCGCACACCGCCGTCACGAGCGACCATGCCTACGTCGATGCGATGGCGCTCACGCTTGTCAAGGCGCCCTGGACCGTCGATGTCATCGTCACCGAGAACATGTTCGGCGACATTCTGTCGGATCTCATTGCCGGGCTTGTAGGCGGCATGGGAATGGCTCCCTCGGCGGACATCGGCGATAACCATGCACTGTTTCAGCCTGCACACGGGACGGCGCCGGATATCGCCGGACAGGGCAAGGCGAACCCGTGCGCCATGTTCCTCTCGGGCGCAATGATGTTGGATTGGCTGGCCGACAAATACGAGGACCAGCGATTGGAGTTGCGCGCACGTCTGATCGAGCGCGCCATCGAAGCCGCTTTCGCTGCCGGGAACGTCCCCATCGAACTCAAGGGTGGATCGGGGTGCGCCGAGATGACGCGCGCAACCATCGCAGCCATGCCCGAGGCGATCCGGGCCGTCGCCTGACGTCGGCTGGAAGCGCCGGATCAACCAACTGGGACCAGCCATCGCCGGTGACGAATGCGACCATGTCGAGAAAATCGTTCTGACCGCCAGAACCTATCCTAGTGTGACCTGACAAGGTCGGCGGGGACGCGATCAATTTGCGCCCCGCCGAAACCAAAAAAGAAGGGAGGTAGAAATGATCGTTAGGACGATTCTGACCGCCGGATTCTCGGTTCTGATTTCAGTGATGGCATCGGCGACCTACGCTGAGAGCTCCTTCCCCACTCGGCCGATCACGATGGTCGTGCCGTTCGCCGCCGGCGGCGCCACGGACGTGATCGCGCGGATCGTCTCGGAAGGCATGAGCAAGCAGTTGGGAAAGCCCATTATCATTGAGAACGTGGCCGGTGCTGGCGGCACGACCGGATCGATCCGTGTGATGAAGGCAGCGCCCGACGGCTACACCTTGCTCACGGGGCACATGGGCACGCACGCCTCATCTTTCGCGCTGTACGAGAAGCGCAAATACGATCCACGTACGGACTTCGAACCGATCGGTCTCGCCGCGTCCGCACCGATCGTCGTTTTCGCTCGAAAAGATTTGTCCGCCGCCACCTTTCCGGAGTTCATCGCGCTCATGAAGCAGAAAGGCGCGGACCTCAAGGTTGGTCACTCCGGCGTCGGCTCGAACGCCCATCTGACTTGCGCCCTACTCAACATCCTGGTCGGCAGCAAACCAACTGAAGTGCCCTATCGCGGCAATGGTCCATTGATGACCGATCTCATGTCCGGAGCGATCGACTACTCCTGCGATCAGGTCATCACGGTCGCGCCGCAGGTCTCGGCAGGCACGGTGAAGGCTTTCGTCGTCGCGTCCTTGCAGAGGTCGAAAGTCCTGCCCGACGTCGCCACGTCCGAAGAAGGCGGCCTCAAAGCGTATCAGGCAGATGCATGGACGGCGGTTTTCGCACCGAAGGGCGTCCCGGCCCACATCATCGACAAGCTGGAGGACGCATACAAGAAAGCCATGGCCGATCAGGACACGGTCAATCGTCTCGAGAAGCTGGGAGCCGTCGTTCCTGCACGCGAAAATCAATCGCGGGCCTACTTGAAGGAACTCGTTTCATCCGAAGTTGACCGCTGGTCCAAGGTCATCACGGATGCTCGCATCAGCATCGCCGACTAGGTTTTGCTGATAACCACCGCTGCGACGAACCCGCCCCAGGGGCCATGGCAAGGTGCCCGCGTGTTTCGGTGAAGTTCGGTCAGCAGAAAATCAACCTCTACGGAACATCATCGCCGCGCATCCGACCGCCGCCGATCGAATGCGGCCTATTCCAGAAAAATTCGCGATTGCCTGTCGCTGTAATTCGGCGCGCTGTTTGACCCCTATCGGCGCCGAAGGTTGACCCCAGCCGATAATATCGAAACCTTTGAACCGTCGCCGGAAAATTCATGTCGTGCAGGGTCAACGTTGGAAGCCCTTAGGGGCGCATTGCCTCATCAAGAATGTTACCGGAGAACTGACCGTCAGGGTTGGGGCGGCGATACCGAATCGGATCGGTGTCGCCGATGGCAGGACGGATCAGCATGGGTGCGCGGCGCGAGCTCACGGCG
>NZ_JBUYEN020000105.1:0-8468 GCF_055229415.2 Bradyrhizobium sp. Leo114 | reverse complement strand
GGTCGCTCAAGCATGAGGACATCTATCTCAGAGGCTATGCCGACGGCCGCGAGGCCAAGGCAGGGGTCGCAAGCTGGATCGCCTTCTACAACGATCGTCGCCTTCATCAGGCGCACGGCTATCGCACGCCGATGGCGGTCTGGCGCGAACGGATGCAGGCCGCGAAGGCTGTGGACATGGTGGACAACGCTGCCGCGTTGACCACATGCCCACAGCAACTGCAGCAGACAGCGTCTCTGGCTGCGTGATAGAAAGGGATCAGGAGCAGTCAGTTTCCAACTAACAAACCGGTTCAAGCGGTCCCGCTCCGCGGGTCCATTTCATCCTGCCTGGCGCGCGCCGACAGCTTGGTCGGATCGCGCCGCTTGGCCACATGAGCGGGGTAGGTCGAAGGGGCGATCGGCAAGACCCTGCAGATCGGCTCGACCCCATACGTCCCACGGTGATCGTCGATGAAGGCGATCATGGCTTGGACCGGCGGTCGAGCTCCGCCGTCGCAAAATAGGCGCTCGCCTTGCGCAGGATCTCATTGGCGTGCCGAAGCTCACGGTTCTTCCCGTTCCAGGGCCTTCAGCTTCTCAGCCATGTCGGTCGGAACGCCTGCCCGCTGTCGACCTCGGCCTTCTTGACCCAGTCATGCAGCGTCTGCGGCGTGCAGCCGATCTTGGCCGCAATCGAGGTCACCGCCGCCCAGCGGGACGGATGCTCGCTCGCGTGATCCAGAACCATCCGAACCGCACGGGCCCGGACCTCGGGTGAAAATCTGTTCGTCGTCTTGCTCGTCATGGCTCCATCCTCTCAGGAGCTGGAGCCTCCGGCAAACCCGGGGCGGTTCAAGGCCACGCTCGGCCAAGCCTTGAAGGACCTTAGAAACCCGACTGCGGAGCTCGGGCAGTCTGCGCAGAAGCGAGCTACACGTCTGCGTGCGCTGAGTGCGTGGCTTAAAGAAAATGCCAGGGGGACCATAACCTGGCGTGTTAACGGCGCTGGCAAGGAGCAGTTAACGCTGGACAACGATGTGCTAACGTTCCAACGCAAGCCTCCGGTCGCGCGCTGCGGCCGGAGGTTTTTACTAGAACAGGACATGCTTTGAGGCTACTCACGTTTCGAAAGCGCACAAGCCGGTGTGTGCCGCACGTTAGCCAATCAGAAGATCGCCCGCACGGGCGCGCGTCGGCAA
Organism: Bradyrhizobium sp. Leo114; assembly: GCF_055229415.2. Taxonomy (NCBI): domain Bacteria; kingdom Pseudomonadati; phylum Pseudomonadota; class Alphaproteobacteria; order Hyphomicrobiales; family Nitrobacteraceae; genus Bradyrhizobium; species Bradyrhizobium sp. Leo114. The sequence goes on along the minus strand of NZ_JBUYEN020000105.1, from coordinate 7,288 downwards.
GGCTCCGTCACCAGAAACTCCTCGCGCTTGGCGGCGCTGTTTGTTGTTTACGCTCACCGGCCTCTTGGCTAAGCCCAAAAAAGGCCGCCGCAATCAGCCAAAGCGGAACTGTCCACCGCCATTACCTGAGAAACTGCCAACATTGCGGAGCCGAAGATGTCTGCTGCCCGCGTAGTGCGACGCAGCTCTCCTGGTGCGACACCACAGACGAGCGGTCTGCGAGGCCTGAAGGGCTGACAATGCGTGGAAAGATCATGATGGTTTGAGCACTGTCGGCGTAGATGAGCATTCACAGTGTGTTCGTTTCTCAGCCATGGATCCGTGCGCTCGGTATTCCGTATGTGGATGTCCGATTGCCGCCTCAATGTCGTAAATCCGACGGAGCTGCCGGGGCAATTCCGCACGAAATGCTGTAGGTGGGCATGTTCTTCTCGTCCAACGAGGCGCAGTCGAGATTTTGTGGCTGGCACGGCGATTGCTGATGAGCAGAGACCACCGGATGGGTGGGTGAAGATGGTCGCAGCCGGACTTTAGTGTTCCCACGAATGAGAGGTTTCAGCAGACGGCTTGCAAGACGCGCCATTGCGGGCCAAGCCGCTGCCCCATCCCAAGTCACACAAACGTGCTTCAGTAATGAAGCGACGCGCCCGGACCCGAGCAAAATTTACACGAGCGCCAACGTCAAGAACTTACACGAGCTCAAAGAGACTTCTATGGAAATGCTGGACCTCATCGGAATTGGCATCGGCCCATTTAACCTTAGCCTCGCAGCGCTTATTGAACCTACTCCGCTCCGCGCACTTTTCCTGGAGAAGCGAGACGCACTCTTTTGGCATCCAGGCCTTGCGCTGCCGAACAGTCGCCTACAGGTGTCGCCGCTCAAGGATTGCGTGACCCTGGTCGATCCTACTAGCCCATATTCATTCCTCAACTATTTGGCACTGCATGGTCGGCTCTACAGCTTTGTCAACAAGCGCAATGCTTCAACGTCCCGGCGGGAGTTCATTGAGTATTACCGGTGGGTCGCAGGGCGACTCAATACGCTCCGCTTCTCCGAGGAAGTCAAGGATGTTGTTCCTTTTAGGGATGGCTACCGCATCAGCACGAATACAACCACATACTTGGCGCGCGCCGTTGTTGTCGGCGTTGGCGTAGAGCCCAAGATCCCGGCCTGTGCCAGATCTTTGCTATGTGACACCGTCTACCATGCAGCCGACTATCTCGAGCGGCAGCTACCGTATGCAGCCGAGCATGTGCTCGTTGTGGGAGGCGGTCAGAGCGGGGCTGAGATCATCGAGGATATTCTTACTCGTTCTGTATCCACCCAGATCACGTGGGCAACGTCGCGTTCGAACTTGTTTGCCATCGACGACAACAGTTTCGTGAATGAGGCTTACACGCCCGCCTATAGCCGTCGCTTTCACGCTCTACCGCTTCAGCAACGCCGGAACATAGTCGAGGGCGAGATGCTTACGAGCGATGGTATTTCTGTCGATTTGTGCAACCGCCTATATGAAATGCTGTACGAACGCAGCCTGGATGGCACGCTGGCCGACCGATTTCGTGTGTTGTCCAGCGTAGTCGTGAAAGACGTCACGTCCCACAACAAGCGCTGGCGAGTAGATCTAAATGAGATCGCAACGCAGCGAAATAGCTGCATCCTCGTCGATCGTATAGTGCTTGCTACAGGCTTCCAGCCACGTACGCCGCCCTTCTTGCAGGCCCTCCTCGAAGGCGCGTGTATGGAAGACGGCCTGCCCGTACTCGGCCCGGACTACGCAGTCCGCTTCAGTCGGCACATGCCAGGACCAATATATCTACAAAATCAAAGCCGCGTGCAGCACGGATTGCAGAGCGCCAATCTATCTTTGGTCGCGTACCGCAACAGCCTGATTATTAATAGCCTCCTCGGCCGACCGTTCTATTTGAATACATCCGACAGGCAGATGATTGAGGTTTACGCACCTTCGGACACGTCTGAACGAGACGCCGGTGTGGTTGCGATGCCATCAACCCGACTGGGTAGCATATGAACGGCGGTTCGACCTCACGGCTGCGGGGCCGGATTGCGGATGGAACGGCTAAAGCCGCCGACCAGCTTTCAGGCACGCTCGACTACCGCGCCTTTGCACCATTTTTGATTGCCTCCATTATCATTGCAGCAGCTTACGGCACTAGCTTTCTATTGCCGGACTACATGCATGCGCTCGGAACGGATAGTGGAGCCGCGGGTCTTATTATTTCCAGCGGCATGGCTGCCACTCTCGTTTCCTGTTGCTTGGCAGGCTGGCTGGCAAAGCGGATAGGCCTATTGCCCACGTTGACTGTCGCCTCGCTATTTATGGCCTTAGCCATGCTGGCCTTTGCCGGCGCTGCCCTCGATGGGCGAGCGGCGTACGGTGGAGGATTACTGGTGGGCTCTTCTTGGTCAGTGTTCTTCATTCTGGCACCGCTGCAGATCATCCGCCATCTACGTCCCTCAGCACGTATTCAGTATTTGACTGTCTTATCCGGATCACAAATGGCTGGGCTCGGCCTAGCGGCTCCACTTGGTCACTTGCTTGCAAAATACACTGGTTCGCTGGCCACGATTTATGCGGTGCTTGCGATTGCGTGCGTGATCGCAGCCGCCTGCGTAGACCTTACAAGACGCGCGATGTCGAGGCTATCGGCAGTGCCGATGCCGGATGTCGAAATTACACTGGCCGCGACTACGACACTGCTTCAGAAGTGCACAGCACTCCCCATCGCCATGATTGCGATTTCAGCCTGCATGTTCGCGGGGCTGTCCACATATCAGAGCGCGTATTCCGCATCACGTCACTTGAATTCCGATCTGTTCTTTCTCGTTTTTACTGCTACGAGCGTGGTACTACGCTTCTCGGTCGCTCACCTCATGGGCAGCCTGCCGTTACAGCGACTGGCGCTCACGCTCATCCTACTGACCGCTGCGTCTCTGGTGTTGTTCCTTCTCAATGGTGGCAGCACCTCACTCTATATCGCGGCCACCGTCCTCTTTGCCGCCGGCTATGGGTTAAGTTATTCAACCTTGAACACGATAGCCGTCAATCTTGCCGGCGAGCACGGCGTCTCCGTGCCCACTACCTCGCAGATCTTTACGCTCGCATACTTCCTCGGGCTCTTCGGCTTTCCCCTGGTCGGAGGGCAGTTGGTCCGTGGATTCGGCCCTGACGTGATGTTGCTGAGCCTATTGAGCGCGACCGCTCTTAATGCGGTGCTAGCAAGCCGCCTGGGGTAAAGCACAACTGATCCGTCTCATCTTACGAAGGAGCTCACACATGCTGACTGAGGCACAACAATCGAAATGGCATAAGGATGGATATCTTCGATTGGAACAGTTCTTCGATCCAGCCACGCGCGACAAGATTTCTCGTTTCGTTGAGGAAGTCGCACGTTGGGATGTAAGCTCCGACAAGTGGATGTTGTGGTTCGAGAAGACGAGTGACAGCCGCAAGATTATCTCCAAGGCCGAGAACTTCTTAGACTACCATGCCCCTCTACGGGAGGCGCTCCTGGCCGATGGCCGCATTCGTACAGCGGTCGAGACACTCTTGAATGAGGAAACACGGATGTTGAAGGAACTTCTGATCTTCAAGTATCCGGACAGCGGCGGATACCGCCCACATCAGGACATCTATCATATCCCGCACAAGATACCCGAACGCATGGTGCACGCAATTGCATCCATTGCCGTGGACGACTCGGACCCGGGTAACGGTGGGCTTTTCTTCACGCCAGCTCGCCATAAGGAAGGAGTGTTTCCGATGGATGCCGGCGGCGTGATTCGCCCGGAGATCGCCGAAACCTTCACATGGGAGCCGGTGCACTTGAAGGCTGGCGATGCTTTCATTTTCGACGATTATGCGCCCCATTACTCACTGCCAAACAAGAGCGATCGGTCGCGTCGTGCGATTCACTTGGTGTTCCAGCGCGCATCCACTGGAGGTCCGACACGCACCGAATACAACCGCATGAAGCGCGCCTACAACCCACCAGAGGAAGCGGTGGCGGATCTTGAAAACCTGAAGATTCCCAATGGCATATTCTATCGCGACTGATAGCCACGTTTGAGGAAGACCAACGTGTACACGAAGCAGGCCGATCATTCTCTGATGCGAACCGAATACGGCGTTCTGGTCTGGCGCCTTTTGGAGCATCTCCCGGAGGGTCTCAGCCCAGCATTTGGCGCTTCAGTCGTGGAGCTCGCTCCAGGCGATGCGGTCGACCCGCACGATCATCAGGAGCACGAACTTTGGGTGCTGATCTCTGGTCGTGGAGAATTCGAAGTCGACGGTCAGGTCCGTGAGGTTAGCGAAACGACCTTGTGTTACATGTCGCCACATCAGACGCACACTATCCGTAATATCAGCCAAGACAGCGCTCTCAAGTTTATCTCGATTTGGTGGGATTGACGTGCGCACCTATTTTGTCTGTCCCGCGCCGCCTTGCCCTAACGGCAAACTACATCTGGGTCACATCGGCGGCGTGTATTTACTCGCTGATATTTTCGTCCGCTTTCAACGCATGACCGGCCATCGGGCCTACTACATCACTGGCTCAGACGAGCACGGCACATATACGCTCGAAACGGCACGAAAGCTCGGCCAATCCTTTAGCGAGGTCGCAGAACGATACATTCACCAGATCTTACAGTGTTTGCGCGCCGTGCAAATTACTCCCGATGTGTTCGTGCGCACATCTAGCGCGATTCACAAGGAAAATGCGCTAGCTATATTCCGCGAGCTGCAAGGGGCCGGCTACGTCGACGTACGGCAGGGCGTCCAACTGTATTGCGACCATTGCGATGAGCTCGTTACGGACTCGCTCGCAACTGGCCGTTGCCCGGCTTGCTCATCGCCTTGCGACAGCAATCTGTGTGAGAACTGCGGGCTGGCTCTTCAGCACGACACAATCCGTGACGCACGGCACGTCACCTGCGGCCGCGATCTTGTGCTAAGACCCATCACGCAGGCCGTGTTCGACATGCCACGTCTCGCTCGCCCACTGCACGAAGCCATTGGAGAAAGCACATGGCCCGAGCCGATACGCGCCAAGGCGCGCGCTTGGCTACACCGGGAGGTGCGCGGCTTGCCGATGACCCGCCATTTCAGGCACGGTGTGGAGGTAAAACAGCCTGACTCTCTGATCGGCCAAACGCTGCTTACATGGTTTGAGGGCCTCTGGTGCTTCGACACCGGAATTCGCGAGCAATGCGCCCGCGCCGGTCTGGACGCAAACGCGACGTTGCACGACCAGAACACCGAGCTTCTTTTCTTCATGGGGCAAGATAACCGCTTCTATTACACGCTAGGTGTGGCCGGCGCTCTGCTCGCGCGCGGCTACCCAATTCCCAAAAATCACTCCGTCCAGGATTTCTACAAGCTGGAAGGCGAAAAGTTTTCCACCAGTCGTGATCATGCTCTTTGGGCCGATGAAGTGGCGCGCGAGGTGGGGCCAAACGTACTCCGTTATGCACTGGCGCGAGTGGCCAAGCCGTTTGGAACCGACGCAAACGATTTTGATCTCGACGGGCTCATCTCGGCAGCCTCACGCATTCGGGTCTGGGAAGATGCGTTACGCCGGTATGCAGAAAACGCACGCACAGTAGAGAGCACCGAACTGTCCCCGAATTTCCGCCGCTTCGCTGAAGATTACGCCGATGCGGTCACCACACTGCGTTTCTGGGATGCGCTTGATATCATCGACAAGTACTTCGAGCTAGCTGGCTTTGCACATGCAGACGGTTGGACATGGAATGCTGCGCAGATCTCGCTGTTCCTGAGCCTACTCTATCCCGTAGTACCTGAGCTAGCGATGGGCTACGGCCAGCACTACTTTGGCGGTGCGTGGCGGCCGTCCCTCGAGACATCAGCCGTAGCAGCCCAGCCAAAGACGTCGGTGGACTTTCCCCGTTTCAGCGCGCCAATACCCGCAAACTTTGCCGCGGAGTACAATAAGCGCTTTTGCAAAGAACAGATTTGGCAATCATGAAGATCCGAATGACGAAGCCATGAATTCGCGCATCTCAAAACGCAGCGCTGTCGCTCAGGGCTTTGCGCCATTCAACTCCTCAACTGCGAAACATGGTATCAATTTCGGCCACGCGCTGGCCGATCCGGTGATGTTTGCAGAACTGCCGTGGCCAGGCGCGTTTGACGGAGGTACAGGTGTCGCTCCCGCCGATCTGCCGCAGTATACGGATGCGGCGGGTTTGCCCGAACTTCGTACAAAGCTCGCACTGAGGTACGGCGTGCGGCATAACCAAGTTATGCTTACGGGTGGTGCTTCACAGGCTTTACAATTGCTTGCCGATGGCTGGATTGACCCCGGTGACGTGGTCCTGACGGAGGACCCCTCCTACTTGGGCGCACTGCGTACGTTTTCGATCGCGGGTGCAACCGTGGTCCAGCTAGGTCTGGCCGCAGAGGGAGTGGATCTGAACGAAGTCGAGGCAATGCTGCAGACCAATGCCCGGGTGAAGCTTTTCTACACGATGCCAGCATTTCATAATCCAACCGGGCGCCAGATGTCGTGCGACTATGTGGCCAAGTTGGCGGGCCTGCTAGCCCGCAGTGGCGCTCTCTTGGTGCAGGATCTTGTCTATGCTGAGTTGCCCTATAACGGTCCAGTGCATTGGCTGGCGCCAGGCAACAACGTGATCAATGTCCATAGCATCTCAAAAGTTGCCGGACCGGGGCTACGGGTAGGCTGGGTGCTTGCGGAGTCCGACATCATCAACAGGCTTGCGCACCTCAAACCCGACGGCGGCGTAAGTCCGGTTTTGAGTAATGTCGTTTTGGGGTTGTTGCAATCGAGCGCTCTTGACGCGCACATAACACGCTTACGCGAGCACTACCAAGCGAAGCGAGACAGCGTGCATAGGTTGTTGCAGCGCAGCCGGATTTGCGAGCCGGAATATACGGTGCCAAGCGGGGGCTTCTCGTTCTGGGTACGGCTTACCGCGGGTACGGATCCGGAGATGTTTATTGAAGCTGCGAGCCGCGAGCACGACGTGCACCTTATAAATGGTCGCAACTATGGCCCACGAAGTGGCCGTCACGTGCGCCTGTGTTTCAGCTATCTTCCAATATCTCTCATTGAGCAGGGGCTGGAGCGCTTAGGTAATTTGCATGCTAACCTCTAGCAGTCTGCTGAAAAAGCCCTCGTCAGGGGCTGCGATTGATGATTCTATATCGATCATGGATCGTCGGGGGTTCGCATGCGGGGCGCTTTTTCGGATCAGGGCGGATTATTTTCGTACATTTCG
>NZ_JBUYEN020000104.1:0-9128 GCF_055229415.2 Bradyrhizobium sp. Leo114 | reverse complement strand
TCTCGCCACGGCGCTGGGCGTGGAGGCCGTGAAGGCCGGCCGCAGCGTCTATTTTGCAAGTCTTGCCGACATCATCGGCGCTCTGACCAAGGCCGAGCGGGAGGGGCAATTGCGCGAGCGGATTCGCCCGCTGTGCCGGACCTCGTTGCTGATTGTCGACGAAATCGGATACCTGCCCGTCATCCCCGGCGGCGGCAATCTGTTCTTCCAGCTCGTCAACGCTCGCTACGAGCGTGGCGCCATGATCCTCACCTCCAATCGCGGCTTCGCCGAATGGGGTGAGGTCTTTGGCGACCCGGTGGTGGCCACGGCGCTGCTCGATCGGCTACTTCACAATGCGGTCGTCGTCCAGATCGAAGGATCAAGCTACCGCCTGCGACAGCATGCCGATCTCATGCCCGAGCACGTCCGTTCCAAGGCCTCCATCAACTCGCCAATCCCGGCACAGCCGCCGCGCCGCCGCGGTCGACCACTCAAACATGGAGCCAACGATCACCAGCCAGCCGGCTGATCACCGGGGTACCGCCCACCTGGGGAATTTTACTTCGGCACATCTGGGGAAATTTGGAGCGGCATTGACACGCGGGCGCGGTTGAGAAGCCGCGCGTCGGTCGGGAACATCACGTTCTTGGGCCGCACCGTGGTGTCGACGAAGACCCGGTTGAGATCGGACGGTTTGAGCGCCTTGGTCTTGGTCGCAACCGCAAGGCTCTCCTGCAGCAAGGCCTGCAGCTTCTCCTCGCCCATGCGCTGGCGCCAGCGGGTCAGCGAGGAGCGGTCGAACACCAGGCGGTGCTGGAAGAACTTCTCGCCGCAGAAGAACTGGTAATAGGGGTTCTCCACCCAGCGTTCGCACAGCAACTCATCGGAGAGGTCGTAGCTGTGCTTGAGGATCGCCAACCCCGCCATCAGCCGGGTCGGCAGCGGCGGCCGGCCCGGCTTGTCCTCATAGACCGCGCCGAACTTCTGCTCGAGGAATGCCCAGTCGATCGTCCGCGCCAGCTGCACCAGCGCATGGTTCATGTCGATGATCGCGTCCAGCCGCGAGCGCAGAAGGTCGGCCTGTCCGCTGTCCCGTCGTTCCTTGGGTCGCATCGTCCCCTCCGTTGCGACCACGGAATCACGACACGCGATTCGACGGAATCCCAAAAATCAAATTGCAAGCTTTCGGGCCTTCAAATCCAAAAAGCTTGCAATCCCGAACCTCGCTCCGATCCAAAATTCGACTCCCGCTCAATGACTTGGGAGCTTCTTCACGGACGACGAAACCGCTTCCGCGGCGCCCGCGCTTCTCCTCAGTCGACGCGAGCCGAACTCCAGCGCCTTCACCTGCTTCAGCCTTTCACGACGCCAGGTCCCTACAGGGCTAGCGTGGATTCTCCAGGCCCACAACCTCGTTGATTATGTGACGTGGCTCATCCCGGCCGACAAGCCGCTTATCGTAGAAGATCACTTCATATCCGTGCAACATCCCTTCCTTACGGCGAACGTAGCCAGCGGCCTCATAAAGTCTTTGAGCCCCTACTTGGATCTTTGTCGTGTCGAGTACTATCCGCTTGAATCCCAGGGCGGCGGCTCGCGTTTCCAATTCACTAAGAATCCTCGTCCCAAGCCCTCGCCGTCGAAAGGCAGGATCGACTCGCATACGCTTCAGCTCTGCGACGTCATCGTCAATAAGCTTCAATCCACCCATGGCAACGAGCTTGGAACCAATATGCGCAACTACGAAGTCTCCGCCTGACGCGATGTATATTTCTCCAATGTTTCGTAAATCATCCTCCCACGCTCCTTCCGGGCCACACACACCAACCGCCTCCGATGCGCGTCTATGCAGATGCCACACATCATCAGTATCTCCTGACTCAAATTGACGAAACATCACTTCGTCCTGAGACATCGAACGCCACCTTTGGACCCGTGTCGGATGCCTGCGCCTCTCAGCATCACTACATGTTTTAGCTAGCCAAATACCGCCGGCTATCGCGCCGCCGTTAACAGCCGCTGTGAAAGGACAGCCTCAACACTTTCCGAAGCCTCGACTCCGACAATTGGACGACCCGGTTCAACCGTATATTTCAAAGCCGTAGTACGGTGCATCCGGGTAAACTGTTCCAGCGCACAAACACACGAAGCGCGCAGCCTTCGGACTTCTCCACCATAGCGTTCGATGACGGGCGAAATGGTTGCAAACCCAGGAAAGTCCGCTTTCCCTTCCAGCCAACTTGGCGTGGGCTCCGCGCCTTTGTCATCTGGTGACAACCAGCGGAATACCTCGTGAATGTCTCCCTGTGGATAGTATTCGGACAGCCGATACAAATCCCTATAGTATTGCGGCTTCTGCTGAAAGAGTTCTTCGCCGACCAGTAGCACCGAGACCGCCACGACCCGGGCAGAAAACCGACCGCTTGGGCCAAGCCTATTCTTGTAAGGGTTTTTTCCGTAAAACACACGAAATTGGCTAAATAGGTCGGGCGACATATGTTCAAAAAATCGGGCCAGAACATAGTTCGCTGACTCAAGGCGTTCCAAGCATAGCGCAAGACATTGATGAGCGTCCGCGTCAGCCGCATCACGCAATTCAAGTAGAGCTGCGATTGCCAATTTTAGCTCGCTCTCGATGAGTTGATGACCCAAGCAAAAGTCTCGCTCCTCGACCCCGGCGGCGCCAAGGCAATATATGCGAGGATCGCTCTGCACTGGATTCGTCAGGATCATATCTTCATAGGAGAGAACCTCAATGCTAGGCTGTCGCTGGCAGCTTAAGCGGGCGAGACGGCTCAGCGCCTCTCCCACCGTCAACTCCGCCTGCACTGGATCAAGGCCGGCAAACGCCGACATCTGATAAGCACAATTGACGAGATATTGGACGTCTGTCTTAGCGACGGCGAAGTCGGGATCCGGCAACTTCAGCAGCTGTCCATCATGGTCAGCCGATGCAATCATCGCATTAATGCTACTTCCAAGAGCCTTGACCGCTTCATCTGGCCGTTCACTGCCTTTGATCTCGGCAATGAAGTGCGGCAGTTGATCGGCGACAACATTGCTGACAAGCCCAAGCGGCCGTTTCCGTTGCCCGCGATCGAAGCTATCGGACCCATGAGAAAATATCTGCCGCGCCCGACGGCGCTGCTGTTCCGGAGTGGAAAAGGACAACGTAGCGACCATAGACGAGCGCTCCCCCACTTCATCGAAAAACAGCTTGCATTTCTGCACTCGACCCATATCTTGCGGCGGGCGAGTAGTCGTGCTTTTCGATTAGATCCGTTTGTTTGTCTGTTATCCTGCTATCGTTGTACGCGACCCGCTCAAGTACATTCTCAGAGAAAAATAGCAACGATACAGCGCCCGAGTTGATAATTCCGGCGTCGGTTAACGAAAGCACGCCATCGTTTGAAATGCGAACGAGGCCTGCCTCCCTTAAGATTTCAAGCTCGCCGAAAAAGTATTCTTCTAGCGATACTCCAAATTCGCGCTCGAAGCGGGAGAGCAGCACTCCGCTGCTTCGCAAGGCAAACATTAATGTTCGGCGCATGAGGTCGTCCTGGGACAGTACAACCCCCTTCCACACTGGTTTCTCGCCGGCTTCGACCCTACGTAGATAGCGATCTAGATCTGCCTCGTTGTAGAACTGGCACTGGCTCATGTAGCCAAATCCACCCACCCCAAACGGGACGAGATTATTGTCGTTCCAGGAATCGTATTTACGGCTTTGTTGAACGGAGTGCGGCTGCGACCTCTTAGTCCAATAGAAAATTGGTCCATAGCGATAACCGAGCTTCGTGAGGATGTGCTCCGCCATGAAGTGCATTATAATGCGCTCCTTGGCCCCGGCGAATTGATAGCGTCCCATAGCCAAATGGCGGGCCACGGGGTCAGTCAATTTAAACATCAACGGGAATACGTTGAACTTCTCTATTCCAATGTCCAACAGCCCGATTATTGAGTCGTACCAGCTCCGAAGCGTTTGCTGCGGCAGCCCATACATGAGGTCAAGCGATAGATTCTCAACGCCCATCTCGTTCAGCAATGTCACGAGTTGTATCACCTCCTCCAGACCGTGCCCGCGGTTCAATATACGCAAAATATCCCGATCTAGACTTTGAACGCCCAGTACGAAGCGGTTTACTCCGCCTCTAAGTAGAGTCGAGATGCGATCCGCGGCGTCCGCATGCTTCACAAGCGAGGGATGCAACTCAAAACTTACTTCTGACTTCGACAAATCAAAGCGCTCGTTAACCATGGCAAATAGCGTTTTGAGTTGATGGTTCGTCAAAAATGAGGGAGTGCCCCCTCCAAAAAACGCAGTCTCAACAGCTCTCCCAGCAAGCGCCGCGCCCGACCAAGTCATTTCTTTATTTAAGGCCGCCAAATAGCGTTCCACTCGCTCGGAAGATGGATTGATTTCCTTGGCGAAGTGGCAAAACGTGCAATACTGATTACAGAATGGGATATGAAAATAGAGGTCAATTGACGAGGCGACCTGAGTCAACAATCTTTCGGCATCCAGGTCACCCATTGCCTTGAGAGGAGGATATGTGCCGACGAGATAGTCGTTGTGCGCGTCCAGGTGCAGATTTCGCGATCTCAACATGTCGAGATTGATCTCGTACGAGCGGTCGATCGCAAATTCCAGGGCTTCGGAATAGCTGGGCGCGTTCATCTGTTGGGGACTCCATTAGCTTTCGTGTAGGAAAGCCGCGCTGGCAGCCGCGGCCGTACCACATCAATCTCGTCTTGCTCGTTACTGAAGCGGCGCGTTTCAATCAGCGAGCTGCATTCGCGCCCCACTCGCTGCAGCTCCGTTCGCAGGTCGCGATGCGCTCGGTGGTACACGGAGACGACTACAGATTGTCGACGAGAGGCAGATGTTTTGGCTAATGCGAATGCATGCGATACCGACCGCACTCAACCGTACAGCTATGGCGCTGACTTGTTTGGATCGAGCAAGTTTCATTTGAACTCCTGCGGCGACGACTGGATTGCATGGTCATGCGGATCCTTTTCCGTGTCCCAGCAATCGACGTGCCACCAAAGTCCGCTCGCGCGGGGCTTTTTTGAGGAACGAAAACCATGTGCTTTGCGCTGTATTGTCGGAATAGTTACGCCACAGCGTCGGCTCCCGGACATACGCGTCCTCAACGGGACACGGCCGAAAAACGACAACACGGAGCATCGAGTGACCATGATCGTCTCTCGACAGTGGGTTCTGAGGTGATTGGACAACACCCCACGTACTCTTCAACGGGAGCCAACGATTGAGCCCTTTGGCGCCGAGGGCGCTCCTGCCTCCTGAGTCGCGGCATACACCGCCAAATTGCCAGGTGGCCGACGATCGCTGGTGCACCGGCGTTTGGCGCGAACGCGCACCATGCGATCAGCTTTCCGGAACCCCATGTCGAGTCGCCCGGAGGGCTTTCACCTCCGGGCGCTCCCAGAACCGTACGTGAACCTCTCGATTCATACGGCTCCCGATGTTCGGCCGTTGCCATGACATAGCTGCCAGTGCTGTCAATCGGCCCTTTAATTGCGAGGTGTTGTTAAGCTGCCATTCTTTGTCTCCGGTGGCACGACGGCAGCGATCACTTCGTCGGAGCTGGTCGGGGTTGCGGAGACGGAGTGATCGCGGGTGACGAGAGAATCGTCAGCCGGAATTGGCTGAGGCCCGGCCTCTTTAACGGGTCAACTTGTTCGCGTTGATGTCGCAGCTGGGGTCATGGTCCTTTCCGAGGTAGCGGGCGCCTCATGTTGATGTCCGGATCCGACGCCTCAACGTTTGCAGCGGAGTGCGGACAAGCCGGGGCCAGCCGATTCCCATTTCTTCGTACGGTAGAGCAGGACAGTTGCGGCTTCGTAGAGATAAGTTCGCAGCAGTCGATCGCCCCAGCGTGAGATTCGGCCGTTCTGATCGATCTCGCCGGACTGGTTGCGTCGAGGCGTAAGCCCGAGATAGGCTCCAACGGCCGCCGCAGATCGAAAGCGCGACGGACCGTCGACCGTGTGCCTGAACGTCAGGGCGGTTACGACGCCCACGCCCGGGACCGTCATCAGGCGCGCGTCGTTTCATCCGCTTTTGCGAGCCGCCGAATCTCGTCGTCTATTTACTTTGCTGCCGACAGACCTGATCATGGACCAGCAAGAGAGGATCAACCACGGAACGCAGGTGGTGATCATCACCCAACAAGTCGTTGACCTGCTTCCGAAACTGAAGGCCTATAGCTCTTGGGAACAGCAGGCCGTACTCTTTGACGATGCTGCGGACTTGGTTTTCGATATCCCTTCGGATTGCGACCAGACGAGATCGCGCCACGAGAACGGCCCGGGTCCTTTGGCTCTCTTCGCTCTTGACCTTCACTTCTCGGTACCAGCCGACCCTGACCAGCTCGGCCAGTCCTCGGGCGTCATTCTGATCGCTCTTATTCAAGCGGGTCGAGAGTACGGCATGTGCGTGGCGAGCATCGACACAGACGACAGGAAGGTTAACGCGTCGGAGCTCGTGCCAAAGCCAGCTCGCCATCGCTCCAGTTTCAAAACCGATACGCTCAGCATTTGGCGCACGCTTGCAAAGTAGCTCGGTCAATGCTCCAGGTTCGGACTTGGCCTTGCCTTCGAACGTTACTCGTCCACTTTCGTCGATTACGCAGACTGAAGTTTCCCGTTGTGAGACATCCAACCCGACGTATTGCTTCATGGTAGCGCTCCGAATCGGTTGATTGCGAGTACCCGCCGTCTGCGGGTTGCCCATTCTGCGACAACACGAAGAGAGCCTCGGAAGCCGCGCGTCCTTAGACGTCGCCAAAGTTCAGTCCCGTTTCGGCGGCCGGCAACCCACTGATCGTCGAGCCATGGCAGGTGATGATCGAGCGAACTCTGCCGGGTCCGGAAGACATCATGGCGTTCGCCACGGATCACCTGTCGAACCAGCTTCCTGCTATGGCCAGTCTTGCGTACGATCTGCTTGATCGGTGTTCCGCTTTTCGACAAAGCCAAGATAGTTGCATTGGTCTCTTCGCGGCGAAGATATCCGTCATACTGCAGGCGCTCGGCCGCGGTGAGCAGCTTGGGATCGATCGTGGTCGCGCCGATGACGGTGCGGATCTGGCGCATCGATTTTCGGACGGCGTCAAGGAAGGCCCGACTGGCATTCTCCATCAAATGCCAACGATCGGCGACCTGTACCGCGTGCGGCAGGGCCTTTGCGGCCGCTTCGCCATATCCCCCGCCGCGGACCCGGGCAACGATCGCGATCGTGGGATGACCGGCAAGCCAGGCTTGGGCGGTCGCGGGCTCACGATCTGGCAGCAGGGTAACGATCCGGCGCCTTTCCAGGTTGCAGACGATGCTGGCGTATCGGTGATTGCGCCGCCAGGCCCAATCATCAGTGCCGATGACCTTGAGCGGGTCGGCCGGCGGACGGTGACGGCGTCGGACCACGCGCAGCAGCGTATCCTTACTCACCGGCAACATCAGCCGCTTTGCGAAGCCTGCCGCCGGTCGACCGCCAAGCGCCAGGCCGAGGTGATGAACGATCGAATCCATCCTCGCCGTGGGTCGGGCCGACGGCGCCAGAATCCCCTCGGCGAAGCGCTCAGTGAAGATTTGGCGCCCGCACAGGACGGCGTCGCAGCGGAAGCGGCGAGCGATTACCAGGAGCTGGACGATCCGCCCTGCGAGCGGCAAATCGGTCACGCGTCTTCGATATCGGCTATGGACACGTGGACGGTGATCGCGACGACCTCGTTCAATCGGCTGGCGGCGGCTTGTCCGCACTCCGCTGCAAACGTTGAGGCGTCGGATCCGGACATCAACATGAGGCGCCCGCTACGTCGGGAAGGACCATGACCCCAGCTGCGACATCAACGCGAATAAGTTGACCCGTTAAAGAGGCCGGGCCTCAGGCCAATTCCGGCTGACGATTCTCTCGTCACCCGCGATCACTCCGTCTCCGCAACCCCGACCAGCTCCGACGAAGTGATCGCTGCCGTCGTGCCACTGGAGACAAAGAATGGCAGCTTGACAACACCTCGCAATTAAAGGGCCGATTGACAGCCAGTGAGCGAGGAGAGTCGGATTTGCGCGGCAAAGCCGCTCAAACCAATCTCGTGCCCCTTTGGTCTTGCGACGCAGCCGCTTGAACTTGCGGCGCGCCCAGGGGATGACAAAGGCATCGATCCTCTTCAGGGTCGGACGCAACTGCGTCCGATGGAAGGGGCCGTAGTAGTTGATCCAGCCTTGAGTGTACGGATTGTAGGCCTTGGCCAGATCCTGCAGGGACTTGTCGCTGTGATGGTGAAGAGTCCAGCGCCGGATCGTCCGGCTGATGGCCTTCAGCGCTTTTGGACTTACCGCGGGCATGAAGCCGTGCGCGTGGATAGTTCCTTGCCATACCGTCTTTCTTGCTCGGAATGAGAACCCGAGAAAGTCGAACGACTGGTTCGGAAAATCGCCACGCCGGTTCGCATCCTTGCAATAGACCATCTTCGTCTTCTCCGGATGCAGCACCAACTCGCAGGCCGCAAAGTGGTCGGCAAGCGCGCTCCATAACGCCTGCGCCTCGTCGGCGCTCTTGCAGTGACAAATGACGTCATCCGCGTAGCGCTCAAACGGGATGAGGAAAGGTTCTCGCCATCCACATATCGAACGCATGATGCAGAAACAGATTCGCCAGGATGGGCTTACTACTCCCCGTACGCAAAAGGTAACTTGCGTCGCCGACCGACGGGTGGCCGCCTCCAGGGGGCGAAGTCGGTCCGCCACCGGCGGGTGAACCGCTTGGCGCAGGAATCGAGTGGCGAATCACGATTGTGTCATTGGAGACCAGGATTTCTTTGACGAGGAGTCGGACGATACGTTGGCGCTCTGAAACATCTAACGTCTTCGCGGTTGCGCGTAGCCGTGCAAGAAAGCTTGTAATTGTCTCGGCCAGTCGCAGGTATCCACCGCGATCGGCAAGGTGACTCTGAATGGCAGCTAGTACCCGGAATCAGAGCTGAGTGATACGGCAGCCTTTGAACCGTTTTGGCGGACTCGTTTCTTCGTCCAGGCGAAGGGCTGTGCTTTTTCATTGTAGGCGCGGATGAAGGCATCGATGTGCTCCTGTAGCTGCGTGACGGCGGTGAATGATGCACCGT